>JAUYFG010000134.1 GCA_030690985.1 Pseudomonadota bacterium
TGGAAAATCGGATTGACGGCATGGGCAAGGACATGCAGGCGATGGAATTGCGCCTCGTCGTCAAGCTCGGCGCGTTTTTCGCCGTCGCCGTGGGCGTGCTCGTCGCCGTCTTGCGCATTCCGCACTGATTCATCCAAAACCAACTCCGGGCAGGGGTGGTATGCGATGGCCGGGAAGGATGAAAGGGCCACCCGAATGACGCGAAACTGGTTATCCCCGTTCGACGCCGGGCGTTCCGGCCCGGCGCGGGAAACGGACATCCAGGTTGCCTTCCTCAATAGCGTGTTCCTGCTCGCCGGGGTGGTGGCCTTCGGCATGGGTTTCGTTCGCTGGGCGTCGGCAGCACTTTCTGGTTCACCGCGCGCCTTCGAAAAGGGAAGGCCGACGTGAACGAGGGGCGCCGCCCAGCCACCCATGCCATTCTGTCGGCATGAAAGTCAAAGACCTCGCCGCTCTAATCGAGTCGGCTGGCTGGTATCAAGTGCGCCAGAAGGGTAGCCATCGTCAATTTCATCACGCTACCGTGGCGGGCACGGTTACCATTGCGGGGAAACCCAGCGTGGATGTTCCGCCCGGAACGCTCAACAGCGTTCTGAAACAGGCGGGTCTCAAGGAGTAATCGCATGCGCTACATGGTCGTTGTAGAACAGGGCCCAAGCAGTTACGGGGCATATGTCCCCGACCTTCCGGGGTGCGTTGCCGTTGGCGAGTCAGAGCAAGAGGCTCTCCAACTCATTCAAGAAGCAATCGAGTTTCATCTTGAGGGTCTCAGGGAAGGGGGGCAGGGCATTCCCGTCCCGCATTCCTCAAGCACATTCGTCGAGGTTTATGCCTGACGCGGGGTAAGGGCGGCAATCATGTTCAAATTTCCACGCGCCACCAAGGGCGGCAGCCCGATCGGCTACCTCGGTCATCGCCCCCGGCTGCTGGCCGCTCTGCTGGCCGCCTTGCTGGCGACCACCTCGCTGGGCGGTTATCTCCGGGGCCGGGAGACCGCGCTCGGCGAGGTGGAAGAGCGGCTCGACGAGCGGGCGCA
>JAUYFG010000138.1 GCA_030690985.1 Pseudomonadota bacterium
GCTTCCGGTTGCTCTCCACCCCGCTTCGCAGCGACGCAGTTACCTTCAGCTTCGGGGTCATGGCTTGCCCCGACACGGACTTCCACCATGCTGTTTACGCGCCTTCACGGGCGCACGATTCCCGCGTTCGCGGGAATGACGACCCCACAGGAGAAACCGCATGAACCCCCGCAAACCCTTCGTCGTCCTCCTGGTGGAAGACGAGCCGGCCGACGCCCATCTGGTCAAGGTCGCGCTGCGCGAGAACCGCCTGCTGGTCGATCTGCATGTCACCTGCGATGGTGTCGAGGCGCTGCAATTTTTACGCCGCCAGGAGCCATTCGCGGAAGTGCCGCGCCCCAACCTGATCCTGCTCGACCTCAACCTGCCGCGCATGGATGGCCGCGAGTTCCTCGCGGTCGTCAAGAAAGATTCGGCCCTCGCCGACATTCCCGTGGTGGTGCTGACCACCTCCGATGTGGAACGCGACGTGGTGGCCTCCTACCAGTTGTGCGCCGCCGGCTACATCACCAAGCCGGTGGACATGGAACAGTTCTCGTCCGCCATCCGCAGCCTGGGGAATTACTGGTTCGCCCTGGTGCGCCTGCCCGAGAGCGGGATATGACACGCAGCAGCTACGAGGCTGAGAGGGCGCTATGACACAACCTCTGCGCATCCTGTTGATCGAAGACGATCCCGGCGATGCCGGCCTGATCGCGGCCATGCTGCGCCCGACCCGTTTCGGCGGCCTGGCGCCACGGCTAACGGTGGCTTCCTCGATCAAGGAAGCGCGGAACAGCGTCGCGGAAGCCGTGCCGGACCTGGTCCTGCTCGATCTCGCCCTGCCCGACTGTGCCGGCCTGGCCACGGTCACGGCCGTGCATGGCCTGGCGCCGGAAACCCCCATCGTCGTGCTCTCCGGCCACCGTGATGCCGAATTCGAAGCCGAAGTCCTGGAAGCCGGCGCCCAGGATTATCTGATCAAGGGTGAGTTCGACGCCGAACAGATCAGCCGCGCGATCCGCCATGCCCGCACCCGCGCCCGCCTGGAAGCACACCTGAAATTGCAGGAAGAAAAAATCCGTCAGCTCGCGTTTTATGACGCGCTCACCCAGCTACCCAATCGCCGTCTGCTGCTGGACCGCCTGCAACAAGCCCTGGCCGCCAGCGGGCGCAACCATCGCGCCGGCGCGCTGCTGTTCATCGACCTGGACGACTTCAAGGGCCTCAACGACACCCTCGGCCATGATGTCGGCGATCTGTTGCTGATCCAGGTGGCGCAACGTCTGGTGGAATGCGTGCGCGAGGGCGATACCGTTTCCCGCCTGGGTGGCGACGAGTTCGTGGTGATGCTGGAAGACCTCAGCGGCAGTCTGGAGGAGGCCGTGCTTCAGGCCGAAGCGGTCGGCGAAAAGATCATCGCCGCGCTCAATCGTCCCTATGACCTGAACGGCAATGAACAACGCAGCACCCCCAGCATCGGCATCACCCTGTTCGATACCGCCCACGACAGCATCGACGATCTGCTGAAACGCGCCGATCTGGCCATGTACCAGGCCAAGGAAGCCGGTCGCAACACCCTGCGCTTCTTCGACCACACCATGCAGGCGCGGGTCGAGGCGCGCGCCGTGCTGGACGCGGAACTACGCCGCGGCATGCGTGCCGGCCAGTTCCTGCTGCACTACCAGCCGCAAGTCGATGGGTGCGGCCGGGTAACGGGCGCGGAAGCGCTGCTGCGCTGGAACCACCCGCAACGGGGCCTGGTCGCGCCCGGTGAATTCATCGCCCTGACCGAAGAGTCCGGCCTCATCGTCAGCCTCGGACATTGGGCGCTGGTGGAAGCCTGCCGGCAACTGAGTATCTGGGGGAAAAGCCCCAGCCAGGCCCAGTTGACCCTGGCCGTGAACGTCAGCGCCCGCCAGTTCCGCCACCCTGACTTCGTCGACCAGGTGCTGGCCGTGATCGACCACACCGGCGCCAATCCGTGGCGCTTGAAACTGGAACTCACGGAGAGCCTGCTGCTGGACAACGTGGAAGCCACGGCGGACAAAATGGCTACCCTGAAAACCCACGGCATCGGCTTCGCGCTCGACGACTTCGGCACCGGCTATTCCTCGCTGACCTATCTGAAGCGGCTGCCACTGGATCAACTCAAGATCGACCGCTCCTTCGTCCAGGATGTGCTCAGCAAACCCAACGACGCCGCCATCGCCTGCGCCATCATCGCCCTCGGCGCGAGCCTGGGCCTGCCGGTCATCGCCGAAGGCGTGGAAACCCCGCTGCAACGCGATTTCCTGGCCAGCCACGGCTGCGTCAACTTCCAGGGCTATCTGTTCGGCAGACCCATGCCGATTGAGGAATTTCCGGGTTGATTGCGTGGGGGACGCCGCGCGCACCCTCGCGGCGGTTCGTTGGGCACGCTTCGCTTTGCCCAACCTACGGCGCTACGAATCACATAGAGCCGGAATTTCCGGGTTGATCCCTATCTGGGGGTTGCCTGTGGCAACCGGATAAGCACGCCTCAATCAAAGGCCTGCACCGGCGAGATGGCCGCCGCCGGGTTGGGCGGGTACAGCACATCCACCAGGAACAACGAAATCTCCGGCACGTAGGTAATCAGGGCCAGGTAAACCAGCATGACGCCGACGAACGGCAGGGCGGCTTTGGAGACCTCGGTCAGCCCCATTTTCGAGAGGTGGCTGGCGACATAGAGGTTGAGCCCTACCGGCGGCGTGATCATGCCGATCTCCATGTTCACGGTCATGATGATGCCC
Source organism: Pseudomonadota bacterium (assembly GCA_030690985.1). Taxonomy (GTDB): domain Bacteria; phylum Pseudomonadota; class Gammaproteobacteria; order Burkholderiales; family Thiobacillaceae; genus PFJX01. The sequence continues at coordinate 2,754 of JAUYFG010000138.1, forward strand.
AGGTGGATGGGGTCGATGCCCAGCACCTTGGCAATGGGCAGGAACAGGGGTGCGAGGATCAGGATGATGGAACTGGGCTCCATGAACTGCCCGGCGAGCAGCAGCACGACATTGACGAACAACAGGAACTGCCAGGCTTGCAGGTTCTGCTCGATGACCCAGGCGGCCACGGACTGCGGGATCTGTTCCGAGGTGAGCAGGAAGTTGAACAGGATGGCGTTGGTGATGATGTACAGCAGCATGGACGAGGTGTTGGCGGCGTGCAGCAGCACCCGGCCGATGTCGCGGAAGGCCAGGCTGCGGTAGATGAAGGTGGCGCAGATGAAGGCGTATACGGCGGAGACCGCCGCTGCTTCGGTGGGCGTGAACACGCCGCCGTAGATGCCGCCCATGACGATGACCACCAGCATCAGGCCCCAGAAAGCGTCGAGGAAAGATTTCACGACTTCCTTGAAACTGGCGCGCGGGAGGGTGGGGAAGTTGTGCTTCTTCGCGTAGATGAAGGTCACGCCCATCAGCACCAGGGCCAGCAGGATGCCCGGGACGATGCCGGCGACGAACAGCTTGCCGGCCGATTCCGAGGTGGCCACCGCGTACACGATCATGACGATGGACGGCGGAATCAGGATGCCTAAGCTGCCGGAACAGGCGATCAGGCCGGTGGAGAATTTTTTCGGATAGCCCTGCTGGATCATCGCGGGGAGCATCAGCGAGCCGATGGCCATGACGGTCGCCGGGCTGGAGCCGGACAGGGTGGCGAAGAAGGCGCAGGCCACCACGGAGGCCATCGCCAGGCCGCCGGGCATCCAGCCCACCAGGGTGACGGCGAAAGCGATGATGCGTTTGGCGACGCCGCCGTCGGTGAGGAAGGTGCCGGCCAGGATGAAGAACGGCACGGCCATGATGGCGAAGCTCTCCAGGCCGGTGAACAGGCGCTGCGAGATGATGTTCACCGTGGTCATGTCGAATGACGAGAAAAACACCAGGAAGGTCATCACCGTCATCCCCAGGGCGATGGAGATGGGCGTTCCGGTGATGAGCATCAGGGTGAGGATGCTCATGATGAGGGCGGCGGTCATTTCGCAAGCTCCTTCAGGGCGCCCTCGCGCAGCTCGGCGGTCGGGCCAGCCGACGTGGTTTCACCGCTGCGCAGGAATTTCAGCAAAGACTGGATGAAGCGGAAACACATCAGGCCGGAACCGAAGGGAATCGCCAGATAGATGATCCACATCGGCCATTCCAGATCGGGCGAGACCTGCCCGGTGCCGTGAATGAAGATGACCCAGCGGGCGCCGAAGAAGGCGATAACCCCGGTGAAGGTGATGCCCAGAATGATGCCGGTAATGACCAAAAAACGCCGCTTCGCGCCCTCCAGCTTGTTCACCACATAGTCCACTCCGACGTGGATGCCGGTGCGCACGCCATACGCGGCGCCGAACTTGGCCATCCAGATGAACAGGTAAATGGTGAGTTCCGTGGCCCAGGTGAAACCCGTTCCCATGAGATAGCGCATCACCACGGAAACAAAGGTAACCAGGGTGGCGGTGGCCATGAAGGAGAGGATCAGCCACTCCTCCAGTCGGTCCAGGATGCGGTGGAACATGGAACTTCCCTTTTCGCTACCGCGTAGGAGCGAGCTTGCTCGCGAATGCAACGGTGGCACTCCGGCCTAGCGTTGCTATCGCGAGCAAGCTCGCTCCTACGGTGTGGTTGGTTTTCCAGTGACGTAGGTTGGGCAAAGCGAAGCGTGCCCAACATCGCGGCGGTTCGTTGGGCTTCGCTTTGCCCAACCTACGGCGCTATTTGATGCTACGGCAACTTATTTCTTCTCCTTGTCCGCCTTCACCGGGCCGGGCTTGTCTTTCCTGGCGGGGGCGGCAGCCTGGGTGGTTTTTTCCTGTTCCACCTCGGCGGCGGTTCGATAAGCGGCCTGAATCAGGTCGCGGCCGATCTTCTCCTCGAACTCCTTGTGCACCGGCAGCAGCGCCTGTTGCCAGACCACGCGATCCTTGTAGGGCAGCACATAGACCTGGGTGGTGCCGGCCGCCTTCACCTTGGCCAGTGCCTCGTCGTTTTCTTCCTGGGCGATCTTGCGCTCGAACACCGTGGTGTCTTTCATGGCCTTGTCCAGCGTGCCGCGCAGGTCGGCCGGCAGCTCGTCCCAGAACTTCTTGTTGACGATCACCGCGTAGCCCAGATAGCCGTGGTCGGAAATCGTCAGATACTTCTGCACCTCATGCATTTTCTGGGTGTAAAGGTTGGACATCGGGTTCTCGGTGCCATCCACCACGCCCTGTTGCAGCGCCGAATACACCTCGGAAAAGGCCATGACCTGCGGGTTGGCGCCCAGTGCTTTCATCTGCGCTTCCAGCACCTTGGACGACTGGATGCGCATCTTCAGCCCTTTGAAATTCTCCAGTGTGTGCAGCGGCTTGTTTGCGCTCATCTGCTTGAAGCCGTTGTCCCAGAACGCGAGGCCGGTGATGCCCTTGGCATCGAGCAGATTGAACAGTTTCTTGCCGATGTCGCCGTCCATCACCCGGTAGAGGGACTCCTTGTTGGGGAAGATGTAGGGCAGATCGAACAGCTCGAAGGAGCGCACACCGAGCGGCCCGAATTTCGCCAACGAGGGTGCCAGCATCTGCACCGCGCCGATCTGGAGGGCTTCCATTTCCTCGCGATCCTTGTACAGCTGGCTGTTCGGGTAGACCTCGACCTTGACGCGGCCATGGCTGGCGGATTCCGCAAGCTTCTTGAAGTAGTCCGCGGCGCGTCCCTTCGGGGTGTCGGGCGCGACCACGTGGGAAAACTTGATGATGAGGGGATCGGCGGCTTGCGCGGCGGGTGTGGCCAATGCGGTGGCCAATGCGGTGGCAAGCGCAAAAGCAAGTGCCGACGACACGACTGAGAGCTTCATGACAACTCCTTTTTGTTCGATAAAAACCGCAGCCATGGTAGGCCTGGGGCCTGACTCGGACAAGCCGCTTTCCGGGTGATTTCGCGGGATCGACGGCCGCTCTGCGAGGCGGGCCGTCACCAGGATTGCCTGCCGCAAGACAGGCCATTCATCCCAAATTGTCCATTAGCCGGGGTGATGCCGGAGGCCCATATGTAGCGCAGGCGTCTCGCCTGCTTCGTGGGCCTGATCAGCAGGGCAAAGCAGGCGAGACGCCTGCGCTACATGTTTACCTCGGTTCACTCACAACTCCAGCAGCAAACGCGCCGGGTCTTCCAGCGCGTCTTTCACCGCGCGCAGGAAACTCACCGCTTCACGGCCGTCGACGAGGCGGTGGTCATACGAAAGCGCCACGTACATCATCGGGCGGATGACCACCTGGCCGTTTTCGGCGATGGGGCGATCCTGAATCTTGTGCAGGCCGAGGACGCCGGATTGCGGTGGGTTGAGGATGGGGGTGGAGAGCAGGGAGCCGAACACGCCGCCGTTGGAGATGGTGAAGGTGCCACCTTCCATTTCATCCAGGGTGAGTTCCAGGCTGTTGGCGCGGCGGCCGAAATCGGCGATCTGTTTTTCCACGGCCGAGAACGACATGCGGTCGGCGTCGCGCAGGATGGGCACCACCAGGCCGCGTTCCGAACTGACCGCGACCCCGATGTCGAAATAGTCGTGGTAGACGATATCGCGCCCGTCCACGCTGGCATTGACCAGAGGGTAGGCCTTGAGCGCTTGGCACACCGCCTTGGTGAAGAACGACATGAAGCCCAGCTTGACCCCGTGTTCCTTCTGGAAGCGCTCCTGGTAACGGGCACGCAAGTCCATCACCGGCTGCATGTTGATCTCGTTGAAGGTGGTCAATATGGCGGCCGTGTTCTGCGCCTCCTTCATGCGTTCGGCGATGCGCTGGCGCAGGCGGCTCATCTGCACATGGCGATCGCCGCGTTCGAGCGAGTCGGGACAGGTCGGGCACGGCGGGCATTTTCCAGCGCTGGCGGCGGCGGCCGCGAGCATCGCCGGAGCGGGCGCGCTGGCTGGTGCCGGCGGCGGCTCCTCCGCGTCATGGCGGCTGAGTTCGCGGCGCTGCGAGGGGGGCAGCACAGCAGCCGGTTTTTCCGGAACGGGCTGCGGGACTTCCATCGTTGCTCCCGGATTCTGCTGCGCGGCCCCCGCAAGGGGGACGCCGGATTCGTAAGCGCTGCGCGCCAACGACTCCGCAGCATCCGGGCTACGCGAGGCGCTGGCTTCCGTGTCGATCAGCGCCAGGACTTCACCCGATTTCACCTCGCCGCCGACCGGCACACGGATTTCCACCAGCACACCGTCCGCCGGCGCGGCCACTTCCAGGATCACCTTGTCGGTTTCCAGTTCGGTCAGGGTTTCATCGCGCCGCACCCGCTCGCCGGCCTGCTTGCGCCAGACAAGAATGGAGCCGCTCTGCACGGATTCGGACAATTCAGGCGTTTTCAGTTCGATCAGCATGGGGGCACCCGGAAAAGGTTGATGCGCGGGGATTATAGGAAGTCAGGCCGCGTTTTGTGCGCTGCGATATAAGTGAAATACGCAGTGAAATGCGGAATGAAATACGGAATGCGCGGGGCCTTCTTGCCAAGCCAAATAGCGTTCATAGAATGAGACGTGCTTATCGGGTTGTCACACACACCCACCCGATGTAGAGGCTCGTGATTTCGTGGCATGGGCTTGTAGGTTGGGCAAAGCTGCGCGTGCCCAACGAACCGCCGCGATGTTGGGCACGCTTCGCTTTGCCCAACCTACGTCACTACCGGTAGTGGGTGTGTGGGTTAACCCGATAAGCACGGAATGAGACAAGCATGTCCCGAATAACACGCTCCGCCTGGAGATCATCATGCCTGGCCCCGCCTCTTTCGCGCGCTTTCTGAGCGCCCTGTCGCTGGCATTTCTGCCGGCCATTCTTTTCCCTCAGCCAGTGCTCGCCGATGAAGGCTTGCGCGCCGACAAAACGGAGATCGCGGCAGGCGAAAGCACCACGGTTCGTCTTGAAGGCGTCTCCGGCTTGTTCAAGACCCGCTGGCACAACGACCCGGACGGCAGCATCCGCTTCGACACCAAGAGCAATAAAGAAGCCGGCGTCACCGCGCTCAAACCCGGCCGGGTGAGCATCACCGCCAAGGTGCTGGCGAACAGCTACAGCCTCGAACTCAAGGTGCTGGACGCCCCCGAAAAGAAAGACCCCAAGGGCGGCTGGCATACCAAGATCGAAGGCATGGCCAAGGTACTGGGCTTCCCGGACAAGGACGCGCGCATCGTGCGCATGCTGGCCGAAGTAAACGACGGCAGCCGCCTGCCTTATGAGTTCTATGCCGACCTGGCCAAGATTCCCGCCACCCTGTTCGACGTGATCGAGGTGCGCTCGAAACTGGTGGACGGCAACCCCGCCTTCGCCCGTGATGTTCTCGGCCCCACCTTCGCCGGTGGCGGCACGGACGTGGAATTGCACCTTCTTTCCTGGCGCCGCAAGGAAACCCTGGCGGCCATCGACGAGGTGGTGAAGCGCTTCGTCGATGCCGGACGGGTGCCCAGGGACGGCTACTCGATGCTCATCTCCCACGTCGGGAAATGGGCCTCCCAGGAACTCTCCGCCCTCACCCTCACCGGCGACATCGACTTCAGTTTCGTCTGCAACGACGTGGAACTGGCGCAGGCCATGAAGGACGCCTACGCGGAAGTCATCAAGCGGCGCACCGGGCTCGATCCCAAGGCGCTCGATTCCGTCGCCACCGCGCACGGCAAGGCCGGCCTGGAGGTCTACATCGGCAAGCACGGCATGGCCTTTGCTGAAGAGCAGATGAAGATCAACCAACTGGTGGACATGACCACCGGCTCGAAGAGAAAGATCGAGTTCGAAGACGTGGCCATGGGGCTGTCCATGGAACGGGCAATGGCGGAAACCTTCGGCAAGGAGGTGCCCAAACCGGCGCACAACAGCGAACCCGGCCTGTCGATGGAGATGGTGCGCCACTTCGGCCATGACATCGTCAAGACCGGCATTTACGACATGAGCAACGCAGTAGTGAAAGCCGCGAAATACCTGGACCGCAGCTACAAATCGCTGGATGCCTCCGGCGGCAAACCGGCCGACGCCGATCTCGCCAAGTTCGCCGGCGACATCACCGGCTGGGCCAACACCAAGCCACAGTCGGCGGCCATCCGGGAAAGCATGATCAAGCGCATTTCCGAGTATCTCGGCAGCGCGCCGAAGGTGGTGTTCGACCAGGACACGCAGAAGCTGGTGTTGTCGCTGGACCCCGGCCAGATCGCCGCCTTCCATGAAAAAGCTACCCAGGCCATGTGGAAAACCGTTGAACAGGGCTCCACCACCCGCACCCAGGAAATGGAAACCCGCATGCGGGATCTCACCGAGCGCAAACGGCGTGGCGACAATGTTGAACAGGAAGTCGGCAAGCTCAGGGCGGACATGACCAGTCTGGTCGACATGGTGGAAGCCGAGGTGAAGGCCTTCAAGGATGTCGAAGTGCCCAAGGTGGTGATCGACAACAACGCCAAGGTGCGTGCACTGATGAACATCCTCGCCGGCCGCTTCGGCACCAAGGTGCTGTCCGAGGAAGAACTCAAGGACAAGAAATTCGTCGAGGAACTGCTCAAGGCCGAGGGCCAGCACGGCAGCGAGATGCGCCGCCAGATGACCGCCGCCTACATCATGGAACGCAGCGTCGATGCCTTGATCCGCAGCCCCGCGATGGCTGCAACCGGCGCCATGAGCGGCGTCGAGAAGACCAACCAGATGCTCGATTTCATCGACGACCGTCTGCTTGGCTCGATTCGTGGCGAAACCGGGTTCAGCGATTTCGAGACGGAACTGAAGCTGATCCGCCAGACCGCCCTCGACCCGAAGACCCGGCCCGGCGTGTTGAAGGAACTCAACGCCCTGAAGAGCCATGTCGCCCTGGGCATCAAAGCCACCAACCAGAAACTCAACAGCGCGCTGCAAGCGACTTCCGCCGACCGCCAGGGCATGAAGTTCATGATGGTCTACGGCCTCGCGGATGAAATGAAGTCCTACCGCGACGCCTTCAACAACGAGGGCTGGGGCGGCTTCGCCACGGAAATCTTCCGCCGCCGCATCCCGCTCGGCTCCGCCATCGAAGGCGCGGTCATGGGCAACACCTACCGCGCCGGCTGGGACGTAGTCACCACTCTGATTCCGCCGCTCGCCCTGCCGGAAGCCGCCCTGGGCCTGGTCACCATGATCGGCACCCAGGCCAGTTCGACTTACTGGAACGAACAACTTGCCCTGTTCGTGGACACCCTCTACGACAGCGCCACCTTCAAGCTGGTCGAGATGGAGCAGCACGACAAAGCCAAGGTGGGCGTGTACCGCCTGATCTCGGTCAAACACCGGGGCATCCCCATCGACCTTTCGCAATTTGCCGCCATGCGCCGCGAACAGGTCGAAGCCCTGCGCCGGCAGATCGGCAAGGGTCGCCTCGACTGGGCCGCGTACAACACGGAATTCCAGGGTCTCACCCGCTGGACCGAGGTGGACAGCGTCCTGCAAAGAAATCTCGCCGCCAGCGACCCGGCGCTCGCCCTGCTGGAAGAAATGGCCAGCCACCCCAGCGTCGGCCCGAAACTCATGGATCGCCTCGCCGAAAAAGGCCTGGTGCGCTGGGAGGAAGTGAAGCTGGGCTTCATCACCAACCTGATCAAACGCCTGGAAGAGCGCAAGCAGGCCGACCAGGCCCTGGGCGCCGGCATGTTGCCGGAACTGTTCCTGGAACTGCGTAAAGCCGCCGCCGACCTGGAAATCGAGGACGCCATGCTGCGCGCCCTCGATGCCGAGGTGGACACCAACAACCTGAAGGCCCTGTTCAACTGGCTGTGGGAAACCAAGCGCAACGTCCAGGCTCAGGCGCCCACGGAAAGCGAGACCACGCGCGCCGCGCAGGTGGTGAAAAAGTATCTGGACACCTACAAGAGCATCGTCAAATCGCGCGACCAGTTGCAGACCTCGCTGCCCGCCTTCGCCGCCAAAGACGGTTCCACCCGTTACCTGACCAGCGACCTGTTCCTGTCCGGCCGCGCCGCTGCCGACAAGGAAGTCAGTGATGCCTGGGTGAAGCATGTCGGCGGCTCGCTGACCGCCGGCAGCGACGCCCTGCTCGCCATCAAGAAGGAATATCTGCCCAACCTCGCCCTGGATGCCGAGGACCAGCGCTACCTTGAACGTGTGTTCCCGCGCGAACTCTGGATGAAGCCCTACAAGGACGCCGGCATCGCGCGCCAGAAAACCTGGCTGCTCGATCGCGCCATCGCCCACGGCAAGGCGCGCAATGAAATCCTCGACGAGTACAAGGCCTGGCTGGAAAGACAGGCGCCGGTGCAACTCAGCGTCACCGTGCTCGATGCCCTGGACGGCAAGAAACAGATCGGCGGCGCCTCCGGCGACCTCAAACCCACGGACATCCTGGGCAAGCCCGGCAGCGGCAAGGCCAGCGGCAGCACCCTCGTATTCGGCGTGCCCAGCGGCCGCTACAACCTGACCATCAAGGCGCCCGGCTATGACGATGCCAGCCAGGATGTGTTGCTCGGCCGCGCCCTCAACCCCAAACCCACGCTCGCGGTGAGCCTGACGCCGACGGGCAAGAAGGGCACAGGCGATCTCGCCCAGTTCATCGCCTCCGCCCTCAAGGCGCGCGACTGGAAAATCCTGGCTGATCGCCTGGATAGCGAGAAGAAGAGCGACCTCAAAATGCAGAACGTAGTCGCCTGGCAGGCCAACATCGACGCGCTTGGCGCAGCCCTGAAAACCCTCAAGGACGAGCGCATCGACTGGGCGCTGGCTTGGCGGCCGTATATCGACGCCCTCGATAACATCGACTCCAGCGTCTGGGACAAGCTCACGCGGCAAGTGGAAATCAAGCGTACCGAGGTTGAACGTCGTTGCTGGGATGGTGGCAGCGCGAGCGAGGATACGAAGAAACGCACCGAACGTTGCCAGACCGAAGGCCGCAAGTTCGAGGAAAGCTGTGTCGGCACCTGGCCCGGCCAGCATTGGGAAGAAATGAAGCGCATCCGGATCGCGAAACAGGAATTGCCGGATGCCACCCATACCCTGCATAGCGCCGGTTACGGCGGCTACCGCGCCTGGTTCGAGGCGGTGGAAAAGCTCGCCGAGAAACACAAGCTGCCCTTCCCCTACCCGAAACCGGTTACCCCGCGCCTGAAATACGCCCTGGGTTGCGCCAACGTGGGCCTGCCCACCGGCAAGAAGGATGCGGACTCCGCCATCAAGGTTACGGTAGCGGCGCCCAGCGCCAGCCTGCCCTTGGGCAAGTCGGTCACCCTCAACGCCAGCGCCGGCGGCGGCAAGGCACCGTACCGCTTTGCCTGGTCAAGTGGTGGCAGCGGAACGCGAGTCAGCGTCACCCCGCGCTGGGCCGGCGAATGGACGGTGACCGTCAGCGCCAGCGACGCCGAGGGCAAGAGCGGCGAAGGCAGCGCTACCGTGCGCGTCACCGCCGCGCAGGTGAAGCTGCAAGGCACCCAGCCCACCGTGTTCTACGGCAGCAACGCCACCCTCTCACTCCCCGGCAAGGAACCGCCCCCACCCGCCGTAGCGGGGCCCGACCCGTGCGCCGGACGTGGCTACACCGCCAGCAACCCGTTCGACGAATGTGCGCGGGTCACCAACGTCAAAACCGTGACGACCGACCCGCGTTGGGATGCAGTCGGTGTGACACCGCCGCCACCGGAGATAGACAGCGTGACGCCGTCGGCCGCCGCGCCCACGGCTAGCGGTAAACAGCGCGTGGTCTGGCAGGCAGAACCCGCCGTCACCCTCAACCCACCGACCAGCAGCGATGGCAAGACCAAGGTCACCTATGACCGCATGGGCTCGATCAAACTCTGGTGCGAAATCCAGGAAGAAATCGAAGGCGCCTTCCACAGCGTCGGCGAGTGCGGCCAGGAAACGGTGAAAGTCATCGCACCGAAGTTCAGCGTCAGCTTCACGCCCCCGGAAGGCCAAGGACGCATCGGGCAAGAGATACGCGCCCAGGTGAACAGCCAGCCCGCCGTCGCCGACAAACTGATCGACTTCCGCTGGTTCGACCCGCCGACTTCCAACCGCATGGAGCTATCGACCAATGCGCGGGAGATCAGCTTCAAGCTGAAAGACGCGAAACCGGTAGTGCTGAAGACGCTGGCGCGAGTGCCCTACCACGGCGACGAAATCGCCGAAATCAGCGCCACCTACACCGGCCAGGTCTACCAGGTGAAAGCCTGGGCTGTGGAACCCGGCACGCGGCCGATGCTGTGGGATGCCAAGAAAGGGGGGTTGGTGCCGGTGCCCAAGGGCAGCTACGCCACCCACGAGCGGATTTCGCTGCGTGCCGAGATTCAAGGCGGGGCGCCCGACGGCGTGCGCTGGAACTGGACGGTGAACGACGACACCACGATTTCCAATCCGATCTCGCAGACCCCCACCGTTTCGCGCACCTCGGCCGGCAGCATCAACGCCCGGGTCGAGGCGCGCGACGGCGAAGGCGCCCTGCTCGGCAGCGGCGATGTCAGCCTCGGCGTGATCGAGGTGCGTGACACGCCGCCCGCACCAGCGAATTTGTCACAAGCGCCGATCCCCACTCTCACCCCGGACAAGACCACGCTGGAACGTGGCCAAAGCGTCTCGATCAGCGCCGAAGTGAGCGGTGGCAAAGCGCCCTACAGCTACGCCTGGCAAGGTGCCGGCGGCCAGGGCGCGCGAGTGACCGCCACACCAGGCAAACTGGGCAGCCACACGGTCAGCCTCACGGTGCGCGACAGCAAGGGCAAGAGCGGCAACGCCAGCCTGATCCTGGAAGTACAAGCCAATCAGGCCGACCGCGACCAGGCCGAAGCCACCCGCCTGGGCGACCAGGCGATCAAGCAGTTGCAACAGGGCAATCTGCCCGCCGCCATCAACACGGCGCGGCAAGGCAACCAGCGCGACCCCGCCGGCGCGCGCGCGGCCAGCGCCAAGGTCGCCGCCGCCGCCAAGAAAGCCGGCTGGAACGACGTCTACGAACGCGATTTCACTCAGGCCGTGCCCAAGTTGGAAGCCGCCCATGAACTCGATCCAACCGATAAAGATGCGGCGAGCAAGCTGGACCAGGCCAGGCGCTTCGCCCAGGTGTGGCCGCAGGTGGAAGCCAAAGCGCGCGAATTCGACGCCCAGATGGCCGACAAGAAAATCTGGAGCGCGCAGAAGACCCTGCTGCAAATGCAGGACCTGCAACACGAAATGAGCGGCGGCATGGCCAACCCGCTATCCAGGCGCGCCAGCGACGCCTTCAACGCCGGCACGCAGGAATACAACCGCTTCATGCAGGACGTGAACGAGCGCCACACCCGCTATTTCAAAGAGCAAAACTGGCAAGCCATGCTGAAAAACGCCGAAACCGCGCTGCAACGGGAGCACAACCCGGCCAACGACAAGGTGCTCAAGGGCAACGTCGATTTCGCCAAACAAATGCTGCGTGAACAGTCAACCAGGACCGCTGCGGCAAGCACCACCCACGCCGCGAACCTGGGCGCCGAGATTGCCGGCAAATGGAAAACCAGTGAGGGCGAACTGACCCTGAATCAGTCCGGCAACCAGATCAGCGGCAGCTACAGCAGCGACGGCGGCGAGATCGTCGGCGCGATGAACGGCAACGTGCTGGAGGGTTACTGGATCGAAAACGGCTCCAGCGAACGCTGCGCCGGCGCAAAAAACGGTCGCTACCACTGGGGCCGCATCCGCTGGACTTTCCAGGGCGGCAAATTCACCGGCGTCTGGAGTTATTGCGACAAACCGCTGCCGGGCAGTGGCACCGGCTGGACCGGCGAACGTAGCGGCGGCGTGCCATCCACACTGCCCAGCGCAAGCGGCGCCGCTCCCAGCGCCGGCTATGGCGACTGGGAAGTGGTGGAAACCACGCCCGGCATGTATCGCCTGGAACAAGGCAGCGGCCAAGTAAAAATCGCACGCCAGGGCAACAACCCCGGCGGCCTGCAACACGCCGGCCTGCGCCTGAATCGCGGCCTGCCGGTGACGGGCGATTTCGCCGCCCAGGTCAGTTTCAGCGACGCCCGCATCGAAGGCGGCCTCAACCAGATCGAACTGCACGCCAGCTTCGCCGACGGCTCCATCTTCTACGTGGTGCGCGACCGCGAACGCAGCGGCAGCCACATCTGGGCGCCCGGCCTGCAAGGTGACGCATCCTGCGGCCGTTCCGGCACGCTGCGCATGGAACGCCGGGGTGAAACTGTCACCGGCTACTGCGACGGTCGCGCCATCGGTTCCGCGCCGCGCAAAGCCGCACTGACCCGGCTGCAATTCGTGCTGCAGAACAACAGCACGAATGACCCGATCTCGGCCACCTTCCGCGATTGGAAACTCAACGCCGCCAGTGGCACCCTCTCCGGCAAAACCGGCGCAAACAACCTGGCACACGGCAAACCGGCCAGCCAGAGCAGCCGTTCGCAGTGGTCACGGCCGGACGATCCGCAAGGCGCGGTGGACGGCGTCATCAACGGCGGCTGTTCATTCCACACCAACAACGAAGCCAACCCCTGGTGGCAAGTCGATCTCGGCGCCAGCTTCCGGCTTGGCGAAATCCGTCTCTACAACCGCATGGACTGCTGCGGCGAGCGCGCGCGCACGGTTCAAATCATGGTGTCCGACGATGGCCGCAACTGGCGCACCGTCTACCGCCACAACGGCTCCGTCTTCGGCGGCAAGGACGGCAAACCGCTGCTGGTGGTCCTGTCCGACGTGCAGGCGCGCCACGTCCGCTTGCAACTCAACGAAACCACCTGGTTCCATCTGGATGAGGTGGAAGTGATGGGCGCTGGTGAAGCCACCCCAAGCGACGGCGGCCGTGATTACAGCGGCTACACGCCGCAACCCGCGAGCAGCCCGTAGGGCGGAATCCCCGCGAGGGGGAGGCCGAATCCGTAGGCGCTGAAGCGCAACGGCTTCGCTCAAGCGGCCTTATCGCGCCTTCCGCCGTGGTTTGTCGGAAGGCGCCGGCATGAAGACGCCGGCTTTTCCGACCTACGGGGCTTCCGAGCGTGCCATCACAAAATGGTTTCGCGATAATGGGTCAGGCATTTCCCTGGTACTCATCTGTTCACCTACCCAAAGTGCATGACCCGACCCCCCCTCCCCTGAAACAGGCCGTCCCCGGCCAGCTCACGCCTGATCGGGGGGCGGGGGGTGCATTGCGGCGTGAGCGAGACCTGATACGCATGGAACTGTCCAAGGTGAAGGATGCCATGCCATTGCTGATGAAGCGGCGCAATGGCGGGTGCTGGACCCGCGAGGAGCAACGCTATCTGTTGGAGCGGCTACGCGGCCTGTCCTATCTGTCGCCATACCTGCTGGTGCTGCTGTTGCCGGGTTCGTTCGTGCTCATGCCCTTGCTGGCGTGGTGGCTGGACCGCCGCCGTGGCGCGCAACGCGCTGCTCGCGATTTGACCTGAACGACGACTGCTCGAACGCCGGCAAGGTGGCGTGCCGCATCGCCCCGCTACTTCATGGCTTCGCCGGTATACAAAGCGGCGATCAGGTCGGACTGGGTCACCATGCCGACCAGGCGGGCATCGGCATCGACCACCGGAATATGGTGCAGCCCCTTGTCCGACAGCATCGGCACCAGTTCGACGATGTGCATGTCCTCACGCGCGGTCACCACCGGTGTGGCCATGATCTGGCCGACCACCTCGGGTTTTTCCGAGGCGACGCCGGGGGTGCGGCGGATGAAGCGGATCAGCTTGTCCTCGAAGGTTTCGTAGGTTTTCAGGTTGGCGCGCTTGATGAAGTCCACCAGGGTGATGACGCCGATCACGCGGCGAAACGGGTCGATCACCGGAATCGCCTTGACCTTGTGGTAACGCAGCCGGGCCCAGGCTTCCTCCAGTTCGGTGCCGTATTCCGCCGTGGACAGGTCGCGCGACATGATGTCGGCGCAGGTGATGTTGCCCATCTTGCGGCGGAAGGCGTGGATACCCGCGCGGCTGTAGACCCGGTCGAGGTCCGCCTCGCTGATGTCCAGATAGGTGTCGAGATCGCGCAAGGCATTGCGCAGGTCGGTTCGATCCAGCCCGAGACGGTCGAGCGGCGTCGGGTCGCTGTGGCGGTGCTTGTGGTCTTTCCTGGTGCTCGGCCGCGCGGGATAGCGATGCCCGGGCATAAGGTTGTTGATGACTAGCGCGGCCAGGAGCAACAGCAGCACGTTGAGCCCCACCGGCTCCAGCATGAAGCGGAAACCCTCCGCGTGAACGGCGTCGCCGCCCAGCACGGCCACCAGCGCCACCGCCCCGCCGGGTGGGTGCAGGCTATGGCTGAAATGCATGCACAGGATCGTCAGCGATACGGCCACCGCCGAGGCCACCCAGAGATCCGGGAGCAACCGCGCGCAGGCCACCCCCACGAAAGCCGCGATCAAGTGGCCGCCCACCAGCGGCCAGGGTTGCGCCAACGGGCTGTTCGGGGTGACAAACAAAAGGATGGCCGAAGCCCCCATGGAGGCCACCAGAACCAGCAGGCCAGCCCCTTCCATGAATCGGCTGCTGACATAACCCACCACCAGCACGGCGACGAATGCCGCCAGCGTGGAACGCAGTCGCTCCCCGACGCTGAGGGGGGTGGACTCGGTGACCAGGTAGGGACGAAGTCCCAGCAAAAACTGCCTGAGTGCGTGCATGAAGCGACCTTTCCTGTGTCTTTATCCAGGTCGGCATTATGGGTGAAGCGGTTTCGCCACGCCCAGCGGCCGGCTACCCGTGTAATCAACGGGCTCCCGCATCACCCCGGCCGCGAGTCCTCCAGCCAGGTTTTGAACAACCAGGCCAGCGCAGCCAACATCAATCCCCAGCCCAGGAAGGCGGTGAACCCGGCGATGCGGGTATCCGCGTCGAGCACGCCCCAGCGGGAAAAAATCTCGGTCCAGTCGTGTTCGCCACCGCCCACCAGGGGCAGCAGTTGGACGCGCGCATCGGCCATGTAACGGGCCACGTTGAGCAGGCTCTCGCCCAGCCAGACCAGGCCGAACGCCAGCCCCACCGCTTCCCCCCGGCGCCGGAAGTGCCAGGCGACCAGGGCAGGAAACAGCAACTGGAACAAGGTGCCGCCGTAAACCATCAGGTGCCCGCTCAACAGGCCGACGAGGGGGTGGCCGGCTTCGTGGATGACCAGATTGGCGCTGTCCAGGATCGGCACCCAGTCCTCGCCGGATTTCAGACGCGCGAACACGATGTAAACCGCGAACAGCGCCACGCCGATGAATCCGGCCAAAGTCACCAGGCGAGGAGGAGAGTCGTAATCAGAGGGCATCAATGTGTAGCGCCGGTGGGACGCCAATGGGATGGATTCCTCCCCCCTGCCACGGCATCGAAGTGCCGGACTGGCGCAGTCTTGACCAGCCACGAGAAGGAGGGAGCCGAAAATGAACGTGCTTATCAGGATGACACATACACCCACTATCGGTAGCGTCGTAGGTTGGGCAAAGCGCAGCGTGCCCAACCTCGCGGCGGTTCGTTGGGCACGCTACGCTTTGCCCAACCTACGACTGCTGTAGGTGTGAATAAATTCGCACCTACCATTCCGGCTCGCCACGGGTTGCCGTCAGCCTGCGAGCGGGCCGCCTACGCCAGTTGTTCGACCAGCAGGTGCTCGATGAAATGTTGCAGCAGCGCCCCGTCTTCAGGTGACGGCGGGGTGAAGCGGACGCCGTAATGGAAGCGCCCCACCGAAATCGAGCGATCCCTGTCGCCGCTGTTGCGGATCGTGGCGATCAAGGTCATGGCGCTGACCGCATCGGGAAGCAGGATCGGGATGGTCAGCGTGACCTCCGCACCGACATCGTCGAGCAGCCCAGTCAATTCCAGCTTGGCGCCGTGCTCACTGATATCGCGCATGATCGCCAGGGTGTGGGAGCCGTTGGCGCGGCAGAGTTCCACCGGCAAGCGGGTTTTCAAGCGCACCGATTGCCGGATCTGGCGGTACTTCACGCTTTCCGGCAGCGCGAAATGGGCATAGGGATAAGGCCGCGAGCGAGCACGCAGGCTTTGCGTGGTAAAGGCATAGGCATACATGCCGTGGACGACCCGGAAACTGAAACGGCTGGCGAGGGGAACCCACATCCCCTTGTCTCCGGCAACCGGCAGGGAGGTGAGAAAACTCTTCCCGCCGAAAGCGCCGATGAAGCTGACCGTGAAGGGTTCCGCTTCGAACCCAGCCAGCGGCTGCACGACCAGAGGTTCACCCACCTTGAGGTGCATGTCGGCGAAATCCGCTTCGTGCAATTCCTGGTCGTTCGTTTCCATCGCAACCACTCCAGAGTCACAAACAAGCCCCTCTTTCGGCCCGAGAGGCTATTTCTTGAGGTGTTTATCCCAACCTGCGGCGCTACCAGGAAATGCAGGCGAGACGCCTGCGCTACAAGGCCGCGCTGTAGAGCGAGCGGTGCAAGGAAATGCAGGCGAGACGCCTGCGCTACAAAGCCGCGCTGTAGCGCAGGCGTCTCGCCTGCGTCTTTTAACCCAGCCGGCGAGCTGAACAATCAAGCCACGACCAACACTTTCAAACGCACCCGGGCTACAGGTGAACGGGGGCATCCTTTATAGTGCGCGCCATGCTTGGAAAGCCCTCTCGGCGTTGCGCCGTCCCCAAATTCCCCCGTAAGCCACTGGCTCCCCGTGTCACGCGGCAACTGCGCGAAGTCTGGTGGCTGGCCGCCGTCGGGCTGGCGGTTTACCTGGGCATGATCCTGCTCAGCTATCACGCCGCCGACCCAGGCTGGTCGCACACCGGCATGGATCGAGCCGTGGCGAATAGCGGCGGCCATTTCGGCGCCTGGCTGTCCGATCTGCTGCTCTACCTGTTCGGCCTTTCCGCGTGGTGGTGGGTGGCGCTGTCGCTGTTCCTGGTCTGGTGGGGCTATAGAAACATCGGCGAGGAGGCGGCCACCACCAGTGAGCACCAGCACGGCCTGGGCATCACCCTGGCCGGGTTTCTTCTGGTGTTGCTGACCAGCAGCGCGCTGGAAGCCCTGCGTTTTCATAGTGGCAAAACCGAGCTGCCGCTAAAACCCGGCGGCGCCCTCGGCGATGCCCTGGCGCACCTGGTGCAAACCGTATTCGGCTTCGATGGCGGCACGGTATTGCTGCTGCTTGCCTGGGGCGCGGGCATGAGTCTGTTCATCGGCGTGTCCTGGATATTCCTCGCGGAAAAATTGGGCAGCGGCATCGAGGCGGGCTTTACCCGCGCCTGGGGCGCCTTGCAGGCCTGGCGCGACCGCCGCGCCGGGCAGGCAGCCTTGAACGAGCGCGAAGTCGTGGTGAGCAAGGAAAGGAAGCGCATGGTCAAGGAGCCGCCGCTGCGCATCGAAGCGCCGCCCCCGGCCATCGTGAAGTCCGAACGGGTGCAGGAAGAACGCCAGGAACGCCTGTTCCACGACCCGCACGACGACCCGCGCCCACCGCTGCGGCTACTCGACGAAGCTGCGGCCAGCACTGCCCAGATCGACCAGGCTGGCCTGGAAGCCACTTCGCGCCTGATCGAACGCAAGCTGCGCGAATTCGGCGTGGAAGTGAAAGTGCTGGCCGCTTACCCCGGCCCGGTCATCACCCGTTACGAGGTGGAACCGGCTTCCGGCGTCAAAGGCAGCCAGATCACCAACCTGGCCAAGGACCTGGCGCGTGCCCTGTCGCTGGTGAGCATCCGCGTGGTGGAAACCATCCCCGGCAAGACCTGCATGGGCCTGGAACTGCCCAACACCCAGCGCCAGATCGTGCGCCTGACCGAAATCCTCTCCGCCAAGGTCTACAACGACAACGCCTCCCCCCTGACCCTGGCGATGGGCAAGGACATCAGCGGCAACCCCATCGTCGCCGACCTGGGCAAGATGCCGCATGTGCTGGTGGCCGGCGCCACCGGTTCCGGCAAATCGGTGGCGATCAACGCCATGATTCTGTCGCTGCTCTACAAAGCCACCCCGGACGACGTGCGCCTGATCATGGTCGATCCGAAGATGCTGGAGCTTTCCTCCTACGAGGGCATCCCGCACCTGCTCGCCCCGGTAGTCACCGACATGAAACTGGCCGCCAGCGCGCTGACCTGGTGCGTGGGCGAGATGGACAAACGCTATCGCCTGATGTCCTCCCTGGGGGTGCGCAACATCGCCGGTTTCAACCAGAAGGTGAAGGAGGCGGAAAAGGCCGGCAAGCCACTCGGCAACCCCTTCTCCATCACCCCGGAAGCCCCGGAACACCTGACCACCCTGCCCTACATCGTCATTCTCATCGACGAACTGGCCGACCTGATGATGGTGGCCGGCAAGAAGGTGGAAGAACTCATCGCCCGCCTGGCGCAGAAATCGCGTGCTTCCGGTATGCACCTGGTACTCGCCACGCAGCGCCCCTCGGTGGATGTCATCACCGGCCTGATTAAGGCCAACATCCCCACCCGGGTCGCCTTCCAGGTCACCAGCCGCATCGACTCGCGCACCATCCTCGACCAGCAGGGCGCCGAATCCCTGTTGGGGCAGGGTGACATGCTCTACCTGCCGCCCGGCCACGGTGCGCCCACCCGCGTGCATGGCGCCTTCGTCTCCGACGACGAAGTACACCGGGTTTGTGCCTGGCTCAAGGAACTTGGGCCACCCCAATATGACGAAGCCGTGCTGGCCAACCCCGAGGAAGCAGAAGGTGAAGACGCGGATGCAAGCAACGCCGAAGCCGACGCGCTCTACGACGATGCCGTCGCCCATGTCCTCAAGAGCCGCCGCGCCTCGATTTCCTCGGTGCAGCGACAGCTCCGAATCGGCTACAACCGTGCCGCCCGGCTCATCGAAGCGATGGAACGCGCCGGGCTGGTCTCCCCCATGCAAACCAATGGCAACCGTGAAGTGATCGCCCCGAAAAATGACAGCTAAATTCCTGTTTCTCCTGCTCCTCGCCCTGTCCCTCCCCGCCCACGCCGATGCCCAGGCGCGGCTTTCCACCTTCGTCAGCCAGACCAAGGGCCTCAAGGCCCAGTTCACCCAGACGGTGTTCGATCGCAACGGCCGCAAGACCCAGGAATCCAGCGGCACCCTGTTTTTCTCGCGCCCGGGCAAGTTCCGTTGGGTCTATCAAAAGCCCTACGCGCAACTTCTGGTGGGGGATGGCAAGCGCCTGTGGATCTACGACGAAGATCTCGACCAGGTCACCGTGCGCAAGCTCGACCTCGCCATCGGCGACAGCCCCGCCGCCCTGTTGGCGGGCGAAAACGACATCGAAAAACGCTTCAACCTGAAAGACGCCGGCGAGAAAGAGGGCCTGGAATGGGTCGAAGCCGCGCCGAAATCAAAAGAGGGCAGCTTCGAAATGGTCAGACTCGGCTTCAAGGGCGACGCCCTGCAAGCCATGGAACTGAAGGACAACTTCGGGCAAACCACCCTGCTGCGTTTCTCTCACCTGGAACGCAACCCTTCCCTGGGCAGCAGCCTGTTCCGCTTCACCCCGCCCAAGGGCGCGGACGTGATCAGCGACAAGTAGGCAGGCGGCTCATAAAGCGCCGTGACACTGGATTCCGCAGTTGACCTCATCGTAGGAGCGGGCTTGCCCGCGATAGCCGCCGTGGTGCCCGCAAGGGGCACGCCGGATTCGTACGCGCTGAAGCGCTACGACTCCGCTGTATCGCGGGCAAGCCCGCTCCTACGGGGCCACACCACGGGTTATTGAGCAGTTACGTGTTTCTTGAGAGCCATGGCGAGTTACTCCGGCCAGTTCTTGATGTAACGCTTGAGTAGCGCGTTCTCGAAATTGGCTTCCTTCAGGCAGGCGCGGGCCACGTCGTGGAAGGAAATCACGCCGACCACCTTGCCTTCGTCCATCACGATGAGATGGCTGATACGGCTCTTGGTCATGGCGTCGCGGGCGTAGTCCACGCTGTCGTCCAGGCTGGCCACCACCGGTTCCTTTTCCATCAGGGCACTGACCTTGACCTCGGTGAGCGAGCAACCACGCACTTGCAGGCCGCGCAGGATGTCGCGTTCGCTGATGAAACCGACCAGCTCGCCAGCGTGGATGACCAGCAGGGAACCGACATCGTTTTCCACCATGCGCTTCACCGCCTCGCTGATGAGTGCGTCCGGTTCGATGGCGAAATTGGCGCAGTCGCCTTTGATGGTGAGCACTTCACGGATGAACATTGCCTTCTCCTCGTATCACTTCGTTGTCAGGGCCGGACCAGCCCGGCTTCCACCTGGTCGCGTGTGGGCTTGCCGACCAGCAATTCAATCAGGGTAAGCGCGAAATCCATCGCCGTGCCCGGCCCGCGCGAAGTGGCTACCTTGCCGTCCACCACCACCGGGTCTTTCAGGCAGGTGGTATTGGGCAAGCCCAGTTTCTCGACGAAACCGGGATAACTGGTGGCGCGCTTGCCGTCCAATAGCCCGGCCTGCGCCAGGGCGATGGGCGCGGCGCAGATGGCGGCGGTGTATTTGCCGGCGCCACCGAGGCGCCGCAACAGGGCCTGCACCCGCGCGTCGTTCTTCAGATGCTCGGCGCCGGGCATACCGCCGGGCAGCGCGATCATGTCGAAATCGCGCGTCAAGACCTCATCCAGCGTGGCATCCGGCTGTATGCGCACGCCACGGCTGCCTTCGATCAGCCCGACATGCAGGCCGGCGATCACCACTTCGATGCCGGCGCGGCGCAACAGGTCGCTCAGCGTGACGGCCTCCAGGTCTTCGAAACCGGGGGCCAGGGGAATCAGTACACTTTTCATGGCTTCGTCCTTTGTCGGCGGGGGGGATCGTAATGGAAGCGACGGATTGCGACAGTGAATCCCGGCCGCGCTTCTCAATAATGCGGCGGCCGCTCCTCGCCCAGATCGCGCCGTTCCGCCGGCGCCATGTCCTGAAGTTGGTTGGATAGACGGATCACCAGTTGTTGCAACCGGTCGATCTGTTCCTGCTGGCGAAACACGGTGCGGTTGAGTTCATCCAGCGTGTCTTCCGCATAACTCAGTTTGATTTCGATTTCGACCAGGCGCGCTTCCATCATTTCTCCTTGAGCATGGGCTTCAGTTCACGCCAGATATTGTCCACCAGCAACGGCTGCGCGTCGGCGTCCGGGTGCAGTCCGTCAGCCAGAAAACGTTCGCGCTGCTCCGCCATGCCTTCCAGCAAAAACGGCACCAGGCGCACGTTTTTCGCCTTCGCCACCCGCGTGAACAGCCGCTCGAACCTGAGCATGTAAGCGGGACCGTAGTTTGGTGGCAGGCGCATGCCGACCAGCAATACCGCACTGCCTTGTTTTTTCGCCAGATCGATCATGGCCTCCAGATTGCGTGCGGTGTACTGCAAAGGCAGACCACGCAGACCGTCGTTGGCGCCCAGTTCGATGATGGTAAGGTGCGGCCGATGCGCGACCAGGATGTTGGGTAAACGGGTCAGGCCGCCTGCGGTGGTTTCACCGGAGACACTGGCGTTGACCACCCGATGCTGAGGCAATTGCCGTTGCAGCAGGCTCACCCAGCCGGATTCGCGCGGAATGCCATAGGCGGCGGATAAACTGTCGCCGAACACCAGTATGGTGGGCGAGGCCCCGGCACTTGCCGGTAACGGCCCACTCAGCAGCAACAAGAGAGCAAAAACCTTCATGCGTATAGACATCGAAAACCTCGGTAAATCAGTACAAGTAGGCGAAGACGTGCTGCACATCCTCGCCGATGTTTCCTTCAGCGTGAACCCCGGCGAGAGCGTGGCCATCGTCGGCAGTTCCGGCTCCGGAAAATCCACCCTGCTGGGATTGATCGCCGGTCTGGATGTTCCCAGCTTCGGGCGGGTGCTGCTGGACGGGGAAAATCTGTTCGACCTCGACGAAGACGGCCGCGCGGCGCTGCGCGGGCGCGGCATGGGCTTCGTGTTCCAGTCGTTCCAGTTGCTGCCCGGCCTCACCGCCCTGGAGAACGTGATGCTGCCGCTGGAACTGGCCGGCCAGGCCAACGCCGCCGAGGTGGCGCGCAGCCACCTGGAGCAGGTCGGCCTGGGCGAGCGTGTCCGGCATCGGCCGGTGCAGCTTTCCGGCGGCGAACAGCAACGCGTCGCACTGGCTCGCGCTTTCGCCGTGGCGCCGCGCATCCTCCTGGCCGACGAGCCCACCGGCAACCTGGACGTCCACACCGGCGCCCAGATCATCGAACTCCTGTTCGAACTGAACCGTGCCCAGGGCGCCACCCTAATCGTCGTCACCCACGACCCCGCCCTCGCCGCGCTGTGCCAGCGGCAATTGAGGCTGGATGGGGGGCGGGTGATAGCCGAAGGCAGGCCGTAGGGCCGTAGGGCACTGAACCTCCGTAGAAATCCCCCCCAGCCCCCCTTTGAAAAGGGGGGGAGCCAAACCCAACCTGACACGCCCTAGCCCATGCTTCCTCTCTCCCTCCGCTTCCTCGCCCGTGAATGGCGCGCCGGTGAAATCCGCGTCCTGCTGCTGGCTGTAGCGCTGGCGGTGGCCAGCCTGACGGCCGTGGCGTTCTTCGGCGACCGGGTGAAACAGGCGCTCGGGCGCGAAGCCAATACCTTGCTGGCAGCCGATCTGGTGATCGCTTCCGACCATGCCATCGCCCAATCCTTCGCCGAAGAGGCCCGGCAACGCGGCCTGCAAGTCAGTTCCAGCGCGGCCTTCCTGAGCATGGCGTTGGCCGGAAAAAAGAACCTGCTGGCCGGCATCAAGGGCGTGGAAGCCGGTTACCCCCTGCGCGGCAGCCTGCGCATCGCCCCGGCGCCGTTTGCCGAGGACGCCCCCACCCGCGACCTGCCCGGCCCCGGGCAAATCTGGCTGGACTCGCGCGCCGCCGGCGAACTGGGCGTGCGGGTCGGCGGCAAGGTGGAACTCGGCGCCGCGCGCTTCAAGGTCGCCGCCATCCTGACCTTCGAGGGCGAGCGCGGCGGCAATTTCATGGCCCTGGCGCCGCGTGTGCTGCTCACGGCGGCCGACCTGAACAAGACCGGACTGGTGCAGGAAGGCAGCCGTATCAACTACCGCCTGCTGGTTGCCGGCAGCGATCAGGATGTAGCCGATTTCCGCGCCTGGTGCGAGCCGCGCCTGGCGCGCGGCGAGAAACTGGAAGACGTGCGCGATGCCCGCCCGGAACTGCGCCAGATCCTCGACAAGGCGCAGCGCTACCTCGGCCTGGCCGCCGTGCTCACCGTGGTGCTCGCCGCCGCCGCCACCCACATGGCGCTGCGCCGCTACGTGCAACGGCATTTCGACCAGTACGCCCTGATGCGCTGTTTCGGCGCCAGCCAGCGTCGCCTGCTCAGCCTGTATTTCCTGCAACTGACGGGCCTCGGCCTGGCGGCGGGTCTGCTCGGCGCGGCGCTGGGCTGGGTCACGCAACTGGCGCTGGCGAATCTGCTCGGCGGGGTGCTGCGCCTGGGCCTGCCGACGGCCTCCTGGCAACCGTTCGGGCTGGGCCTACTGGCCGGCGTGACGCTGATCCTGGCCTTTGCCCTGCCGCCCCTGCTGCGCCTGGCGCGGGTGCCGACGCTGCGCGTGCTGCGCCGCGATCTCGGTCCGCCCCAGGGCGGGGCTGTCCTGGCCCATCTGGTCGGCCTCGCTCTGGTCGCCGGGCTGATCTGGTGGCAGGCCGGGGAAACCCGCCTTGCCCTGATCGTCAGCGGTGGCGTGCTGGGCGTGATGGCGCTCGCGGCGGCGCTGATTCAGGCCATGTTGTGGCCGCTTGCCCGACTGGCGCGCCACCTCCCCCCCGGCCCGCGTCTCGGCCTGCTCGGGCTCAGACAGCGTGGCTGGGAAACCACGCTCCAGGCCATGGCCCTGAGCCTGGGACTGCTCGCCCTGCTGCTGCTCACCCTGGTACGCGGCGATCTGCTCGATGCCTGGCGCAATCAGGTGCCGGAAGGCGCGCCCAATCGCTTCGTCATCAACATCCAGCCGCAACAGGTGGCGCCGGTGCAAGCCTGGCTGGCAGGCCACGGCATCCAGGGCGCGACGCTCTACCCCATGATCCGCGCCCGCCTCACCGCCATCGAAGGGCGCGCGGTTCACCCCGAGGATTACCCGGAAGGCCGCGCGCGCAATCTCGCGGAACGTGAATTCAACCTCTCGGAACTCGCCGAGCTGCCGCCCGACAACGAACTGGAGGCGGGCCACTGGTGGTGGCCCGGGCAAACTTCGGGCTTCACGGTGGAAGCCGGCATCGCCAAGACCTTGAACATCCGTCTCGGCGACAAACTCGACTTCGATGTCGGCGGCCTGCCGCTTTCCGGCCATGTCAGCAGCCTGCGCCGCGTCGAGTGGGATTCCTTCCGGGTGAACTTCTTCGTCGCCACCCCGCCCGGCGCGATGAACACCATGCCGAAGAGCTACATCACCAGCTTTCACCTGCCCCCCGAGCGCGGCGCCGTGCTCGCGGGCCTGGTCGCCACCTTTCCCAACCTGACCGTGATCGACGTGGCCCAGACGCTCAACGAACTGCGCGGCCTGACCGACCGGGTCAGCCAGGCGGTGCAACTGGTGTTCCTGTTCAGCCTGGGCGTGGGTGTGCTGGTCATGCTCGCTGCCCTCTACTCGCGGCGCGCCGAACGCGCCCGGGAAATCGGCCTCTGGCGCACCCTGGGCGCCTCGAAACGCACGCTGCGCGCGGCGCTGGCCAGCGAATTCGCCCTCCTCGGCCTGCTCGCCGGCCTGGTCGCGGCCGGCGCCGCCAGCGTCCTGGCCTGGGTGCTGGCCAACAAGGTGTTCGACCTGCCGCACACCCCCGATCCCTGGATCTGGCTGTTCGGCCTCGGCGGCGGCGTGCTGTTGGTGCTGCTTGCCGGCTGGCTGGCGACTCGTGATCTGCTGGATGAGCCGCCGCTCATGGCGTTGCGGATGGAGTAGCCGGCTTTGCACGGCCTCCATTCCCCTGCTTGCGGCATGGCTGACGCCGGCGAAAAGCCCCTGTAACCTGCGCGCTTCCGTCAATCGGCGGGCTATTTATTCAAATGAGAGGAAACAGCATGAGTGAACCCATCGTGGCGGGAAAAGAACCGATCGAAGCCAACCTGGAGCCGGGCGAATACTGGTGGTGCAGTTGCGGCCGTTCAAAATCCCAGCCGTTCTGTGATGGCTCACACGCGGGCACCGACTTCACCCCCACCTCGTTCAAGGTGGAAGCTACGGGCCCGGTCTGGCTGTGCGCCTGCAAGCACACCGCCAACCCACCCTTCTGCGACGGCGCCCACGAACTGCTGGATTGAACCTGGATTGTCCATTAGCCGGAGGCCCACATGTAGCGCAGGCGTCCCGCCTGCTTCGTCCTTCCGATCAGCACGCGTAGGGCGGAAAAGCGGCTTTATCGCGCCTTCCGCCGAATGTTTGGCATTCGGCGGATAACGCCGGCAAGAAGACGCCGGCTCATCCGCCCTACGCGTGCTGCGGTGAAGTCACCCGCTATCCGGGTGAGGAATGGCCGATAGCCCAACCGCTGCGATTTCCTTGCAGCCGACATTGCCAACACCCCGTATGGCTGGTTGAGATGGGGAGATTGTGGGGAGGCGGGGATTTCCATACGAATGGCTCCCGCAAACGGTTTCAGAACTGGAAATAGAGGCGGCCATTCTGCCGCAGTTCACTCCGGACTTTTTTCCAATCCGGGAACAGGACGGCCACTTCACGCCAGAACGCCGGGGAGTGGTTGCGCTGCCGGAAGTGGGCGAGTTCGTGGCAGATGACGTAGTCGATGGTCTCGGGCGGCGCCTTGAGCAGGCGCCAGTTGAGGCTGACCACGCCCTTGGCCGAGAGGCTGCCCCAGCGCGTGCGGGCGTTCGACAGGCGTAACGGCGGCATTGGGCAACCGGCACGAGCGGCATGATGCGCCAGGCGTTCGCCCAGCAGCGCACGGGCGTTGCGCTGATACCAGCGCAGCACCAGCGCCGACGCCTGCGCTGGCGCTGCGTTGCAGAGCAGGGCCGCGCCGTCCTGGCGGGCTCGGGCCGGGCCAGGCTGGTCGAGCAGGCGCAGTTGCAACTGGCCGCCCAGGTAAGGCAGCAGCGCGCCGTCCTGCCACTCGAAGCGGTGCGCATGCGCGGCTTGCAAGCGCGCGCCGATCCAGTCGGCATGTTTGTGCAGGAAACCGTCGATCTCCCGCTGCGACAGGAGCAGGGGCGCGTTGACCACGATCTCGCCAGCTTCGGAAACGCGCAACGCCAGGCTTCGTCGCCGACTGCTGCGGCGCAGGATGTAGGGCGGATGTACACCCGGAAAGGGTCGGGTTTCCCCGGAACGGGTGGCGAAACGGGCTAACGGCATGGCGCGGAAGCTTACCCGTTCAGCCGTTCCAGCGCGCGCTTTGCCCTGAGTGGCCGGAGAGTCGGGCAGAACCCCGCCAGCTTGAGAGGATCAGGTCTCGGACACTGACCGTCGGTCCAGGCCAGTACCGCCACTCGCTACAGGCGTGGGATTTCGATCAAACATCTGTTTATTGAAAATCCTGTTGGATTTCTGCTTCCGGCCACAACCGGACGGACGCTGTGACACTGGAACTTGCGTTATTGTGTATATGATACCAATATACGTTCATGATTGATCTGACCAAAATTACCGGGTTCAACTGGGACGACGGAAATGCCCAGAAGAACGAGAAACACGATGTCTCCACGGCGGAATCTGAACAGATTTTTTTTAACGAGCCCCTACTGTTGTTGGCAGACCCGAAACATAGTGACCTGGAATTGCGCTTTCATGCCTTGGGCAAGACCGACGAGGGACGCCTGTTGCACGTCACCTTCACGTTGCGGGAAGCGGGAAAGAACATTCGGGTGATTTCTGCCCGAGACATGCACCGAAAGGAGCGTCAAATTTATGACCAGACAGCATAAAGCCACGCCAGAATTTGCCAACGAGGCAGAAGAACGCGCTTTCTGGGAGGCTAACGATTCGACGGACTATCTGGATTGGACCAAGGCCCAGAGAGTAGTCCTGCCCAATCTTAAGCCGACCACAAAGACGATTTCTTTACGCCTGCCTCAGCATCTGCTGGATTCGATCAAGGCCGCTGCTAACTCGCGTGACGTTCCTTACCAGTCACTTATCAAGGTATGGCTTCAGGAAAAGCTCCATAGCCACTGAACAGTTTGCCTGTCTGTCTCTGAACGGCCAGTTTGAGACAGCCAAGTCGCTGGCGTGGGCGTCGCTTGCTCGGCCTGAACGGCCGTTCATCAGCATCTCGAAATTTCGAGCGAATGACTGCAATGGGATGTCGGCAGTTTCAACGTGCTGAATGCACTTTTTCAATAAATACCAAAGTCGCATAGAGATCGTCGCCCATTCTTGGATCGCGCAAACCATGCACCGACACTTCGCAATCGCCAGAAAGTGCATTCGTTGCCTGCAATTCCGCTTGCTTCAATTCATTTTGCGAGGGCAGTTCGCCTGAGCTGAGCACGACTAGCATCTGCTTGCTCTGCCAATTCAATCCATGCAACAGCGGATTCTTGAATGCGGCAGTCACGGCCTGATCCACACGATTGATTCCGGTTGATCTGCCAAATCCCATGCTCAATTGGTTGCCGAGACCTGTCTGGCAGACGAGTGGGCGGATAGATTGTGCGTCAGCCAAGCCTTTTAGGGTCAACAAAACATGGGCAAGCCATTGATCCTGCAAAGCGAACACTTTGGCGAGATCGGCTTCACCGCCGAATATCTCGAACAGCGCTTCATTCCGTATGGCGAGGCAAGCATCGGCACACTGTTCCAATACCTTCCGAGATTTCTCCGCCTGATCCGCGCGTTCGGCACCTTCAAACGCAAATGGCAGGGTAACCAGAGCAAACGTAGGAATGCTCTTATGCCGGTCATCGCATGCCAAAGCCTGGGATTGCGGCGTTCCAACATTCCCGCCCAGGCCGGCCCAGATGAACAGCGTTTCTACCTCAGAGTCTATTGGGCTGGGCAAGGCTGCCAGCACATCGCCGACTTCGTACTCATTTGCTGCGCCCGAATGGCGATACGCCCTCAACCGCCCCTGTTCATCTCCCGCCTGAAGCAACAGGTCTACCCCTGGAGGCAGCCATTTGTGCAGGGCAGCCATCGCGTTCCTGCCCTTGCCGCCGAGCGTAATCACGCGAGTCTTGCTGTGGCGTGACGTATCGAACCATTCCTGGTCGCACATCACCGTGACATCCAGGTAGTCGAGTGAATATGCGTCGAAAGGATCTGCCACTATGGAAGTGGATGGCAGGATTCGTTCAGGGACTATTGAGGGGGGATTCATCGCGATATCCATGAGATGTCTGCATGCACAACCGCCAAGTTCATGCCGTCAGCGCAACTGGCCGTTCGTGACGGCAGATTGCGGTGTTCAGGAGGCAACTTAATTGCTCAGGCACGGAGGCTAAATCCGCGAGTTCGACGCTGGCGACATGAATGAATTGCTCACCAGCGCCGGGGAGACCATCGAGGATGCGGAAACTCCGCAGCAACCCGGCCGCAATGCCTATCTCGGCATGATGCGGATACAGCAGATACACATTACGCACACCGTAGCGATGGGCATAGCCCAGCATCTGGTAAACGTCAGCCTGGGCGATACCCTGATTGCGTTCCTGTTCATCCAGACGCTTCCACTTCGTGTCGATAATCCAGGCCGGTTTGCCATCGCGTGAACCTGTGATATCTGGCTGGGTCTGGAAAACCTGCGCGCCGCTTTCCAGGTCTTGCAGCAAATAACGCGTCGGCCCCTGCAAGGCCACCTGCCAGCCCAAGGGCGTAAAGACAGCCCGCGCGACTTCGCCGATGTATTCCTCGAACAGTTCGTTCATGTCGAACAGCAGGCTGAAGCCCTCCAGACCGCCGGCGGTGACATCCTGCGTACGGTTTTGCAGGATCAGCCGCGCCATCGCCACCAAAGACGCGTAACGCCGATTGGCCCGGTCGAAATGCAGGCGATGCCATTCCAGCGCGGCGGCGGGAACATCGCTGACGCCGTCCAACGCAAAATCCAGTTCCGCCAAACGACGGGCGTTGTCGCCATGCCGGGTCACACGGCGCAGAAAACGCACCGTGGTCTTCAACACCCGGTTCAGCGGCGTATCCACGGTGAATTCGTCGAACTCGCAGCGAAAGCGTTCCGGCTGAAAGGCGTTCAACGTGGCCTGCAAGCCGGTGAGCAACTTGCCGCGCAAAGCCGGCAGATTGTCGGTGTGGCGCTCATACCGGCTGATCAGGCCGCGATGCACTTCGGCAAACAACTTGTCGCAGAACAGGCGGATGTAAATCTCCAGAATGTTCAGGTTCTGCGCCGCCAGCCGGGCGATGTCGGCCTCATGGATTTCCAGCCTGCGAGTGCGCGCCAACATGCGGAACAGGTTGGTGCGCGTGCCTTGCTCATCCAGCCCGTCGATCTTGGGAATGATCTCGATGGCCTCCGCCCCAAGCTGTACCACCCCAACATACTGCCGCGCCTTCAAGGTAGTGCGGTTGGCGTGGGTGAACAAGCCGCCTTTCGCAGCCTTCAAGCGTTGCGACAACCGTTCCAGCGCATCCACCTGAGCATGGGTGACCGACTTCCGGCCAGCGCAGGAAAAGGTTTCGCCAATGGCGAAGGTCTCGTGTTCGCGCAGGGTGAGCAGAGTCATGTTGGTGTTTGCTCCAATGCGGACTTCTTCAGTCGCACCTTGGTTTCTTCCCAACAGGAAACGGCTTCAGAGCCGCAATCCAGCCGCGCGAGCCGTTCAGCAAGAATCGCCATGTCACAAGCCGGTTCCACGTGCCTATCCGGAAAATCAAGCTCGCACGATGGTGGGGTAGGTTCAATCAATGGTTTCAACCTGCCGCGATCCCACTTCGTAATGCTGCTTCGGGTTGTGGCGGATTTCGCGATACATGGTGTCCGGGGCCAGATCGAGGCCATTCGGCCATACCACCACACCATGCTCCACCTGCGCCTGAGCCACTGCGGCATCTTCCAGCAACGCTTCAAAAACCCCGGTGCAGAACGCCCGGCTGATATGAATCGTGCCGTTCAGGCCATCCGCGAAACGGACCATCAAGGTGCGTGGTGCTACGGGGCGAACTTCGACGACATCCCAATACATGGCGGTCTCCTTCTCAACGCAAAGGTTCAATAGGCTTGGGCTGCTGCTTGGACTGACATAAATCCCAGTCAGCCAATAGCTCAGCCTGATGCAATTCCGCCCAATCCAGCACCAACTGGGCCGCCCGTCGTGGCAGGCTGCCTTCGCTGATGCACAGTCCGCGTATATCGACGGAGGCTTTGAATTCGCCATAAGTGGCGTGGAAGTGTGGCGGCGCGTGTTCATCCCAGAACATCTGGATGAGGATGCCGTAAAACATGCTGATCGTCGGCATAGATCAACCCGCATCCTGCTGTGTTTCGGCAACGGCAGGGTGTCCGCCATTTCCCGCTAACCGCTGATAAGCCTCAACGGGGAAAGGTCGCGGATTCACCCGATAACTGGATTTCGCTTCATAACCCACATCCTGCCGCCAGGTTGAGACAGGAGGCTCAATAGAATCAATTTTAAGAAATCCACCACCTTGTTGAGGTTCGTTCAAGGCAACAGCAATCTTTGCCCAGTCTTCGTAGAAATATTCCTGCAAGAGCGGAATGACTTTGAAACGGAAGACAGCATCGAGTTTCCCCAAGCTATCGACATCCCAGAAGAAGGCATGGCCGATGGTGTGGTCGCGGTCGTAGAGGTATTCGATGCGGCGATTCAATGCGGTAAGCAGGGTGACAAGGTTGATGCCCGTATCAGTACCGTCCTGATTCCTCACCACCTTTCCACTGAGTAATTCCGGCTTCGGCATCATTTCCACGAACTCGAAACGCCGGCGCAAGGCGGTATCGAGCAGAGCGATGGATCGATCGGCGGTGTTCATGGTGCCGATCAGGTAGAGGTTTGACGGAACACCAAAGGGGTCGCCACCTGAGTAAGGCAAGACAACCTTGATTTCTGTGCCTTCTGACCTATTTTCAGCACTCAATCGCTTGTCGGGTTCCAGCAGCGTGATCAACTCACCGAAAACCTTGGAGATATTAGCGCGATTGATTTCGTCGATGATGAGGACGTACTCGTTTGTGGGGTCTTTCTCGGCACGGTTGCACATCTGGCGGAAAATGCCTTGGCGAATTTCATATTTCACCGCGCCTTTATCGTTGTCGATTATTGGGCGAATGCCTTCGACGAAATCCTCGTAGCTGTAGGACTGGTGGAAGGTAATAAAGGCGATGTGCCCTTGTTTGACCAGTTCAGCGTAATCGCTGCGTTCCTTGCCGCAAATTTCGGCGGCGATCTCACTGACTATGTAGGTTTTTCCGGTGCCAGGTGGGCCGTAGAAAATGGTGTTTAGGAATTGGCCATCAATTTCATCTTTGTTTGGATTGTCAGGCATTGGCGTGTGTATTAAATCTATGGAAACCGGTACTAACCATTTATTTACCTCTTTTGTGCAATACTTTACAAAACCCTGAGCGCCACCTGGGCCTTCGTGATCACCAACCGCCAATGCCAATTCATCAATAGTGGCCTGCCCACCTTTGGCTTCCAGAGCGTACTTGACTTTTTCCCATGATTTTTGGTTCTTCCCGACACTTGGGTAATATGGTTTGCCTATTCTGTATTTCATCATTTTCCCTTCAACGACATCACCAAAGTCATCGGCCTCGAAGCTGAAGCCACAAATCCGTGGTATTCATAAAACCCCTTGGCCTCATCTGACAAGACATGCACGCGAGAGAATTAAGGAGAGAATTAAGGGGCCAGGTCGAATTAGTAAGGTTATTTGACACGCTCCAACCAACCACTTCGTAATCGTTTAGACCCCACCTCAAGTCCCCACCAAAGTAAGCTGTTGCCCAGGCGATTCAGCCGGGATGGGTGGCAAGGCTGGAGCGCTCAGTCCCTGACGGGCGGCATGAATGGCTTGGGCTAGCGTATGGGTGACGCT
>JAUYFG010000054.1 GCA_030690985.1 Pseudomonadota bacterium
AGCCGGCGCTACAGCATCGACCCGGCTGCCTGATGCGGTTCGCTATCGCTCACCACATCCTACGTTTCATGGACACGGGGCGGCCAATCGGCCATGACCCGTTACTGAAGAGGTTCTCTTCGCGTTAACTCGTGACGCGACAGGCTGCTAGGCGAGTGGACTCCCCCTTTTCCAAAGAGGGGGCAGCCACATCCAGGGTCAATCCAGCGGGGCGAGCAGCCCTGTCTCCATCACCGCCTGGGCTTCGAGCGCCATCCCCGAATCCCCCCTGCGCGAAGGTGGCGGGGGGATGGCTGATCGCCGGGCGCCCGGGATCATGCGCGCCACGAGTCGTCCATAGCGGGTGATGGCGACTTCTTCGCCGGCTTCCACGGCGTTGAGCAGGGCGGAAAAGGAGGTTTCCGCTTCTTTGATCTGGACGGTTCTCATCATGGCTCCTTGGTTGAGGTCGTCGCCGGGGATGCCGGGTCACGGCGCGTAAGCCGCGCCCAAGCAAAATCCGAAATCCGAAATCCGAAATCCGAAATCGAATTACTCCACGACCTCATGCCAGCTCACCCGTCCCTCTCCACCGGGGCCGAGGTTGTCGGCGATGGACATGATGTCGCCGGTGAGGCGGTTGAGCAGGGCGACCCCCTGGCCGGTTTTGCCGCCGGCACGGAGGAAGGTGGCGCCTCCCAGGGCGGCGCCGGTCTTGACGCCGCCGCCGCGCGCGTCGCTGTTGAAGTTCATGATGCCGTCGCCGTTGGTGTCGAAGACGGGATAGGCGAGCAGCGTGCCGTTGGCGTAGTCCAGCGCCATCAGCCAGCCGTCGCCGCCATGCTGGCAAGCCGCGCTGCTGGGGATGAAGGTGCTGAAGTAGATGACGCCGTTGAGGAGTTGCGGGATGCCGGTGAGGCGTTCGCCGGAGCTGGGCAGGTCCATGCGCCAGCCCAGCCAGGCGCTCGGCACGCCGCTGGTTGCGCAACTGGCCAGGCTGGCGGCATTGCACCAGATCACGGGTGAGCCGGTGGGAACACGCACGCCGATGCTGATGGTGCGGCCGTCGATCACGCTGCCGGCGGCGTATTCGGTGAGCGATTGGCCCAGCAGCCATTGCCGGCCGGGGACGGCTTCGCCACTGAGGATGCCTGCGGTGCCGCCGGCGCCGGCGCGGTCCCAGAGCCCATAGAAGCTTTGCACGTCGGTGCTGCTGGCGTCGGTCTCTTCCAGATATTTTCCGGTTCCGAACAGCAGCATCACGCCCCCCAGTTTGTGCACGGTGATTTCCGGCGGCGCGAGGATGGGCTGAGGGTTGCCGGCGGCGTCCTGGGCGGTGAACAGGGGTTGTCCGGACAGGGCGACCTGCCACAGGCCGGGAGTGGCCGAAGAAACATCGAATTTCCAGAGATTGCCTTTGAGATCGCCGGCATAGATCACGTCGACCTTGCCGTCGCCATTGAGGTCGAACGGTACGGGGGTGGAGAGGCCGTTGCTGCCGGTCGCGGATTCGGCCACGAGCTTGACGTAGTCGCCGCCGCTGTTGCCACCACTCGCCCAACTGCCGTCGGTGCCGCCGTCGAGAAACAGGATGAACAGGGCGGCGCGGCCGGCGCCGCTGTTGTAGCCGTTGCCGACGATGGCGGCCCAGCGGCCGTCGTTCATGCGCATGATCTGGCGCGACTGGCCGTTGCTGAGGTTCTTGGCCGGCCAGTTGTAGCTGCTGCCGAGGTCGGCATCGTCAGTCGAGGTGAATTCCCACAGCGCCAGGTCGGCGGCGCGGGTCTGGATGAAGCTGGTGTCGGGGTCGGTCACGTCCAGCGCGAAGTAGCCCTTGCCGCCGCCATTGAGGCCGCTCACCAGTACGGATTTCCAGGCGCCGCCGACCACGGCATCGGCCACCATCGGGCTGCCGTCGGCGTAGTAGCGGTGGCTGTAGCCCTGCGCCGTGAGCTGGCTGAGGTTGGCGTAGAGCGGCGCGGGCACGTAGCCGAGCACTTCGCGGCCGGCGTTTGCGCTGCCCACCTTGACGTTGAATCCATGCAGCATGCCGTCGTTGCCGCCCAACCAGACGATGGGTGTCCGGTTGCGCCAGGTGGCGGCGAAGGCTTCGTAGTCGGCGAAATCCACATCCGAATAGCCGGCGGCGGGCGGGCCGACATAGAGGGGATTGGAGTTGACGATGTCGCCCAGCGGGCCGGCCGCACGCTCACGCAACTGGCTGGCGGATTTGCCTTCATGCTGGCTTTGCCCGCGCAGCCAGGCGACGCGGTCGGCGCCGCGGTTGTCGGTGGTCCCGGCGGCATCGCGGTTGAGGGCGTCGGTATGCGCGGTCTGGCCGGCCAGGCCGGCCCAGGTGAAGGGCAGACCGTCGCGGCTCACGGAACCGTAGGTGATGAGATTGCGCGTGTCGGCGCTGACGCCGGTTTGCGCACGCAACAGGGTGGCGCCATCCCATTCCTCGCCGCTGCTCACCGTTCCATTGGCGGCGATGCTGTAGGCCAGCAGTTGCCCACTCCAGCCGTTGGCGTTGAAGCGAGCCTGGTAGAGGCGGCTGTCGGAGCGGATCGAGGTGGAGTTGGTGGTCACCGCGCTGGCGGCGGCTTTTTCCAGGATGGCGGTGAAGGTGCGGTCGAGCGCCTGTTCCAGGCCGAGCGGGTTGGATACCAGGAAATAGTTGTCCGGTACGCCATCGCTGCCGTAGGCGCCGGCGCTGGTGCGGCTATCCCATTCCGCGACCTGGTCGGGCAGGTTGTTGGCGCCGGTGGTTTCCGTGAACCCCCCCCACTTGGAGGCATACCAGAGTGGGTCTTTCAGCGCTTCGGCGGTGGCCGCGCCCAGGGTGTAGGTAGCGGTGCTGGCGGCATCCGACAACTGGCAGTTGTTGCAGCCGCCGCTGGCGTTCACTTTCGTGCCGGGGCTGACGCTGATCGAACCTGGATCGGTGTAATTGAATCCCTCGATGCCGGAATGGAAGTGCGGGCCGTCCTTGGTGGTTCCGCTGACGATATAGCCGAAACCCTGCGGGTTGCCGGTGGATTCGGCCATCGTCCGGGTGGTGACGGTCAGGGTGTTGGCATTGCGGTCGAGGTGCCAGGAGATCACGCCCCAGACGTCCTGGTCGTAGTCGCCGCCCTGCTCGCTGTCTTCCCAGTTGAGATAGGCCATGCCGTCGGCCGTGGTGGCGGTGGCGGTCTGGCTGACGATCTTCAGGTCGACCAGTTGGCCGCCGCCCTGCGGGCTGCTGTTGAACAGGCGATAAGCGGGTTGCAGGATCACGCGCGGGCTGGCTTCGCCCTGGAGCGCGATGCGGATCTGCGGCACGTTGGTGGCGAGCTGCACGCCATAGGTATTCACCTTCAGCGATCTGGCATCGTCATCGGGAATGGCGATATCGCTACGGATACGCTGGGTGCGGGTCTGGTGGGCCAGCCCGGCCATCAGCCAGGAGCCTTGCAGGGTCGGGCCTTCCGGGCAGATGCCGGCGGCGCTGCCGAGGCCCGTCAGGGTTTTCGCGTCGCACAGTTCATTGTTGCCGGCGCCGCTCTTGCCCATGAAGAAACTGCGGCCGTTGAGGCCTTCACCGCTGCCCACCGCGTCGGTCAGGGCGCTGGCCGTGCCGGCGCCACCGATGCCGCTCATGCTGGTGCCGCCCAGGTCTTCGTCGTTGCTGGACACGCTGGCGTTGAACATGAGCACGTTGAGCGGCGCGCAGTAGTTGCTCGTACTGAGCGGGTCGCTCCAGGTCGCCAGCGGCAGGCCCAGCAGGTTGTCCTTGCTGCCGCTGTTGCTGTAGGTGTAAGCGCTGGTGGCGCCGGCACCCGCGAAGTAGCGCAGGGTTTCGTAATACACCTCGGACATGGGGT
This sequence comes from Pseudomonadota bacterium, assembly GCA_030690985.1. Taxonomy (GTDB): domain Bacteria; phylum Pseudomonadota; class Gammaproteobacteria; order Burkholderiales; family Thiobacillaceae; genus PFJX01. Next base: position 3,846 of record JAUYFG010000054.1, read on the forward strand.
TGCCCCAACTGGTGCAACTGTTTTCCGAGAGGTTGGTGAGTTGCCAGGAGCAGTTGTCGCCACTGGAACCGAGGTAAGTGCCGTCGCCGTAGTTGTAGCCGTAGATGCGCAGGTAGTTGAGGGTGTTGATGATGCCCGCCGGGGTGGCGGTGGAACTGCTGGTGCGCGGGCTGTTGGGCGGTATGGCGGGCTGGACGAAGGTGCCGTCCGTACTGGCGTTGACCTCGTCGGCCAGCGTCCCGACGTTTTTGCGTAATACGCCGCCGGAGATGTTCTTGGCATGGCTGCCGGTCATCAAGCCGAAGTGCAGTTGGCCACCGCTTGGGCCACCCTCGCCGTAGTACTGCAACAGGCCGATGGGCTTGGTGTTGCCGTTTGCGTATTGCTTGCAGCGCTCCGTGCCGAGCAGTCCCGGCACACAGGCCTTCACCCGCGCCACATAGTCGTAGGAACCCAGGCCGTTGGCGATGCGGCCGCTGGAACTGGTGGTCTTGTTGGGTGACAGGCTGTTGGCATAGAGGCCGGAATGCGCGGCGCGGTTGCCGTTGGTACGGGTCGCGCCCGAGAGGCTGGCGGTGCTCTCGGCCGGGCTGGAGCTGTCTTCCCGCCACAGGCATTGCCAGCGTTCGTTGGCGGCCCAGAGCGCGAAATTGCCCCGGGCGATACGGATCAACGGCGTATTGGTGTTGTTCTGGGATTTGCTGGTGCTGCTGCCCAGGGTGGCATTGCAGATCGTGATGCCGGTCTGGGTCCAGTTCTCGATGCTCCAACTGTTGTAGGTGCCGGAGCCGTAGGCCTGTTCCACCACCACCTTGATCTGGCCGGAAGAACAGGAATTGGAACTGGCAACCAGGCTGTTGAACAGGTTGATGCCGCTGCCGTTGACGCAACTGACCGCGCCGATCAGGTAATTCGCGGTCGGATTAGTGCCGGCGCGGATCACCACCTGGTCGCCATAAGCAAAGCCGCTGGTCGAGGCCAATGCGAACGTGAGCGCGGCGGGGGTGCCGGCGGGAATCGCCAGATTGCTGCTGCTGGCCACCGCCGTCGGCGTGGCCGGGGAAGTGAACGGGGTAAGCCGGTCGATGTCCGCGCCGTTGTAATACTTGGCGAAGGCATGGGCATCGGTGGGCAGGTAGGCGCGCTCCAGCACGGTGAGGGCATTGGCGCCGCCCGCCGCGAAAGTCTGGTCGGTGGCACGCAGACCGCCGTAGAGCAGTTTGCGCACCGCGTCCATGCGGGTCATGGTGGACCAGTTGAGGAAGTTGCCGCTCCACAGGCCGGAGCAATACTTGTCGCCGCTGGTCGAGTTGGGCTCGAAACGCAGGTTGCCGCTGGAATAGCTGTAGCACTTGTACGGGTCGAAATAGCCGTAGTAGTCGATGCTGTGCTTGTAGCCCGTCTCCAGTTGCCCGTCGCCATCGAGATCGGAGTAGTCGCTGTAGGCTTTCCTGAACAACTGCTGATCTTTCGAGACATCCAGCATCACCTGCGGCGGGATGCTGGAACTGATGAACAGGGGTCGCTGGGAGAGGTCGAGGGCGTGGACGGGGGCAATCGACAGCCATAGTAGGTTGGGCAACGCGAAGCGTGCCCAACGAGCCACCGTAATGTTGGGCACGCTGCGCTTTGCCCAACCTACGCACGTCAGCAACCGTTTCCAGATGGATTCCATCTCCAACTCCTCAAGCCCGGTAAATCTCCTGCAAGGTCACGGACGTGCCGGGGCGGGAACCTACCGCGCGCACCGTGATGCGGTAGTAGATGCTTTCGCCCTGGCCGGCGTGATGCTTGCGGAAGCCTTCGATCAGATAACGGGGCTGTTCCAGGACACCATTGATGCTGGTGGCACCGGTCATTTCCCCGTAGTGGATGGTCTTATCGGCATCCGCGAAGATTCCTGAAGTGCTCCAGACGGTGCTGGCCATGCCTTCCGGAGTATTGGCGGCATAACCTTGCGCGCCGTTGTAGCAAAGGCCGTTGTTGCATTCACGGTTAAAGCCGGTCAGGCCAGTCACGGAGGCGGCGATATAGGCCTCGGCGTCGCGCAGCGCCATTTCTGCGGCCTGGTTCGCCTGCTTGCGATCCTGCCAGGCACCGGACATGCGCTCTTGCATGAAGGCGGTGGTGATGGAGGAATACCCCAGGGTGGTGAGCACCCCCAGGAACATCAGGCTGGCGATGAGAGACATGCCGCCCTGTTGCTTCGGGCTGCTACGGAACTGCTGGATGCGGGTTTTCATGATGTCGCTCCTTGATAGAAACCAATGTCCGACTCGGTCGGATTAAGGTTGCTATGGAGCGGCGAGCAGGACGTCCGAAAAGACGTCCGAGACATCGCGCGTTCCGAGATGCAGCCCGGCTACCATGGCGTTACTGCTGCTTTAGGTCCGTGGCTTTGCGTCCCCACCTTTCGGCGGGTTTGCCCTTGATCTCGACCCGAGATGACTTCTTTATAACACAAACAACAAAATCATCAATTATTATTTTTAAGTTGTCGGTTTTGTTGTTTGTAGGAGTTTTTCGGGCATGGGGGCCAGCACCGGCAAGCCGGCATTGAAGCCCTACGTAGGATGTGGTGAGCGCAGCGAACCGCATCAACCTGGCACGCGCGGCATGATGCGGTTCGCTGCGCTCACCACATCCTACGGCAGTTGTTTCATAGGGCGGGGCGGCTCATAAAGAGCCATGACGAGTTACAGCCTCCTGCGAACCAAGATAGCCACCGGGTATTCAGAATTAACCCTCAGATGCCACGGTTACGCAGTTGGAAGGTGGCGGCAAGCACGCGGCGCAGGCGGGTATCGGGTGCGGTCTGGGTGGTGCCGGAACAATCCTGATATTGCTGGGCGGCGGGGCTGGTGCCCTGGCTGAACGCCCGCACCACCGTGCAGACACGCACCGTGCGTACCTGATTCCAATCGCCGGGTTGGGCGGCATAGCGCTCGACGCTGTAATCGCCATCGGCATCCACGCCATACAGCACCTGGAAGGTTTCCACGCCATCGGCCAGCACTTCGGCAGTGCCGCCGCCACTGGCGCAGACCAGCTCCTCGTTGGCATTGAGGAAGAATTCGTTGCGCACCGTGCCACTGGCGGCTGCATTGCCCTGGCAATCGACGTTGGCATCGAAGCTCACGGCCAGGTAGTCGCTGCCGTTCTTGCGTTCGCCGGTGCGGGTGGCAACCACCCCGTGTTCGCCACTGATGGGCGTGCCGGTAAAACTGAGTTTGCTGTCGCTGTAATCGGTGGAAATGGCGGCATAGCCGGCCTGGGTGATCTGGCGGCCCAGGATGTCCATGAGAAAACGGCTGGACTCCTGGATGCGCGCACTTTCGCCCTGCAAGCGGAAGATTTGCAGGCTGCCGGAAAGGATGGTGCTCACCGAAACCGTCAGCAGCAGGCCGATGGAGAGGGCCACCATGAGTTCCACCAGGGAGAGGCCCTGTTCACGGTTGTGGAATGCGGTTTTCATGCCTGATGCCTCAGAAAGAAGCAGCGGGTACCGGCCTGCGGCTCGCCACAGGCGGTTGCAGCCTCGGTTCCCGCCTGCCAGCCGTTGCCATTCGCCAATTGCCGGTCGTGCCAGCGCACACCGATCAGGAAGATGCCATCGCTGATTTCACTGACCTGGCCGGCGCCACTGGGCAGCAGCGCCTGATTGGTGGCGTTCCAGCGGTTGTGATCGAACAGGGTGAGATGAGTCGGGGTGCAGTCGGCGCTCTGGCAGTTCACCAGCAGGGTGGGGATGCTGCTGTCGAGGTTGTCATACAGATTGGCCGCCACACCCGCGCGGTTGGCATTCATGCGCTCGGCCATATCCTGCGCCTGCTGCGCCGCCACCGAGGAGAGATAAGCCCCCTGGTTGCCGCGCAGCGCTTCGACCTGAAGGTTGGCCACACCCAGGAGACCGGTAGACAGCACCACCAGGGTCACCAGCACTTCCAGGATGCTGAAACCCGTCTGGCGCGATGGGGAGGAAACGAGGCGCGTTCCTGAGTGAACCGAGAGGTGTTTCATGTTGCCGCTCCTTGTGCAAACCGTTAGCCGACTCGGTCGGATAAGGCTGCTATGGAGCGGCGAGTTGGACATCTGAGCAGATGTCCGAGATTTCGCGCGTTCCGAGATGCGGCCCGGCTACCGTTGCTGTCGCGTTTGCGTTGGCATTCGCTTTGGCTGTAGGCCCGTGGCTTTGCGTCTCCGCCTTTCGGCGGGTTTGCCCTTGATCTCGACCCGAGATGATTGCTTTATAGCAAAAACTACAAATACGAGCAAATGTATTTTTTATTTGTCAAATACGACAAATACAAACCGATCATGGTGCTGGCGTGGGGATGCTGGGTTTCGCTCCGCTCAACCCATCCTACGGCCATTTTCCGTTCGTGAGGATCGGGTAATCGCGCGGCAGCAGCACCCACATGCGGCCTTTCTGCTTCATGGCGCCGGCCAGCTTGCCGGCATCCTCGCCGAAGCCCCAGAAGAAATCGGCGCGCACGTTGCCACGGATGGCGCTGCCGGTGTCCTGTGCCATGACCAGGCGGTTCAACACTTCTTTCGCGTTGGGACGGGTGGTGGCCAGCCAGACCGGCGCACCCAGGGGGACGCCGCGCGGATCGACGGCGATGCTGCGCTCATTGCTGAGCGGCACGCCCATCGCGCCCAGGGGGCCGCTGCCCGAACTGGGCAGCTCACGGAAGAACACATAGCTGGGATTGGCATTGAGCAAGTCCGGAAGGCGCTCCGGGTTCTTCCTCCCCCACTCCTTGATGCCCTGCATGGAGGCTTTATCCAGGGTGATTTCCCCCTTTTCGACCAACCACTTGCCGATCGAGCGGTAGGGATGGCCGTTCTGGTCGGCATAACCGACGCGGACGGTTTCGCTACCGCCCTTGCCATCATCCAGACGTACCCGACCGGAGCCCTGCACCTGCAGGAAGAAGAATTCCACCGGGTCATCCACCCAAAGCACTTCCTTGCCGCGCACCGGCGCCGCACCGGCCTCGATTTCCGCACGGCTCCAGTAAGGCACCACTTTGTTGCCCTGCAAACGGCCACGCAGGCGCAGGCTCTTCAACTCCGGGTAGAGCGCGCCGAGATCGACCACCAGCATGTCGTCGGGCGGCCCGTAGAGCGGATAGCGATAGCGCGAAGTGCGGGTGCGACTGCCACGCAGCAGCGGCTCGTAGTAACCGGTGACCAGGCCCTCCGTGCCGCCTTCACTCTGGCTGACCTGCCAGACCTGAAATTGCGCTTCGAGAAAGGCGCGGACTTCGCCGTTCTCCGGCAGGGGAGACAGTTGTAACGCGGCCTGGCAGACGCCAGTCCAGGCCGGGTTGCTGCGCAGGCCACGGCAGGATTGCAACCAGGCTGGCCAGGCCAGCGCCAGATCGTCGTCGCGCCAGCCCGGCAATTGAGCGAATACCGCCGGCTTGAGCCAGGGCATGGCGACGGGAATGAGTTTGCCGGCGTCTTCCGGCGGCGCCACGACAGCGGGCTCCGGCACGGGCACTTCGACCGTGGCTGCGGGGGGAACGGGAATCGGCTGAGTGGGCGTGGGAGGCGTGGGGGGCAGTGGCTTCGTGGGAGGCGAAGGCAGGCTCGGCTCAGGTTCCGGCGGCTTCGTTTGAAACAGGCTGCAACCGGCCAGCAGTGACAGCGCCCCGATCAGAACAAGCGCGCGCATCAATGAAGAACACGCGGCACGGACAGGATGAATTCGGACACCTCGGCCTCGAACTGATTGCCGTCTTCCGCGACCATCTGATAGCTGCCTTTCATCGCCCCGACCGGGGTGGCGATGGCGGTGCCGCTGGTGTACTCGAACTGCTCGCCGGGTTTCAGCAGCGGCTGTTCACCCACCACGCCGAGGCCGCGTACTTCCTGCACCTTCTCGTGCGCGTCGGTGATGACCCAGTGCCGGGAAATGAGCTGCGCCGGCATCTGGCCGCTATTGGCGATGGTGATGGTGTAGGCGAACACGAAACGCTCCGCACCTTCATCGGATTGTTCCGGGATGAACTGGGTGCGGGTGGTGACGGTAATGTGGTACTTCCTGCTGTCGGCCATGGGTTTTCTGCTGCTGAGTGGCGTGCGGGCGAGGATTGCACACGAATCATCCAGCCCTGTCCAGTGCGCGGGGCGGGCAGGTAGAATTCGACGGATTCTTTCACCAGACCGGAAAAACCATCATGGCCGATTACCAGATTGCTCCTTCCATCCTTTCCGCCAACTTCGCCAAGCTCGGCGAGGAAGTGGACTTCGTACTCGCCGCTGGCGCCGACATCGTCCACTTCGACGTGATGGATAACCACTATGTGCCCAACCTGACCATCGGCCCGCTGGTCTGTGAAGCACTGCGCAAACACGGCGTCACCGCCCCCATCGACGTGCATCTGATGGTGAAGCCGGTGGACCGCATCATTCCCGACTTCGCCAAGGCCGGCGCCACTTACATCACCTTCCACCCGGAAGCCTCCGAGCACGTCGACCGCACCATCGGCCTGATCAAGGAAAACGGCTGCAAGGCCGGCCTGGTGTTCAACCCGGCGACGCCGCTGGACGTGCTGGAATACATGCTGCCCAAGCTCGACATGGTGCTGTTGATGTCAGTCAACCCCGGCTTCGGCGGCCAGAAGTTCATCCCCTACGTGCTCGACAAAGCCCGCGCGGTGCGCCAGATGATCGACGCCGGTGGCTACAACTGCCGCCTGGAGATCGACGGTGGCGTCGGCCCGGCCAACATCTGCGAAGTGGCGAAAGCCGGCGTGGATACCTTCGTGGCCGGCTCCGCCATCTTCGGCGCCGCCCGCGACAGCGACCCGCAACGCTACAACACGGTCATCGCCGCCCTGCGCGCGGAACTGGCGAAAGCCTGATGTAGCGCCGGCGTCTCGCCGGCGTCTTTTTAAAACGCCGGCGAGGCGCCGGCGCTACGAGCTCCCTATGAACTTCCCCCTCTTCCTGAAAGCCGTCGTCATCGACCTCGACGGCACCCTCCTCGACACCGCGCCCGACCTGGCCGATGCCGCGATGGCGATGGCCGAAGATCTCGGCCAGCCGCCGATCGACCTGGCCGAGGTAAAAACCTACATCGGCAACGGCGTCTCCCGCCTGGTGAAGCGGGTACTCACCCGCGACATGCACGCCGACCCGGCGCCGGAACTGTTCGCCCAGGCGTTGCCGATCTACGAACAGCACTACGCCGAATGGGTCTCGCGCAAGAGCCGCCCCTACCCCGGCGTGATCGAAGGCCTGCAAGCCCTGAAGGCCAGTGGCGTGCATCTGGCCTGCATCACCAACAAGGCCGCGCGCTTCACCCACCCGCTCTTGAGGGACACCGGCCTGTTCGACTACTTCGAACTGATCCTCTCCGGCGACTCCCTGCCGGAGAAGAAGCCCTCGCCGCTGCCGCTGCTGCATGCCTGCTCGGTGTTCGAGTGCGAGCCGGCGGAACTGCTGCTGATCGGCGACTCCCTCAACGACGCCCAGGCCGCGCGTGCCGCCGGCTGTCCGGTGTTCTGCGTGCCCTACGGCTACAACCGGGGGCGTCCGGTGGCGGAACTGGATCTCGATGCCGTCGTTCCCAGCCTGGCCGAGGCCGCCAAATTGATCATCCGCAAATGAACCTGAACCCTCTGGAAACCGGGTAGGAGCGGGCTTGCCCGCGATAGGCTTGCCCGCGATAGCTGATGCCAAATCGCGGGCAAGCCCGCTCCTACGGGCCATGCCGAGCCAATATCCCTTTTCGCGTTCCGCCATTCCCGACTTTCCAGAGAGCCACCATGTTCAACGAAGACAAGTTCAACAGCCTCGCCCGCCAGGGCTACAACCGCATCCCGGTCATCAAGCAACTGCCCGCCGACCTGGATACGCCGCTTTCGCTCTACCTGAAACTCGCCAACGAGCCCTATTCCTACCTGCTGGAATCGGTGGTGGGCGGCGAGCGTTTCGGGCGTTACTCCTTCATCGGCCTGCCCGCCCGCACCGTGCTGCGGGTACACGGGCACTTCGTCAGCGTCGAGACCAACGGCTTGCCGGTGGAGCAATCCAACTGCGACGACCCGCTGGCCTTCATCGAGACCTACCTGGCGCGCTTCAAGGCCGCGCCGGTGCCCGGCCTGCCGCGTTTCCCGGGTGGCCTGTGCGGCTACTTCGGCTACGACACGGTGCGCTACATCGAAAAGAAACTCGCTGACACGCGCAAGCTGGACCCGGTCAACACCCCGGACATCCTGCTCCTGCTCAGCGACGAACTGGCGGTGGTGGACAACCTCTCCGGCCGCCTCACCCTGATCGTCTACGCCGATCCGCTGGAGCCCGAGGCCTACCTGAAGGCCCACTTGCGCCTGAAAGAACTGTCCCGGCGCCTGCTGCGCCCTGCCGTGCCGCCGGGTGGCGCCAAGGGCAACGGCGCCGAAGCCGAATCGGAATTCGGCGAGCAGGCTTTCAAGGACGCAGTGGTGCGCGCCAAGCGCTACATCACCGAGGGCGACATCATGCAGGTGGTGCTATCGCAGCGCCTGAGCCGGCCGTTCAACGCGCATCCGCTGTCGCTGTACCGGGCGCTGCGCGGCCTCAACCCCTCGCCCTACCTGTTTTATTACGACATGGGCGGTTTTCATGTGGTCGGCTCCTCGCCGGAAATCCTGGTGCGTCTGGAAGGTGAGGGCAGTGAAAAGCGCGTCACTGTCCGCCCCATCGCCGGCACCCGGCCGCGCGGCGCCACCCGCGAAGAAGACCAGCGCCTGGAGGCCGAACTGCTGGCCGATCCCAAGGAGCGCGCCGAACATGTGCAACTCATGGATCTTGGCCGCAACGACGCCGGCCGCGTCGCCCAGGTCGGCACGGTGAAAGTCACCGAGAACATGACCGTCGAACGCTACTCGCACGTCATGCACATCGTCTCCAACGTCGAAGCCAAGCTGCGCCCGGAGATGAGCGCGATGGACGTGCTGCGCGCCACTTTCCCGGCCGGCACCGTCTCCGGCGCGCCGAAGATTCGTGCCATGGAAATCATCGACGAACTGGAACCGACCAAGCGCGGCGTCTATGCCGGCGCCGTCGGCTACCTCGGCTTCAACGGCGACATGGATGTCGCCATCGCCATCCGCACCTCGGTCATCAAGGACAACATCCTCTACGTGCAAGCCGGCGCCGGCATCGTCGCCGACTCCGTACCCGAGAACGAATGGCTGGAAACCTGCAACAAGGCCCGCGCCATCGTGCGCGCGGCGGAACTCGCGCAGGCGGGGTTCGAGAGCGAGGCGGAGTAGCTGGATTTCGGATTTCGGATTTCGGATTTTCTCGCGCGGCATCGCCGCGCCCGACTTTCCGAAATCCGAAATCCGAAATCCGAAATCCGAAATCCGAAATCCGAAATCCGAAATCCGAAATCCGAAATTGAGTGAACTTCACCTCATCGCCCCCGGCCTGGCGGCCTGGAGGGACTCCCCCCACAGCGAACCGACGCCTATGCCGGGACTGGAACGCCTGCTGGCACGCGGACGCGCCCGGAGCGGTGAAACCAGCCTGGCGGATGCCCTGTGCCAGGCATTCCGCGTCCCCCGGCAGGATGACAGCCCACTTGCGCCGGTTACCGCCACCTACGATGGCCTGAACGCCAACCGGGGCTACTGGTTGCGCGCCGACCCGGTGCATCTGCAAGTCGGCATGCGTGGCATGACGCTGCTGGATGCCACGCATGTCGGGCTGAGCGAGCTGGAATCCGAGGCCCTGGCGGCAAGTCTCAAACCCTTGTTCGAGGAGGCCGGCTGGTACCTTCTGGCGCCCGCGCCAGAGCGCTGGTATGGCCATCCTTCCCATGCCGTCAAACTGCGCACCACGCCGCTGGACGTAGTTGCCACCCGCCATGTGAATTCCGCCCTGCCGGTCGGCCCCAGTGCTGCGCGGGTCATGCGCCTGGTGAACGATGCGCAAATCATTCTCCACGACCACCCGGTAAACCAGGCGCGCGAGCAGCGCGGACAGAAGCCGATCAACAGTCTCTGGCTCTGGGGCGGGGGCGAGATGCCGAAAACCGGACGCCATTTCCAGCAAGTCCTGGCGGAGCAAACGGAAGCGCTGGCGCTGGCGCGACTGTCCGGCAGTGCCGGCGCACCCTGCCCGGCACGCCTGCGCGACACGCCACGGGCCGATAGCACTTTGCTGGTGTTGCCGGAATTTCCCGCCGACGCCACCGCAGCGGATGCCGCCAGGCTGGATGGCGAGTGGTTCATGCCGCTGCTGCATGGCTTGCATATTGGCCGCTTCCAGCGTGCCGGCATCACGCTGACCGGGCCGGAAGGCGGCGGCGTACAACTGGGAATACTCGATGCCTGGAAGGTCTGGAGGTAGGGCGGAATGCCCCATTCTGGGCTTCCGCCCTACAGCAACACCAGGTTATCCCGGTGGATGAGTTCCACCTCGTCCATGTAGCCGAGCAGGGATGCGATCTGGCCACTCGGGTGGCGGGCAATGCGGCGGGCCTCGTCGGAACCGTAGTTGACCAGCCCGCGCGCGATATCGCGGCCGTCGCCGTCGCTGCAGGCGACCACTTCGCCACGATGGAATTCACCGACAACCTCCGCCACCCCGATCGACAGCAAACTCTTGCCCTGCTCGCGCAGCGCGCGCACCGCACCGTCGTCCAGCTTCAGGCGGCCGCGCACTTGCAGGTGGTCGGCCAGCCACTGGCGGCGCGCGGCCAATGGCGCGTTGCGGGCCAGGAGTTGCGTGCCGATGGCCTCACCCGCGCCCAGGCGCGCCAGGACATCGTCCTCGCGGCCGCTCACGATCACGGTATGCGCGCCGCTACGCGCGGCGCGTTTGGCGGCCAGTATCTTGGTCAACATGCCGCCGGTGCCCACGCTGGAACCGGCGCCACCGGCCATCGCTTCCAGGTTCGCCGTGCCGGCCACGGCTTCGTGGATGAACTCGGCATCCGGATGCTTGCGCGGGTCGGCGCTGTAGAGACCGCGCTGATCGGTGAGGATGACCAGGACATCGGCCTCGATCAGATTGGCCACCAGGGCGCTCAGGGTGTCGTTGTCGCCGACCTTGATTTCCTCGGTGGTCACCGTGTCGTTCTCGTTGATGATCGGAATGACCTTGAGCTCCAGCAAGGTGCGCAGGGTGGAGCGGGCATTCAGATAGCGCTCGCGGTCGGCGAGATCGGCATGAGTAAGCAGAATCTGCGCGGTTTGCAGGCCATGCACGCGGAAACTGCGCTCATAGGCCTCGATCAGGCCCATCTGGCCGACGGCGGCGGCGGCCTGGAGTTCGTTCAACGCGACCGGCCGCTTGCTCCAACCCAGGCGGCTGATGCCTTCGGCGATGGCGCCGCTGGAGACCAGCACGATCTCCTTGCCCAGCGCGGTGAGCTTGGCGATCTGCGCCGACCACAGCGCCAAGCGCTCATGGTCGAGACCACGCCCCTCGTTGGTCACCAGGCTGCTGCCGACTTTCACCACCAGGCGATGGGCATCGGCAATCACGGAACGGCTCATGCTAACGGTCATGGTGGCCAGGCCGCCCCGAATGATGAAACCAGACGTCCTCTGTAGCGCAGGCGTCCCGCCTGCGTCCCGCGCCAAGGTGCAGGCGAGACGCCTGCGCTACAGGGGTTCATGCGCCCGCCCCCTCCGCAGCGGCACGGCTTTGTTGCAGGTGCTCCATGATGGCGAACACCAGGGGCTGACAGCCGCCACCGTTGATCGCGGAAATCGCGAACAACGGTCCCTCCCAGGCAAATTCCTTGATGAAGTCGGCGATGCGCTCGGCGCGTTCTTCCTCGGGGATCAGATCGGTCTTGTTGAGCACCAGCCAGCGTGGCTTGGCATGAAGGTCTTCGTCGTATTTGCGCAGTTCCTCGACGATGGCGCGCGCCTCGCGCACCGGGTCGACTTCCGGGTCGAAGGGCGCCAGGTCGACCAGATGCAACAACAAACTGGTACGCGCCAGATGGCGCAGAAACTGGTGGCCCAGGCCGGCGCCTTCGGCCGCACCCTCGATCAGGCCGGGCACATCCGCGACCACGAAACTGCGTTCGCTATCGACCCGTACCACGCCCAGATTGGGATGCAGGGTAGTGAAAGGGTAGTCGGCCACCTTGGGCTTGGCGGCGGAAATCGCGCGGATCAGGGTGGACTTGCCGGCATTGGGCATGCCCAGCAAGCCCACGTCGGCGAGTACCTTCAGCTCCATGTGCAGACGCGATTCCTCACCCACTTCACCCGCCGTGGTCTGGCGTGGCGCCCGGTTGGTGCTGGACTTGAAGTGCAGGTTGCCCAAGCCCCCAATGCCACCCTTGGCGATCAGGGCACGCTGGCCATCGACCGCGAGGTCGGCGATCAGCACGCCGGTCTCATCTTCGGTAATCACCGTCCCCACCGGCACGCGCAGGGTCATATCATCGCCGCCCTTGCCGTAGCAGTCGGCGCCGCGACCGTTCTCGCCGTGCTGGGCGCGGAACATGCGGGTGAAACGGTACTCGACCAGGGTATTGATGTTGCGGTCGGCCTGCGCCCAGATACTGCCGCCTTTGCCGCCATCGCCGCCGTCCGGCCCACCCATGGGGATGAACTTTTCGCGCCGGAACGAAGCGGAGCCATTACCGCCACGCCCTGCGATGACATCAATACGGGCTTCGTCGATGAATTTCATGGGATAGCCTGGGAAAAACGCTTTGAAATGAAAAAAGCCCTATCCGTGGATAGGGCTCCTTCGGGTGGCGATTGGGGCTTACGCCGCGACCGGCACCACGTTGACCGTGCGACGCCGACGCTCGCCCTTCACGGTGAATTCGACCACACCGTCCACTTTCGCGAACAGGGTGAAGTCCTTGCCCAAGCCGACATTCAGGCCGGGATGGAACTGGGTGCCACGCTGCCGCACCAGGATGTTGCCGGCGGGCACGAACTGGCCGCCGTAGCGCTTCACACCCAGCATCTTGGGGTTGGAGTCGCGACCGTTACGTGAACTGCCGCCTGCTTTCTTGTGTGCCATGTTTATCTACTCCTGATCAGACGGAAGCCGCAACATCGATGCCGTCGATGCGGATTTCCGTGTAGTTCTGACGATGCCCCTGGGTCTTGCGATAGTGCTTGCGACGGCGCATCTTGAAAATCAGCACCTTGATGCCACGACCATGCGAAAGCACGGTCGCCTTGACGGAAGCACCGGCCACCATCGGGGAACCGACCTTGATGTCGTCGCCATCGGCCACCATGAGCACGTCCGTGATTTCGACCTCACCACCCACTTCAACGGGAAGCGTCTCCACCTTCAGCTTGCCGCCGGCAGATACCTTGTATTGTTTACCACCGGTTTTGATCACCGCGTACATGCCTATCTCCAAAAATCTGGGCTAATCCGGAAAACGCAGCATTCTATGGGAAGGGTTCACCAATTGCAAACCGCAGGTATAGTTCCCGCCCAATTCCCGCCATTCACGCAACATGACCACACCTTCCCTGCCGCGCCGTTTTGCCTGCCTCGTCTATGAGGCGATGTTGCTGGCGGCCGTGCTGTTCGTCGCCGGCATTCCTGTCGTGGCCTTGACGCTAACCCTCCCGCCGGCCTTGTCTCGGCTGCTCGTCTGGGCTTACTGGCTGCTGATCGCGGGGGGCTACTTCACCTTGTTCTGGCGACGCGGCCAGACCCTGGCCATGAAGACCTGGCACATCCGCCTGGAATCCGCGGATGCTGCCCGTCCCAGCACCCGCCAGGCCGTGAAGCGCTATCTGCTGGCCTGCCTGCTGTTCCCGGTGGCCTGGTTCTGGGTTTTTTTCGACAAAGACCGCCAGTTCCTGCATGACCGCCTGGCAGGCACCCGGCTTGTCAGCACGGCTCCGGTAGTTCCGAGGAGAAAATTGCGATTGCTCGGGAGTTTTTGGCCCAGAAATTAGAAGCGATCAGCCAACTGTCGCTCGTGTAGCGCCGGCTTCCAGCCGGTGTCTTGCAAAAAACGCCGGCTGGAAGCCGGCGCTACACGGATCAACGCCGCTCCATCCACCAGATAGCGATGCCGGCCGCCAGGCCGAAAGCCAGGATGGGGGCCGCAGCAGAAAGTGGCGCCGGCCAATCCTGCAACTGCGCGAACTGGGCAGACAGCCGGTTGGCGAGATGGAAACCCAGCCCCAACAAGATGCCCAGGAGCAAGCGCCCACCCGCCCCGCCCACGCGCGGCGGGTGATAGGCAAACGCGAGAGCCAGCAACAGCATCACCGGCGCGGCCAGCGGGTAGGTCACCTTGTTCCAGAAGGCGATGATGTAGCGCTGCGCGTCCTGATGGTTCTGCGTCAGGTGCTGAATATAGGAATGCAGCGTGGCCATCGACATACGCTGCGGAGACACCATCAATACCGCCAGGAGGTCCGGCGTGACGGCGGACACCCAGGCCTGATCCGCCAGTTGCAGCGTCTCGGTGTGGCCCTCGCCAAGGCGCGTTTCCGTTACTTTCCTGAGCATCCAGTTGCCATTGCGCCATTCGGCGGATTCGGCGCGGCGCACCGAGCGCAGATGAAAGCGATCATCGAAGACATACAAGCGCACATCGACCAGGCTGGCATCGGGCCGCATTTCACGGATATTGATGAAAGTCGTGCCATCTTTCGCCCATACCCCGGTCTGGAATTCCTTGGCCACGACCCCGCTGGTGGCGCGCAGTTTCAGTTGTTGCGCGGCACGTTCGGCGGGTGGCATGACGTACTCGCCGATCAACAGCGCGAAACCGCCGATGAGCAAACCCACGCCGATCATCCAGGCCGCCAGTCGTGGCGCGGACAGACCGCCCGTGCGCATCACGCTGAATTCCGAACTGAGCGCCAGGCGGTTCCAGGCGAACAAGCCCCCCACCAGCACAGCGACCGGAATCAATTCGTTCAAGCGCCCCGGGACATTGAGCAAGACGAACAGGGTGGCGGCCAGCGGGGTATAGGCCTCGGCATGGTTCTCGGAGATTTCGCGAATGAAATCGAAAAAGGAGAACATGCCGGTGAGTGCCAACACTGCCAGGATGCTGGCACTGACGATTTCCCGGGAAACGTAGCGAAACAGAATGCTCATGATCGGCCCGGCCCATGAAAGCGCCGCCAGTAAGCCAGCATCAGGACAACCAGCATGAAACCATGCACCAGCACGATGCTCTCGCCGGCGCTGAGTTGGGAGCGCCCCACCCAGCCCTGGGACAGGCCGACCAGGTTGCTGTAGGCGAAATAAATCAGAATGGCGAACACCACGTTGAGGGACCGGCCGGCGCGCGGATTCACATAGCTCAAGGGCACCGCCAGCAGGCAGAGGATCAGTGAGCTGAGCGGATAGCTGATGCGCCAGACCCATTCCGCCATGTTTTCCGGCGTCGGGTTGGCGAACAGCGTCGTCAGGCTACGGGAGTGCGGGCCACCGGCCTTTTCGGCAATCACCTGCGGCTCGATACGCACGGAATAACTACTGAAATCGGCCACACGAAAGTCCGCCACGCCAGGCGTGCCCTCATAACGATTACCCTGTTCCAGCACCAGGAAGTGGTCGCCGTTGTCCATGCGCCGCATATGCCCCTGCCGGGCGACGATCACCCCCATGCGGCCCTGCTGCACCGATTGAACGAACACGTTGCCGACGCTGTTGCCACTGGGCGATGCGGATTCCACGAAAAACACGCGCTGCCCCCGGCGATCCTCGGAAAACACCCCGGGTGCCAGCGTGGACACCCGATCACGGCTGTCCAACACCTCCTCGTACTGAGTCTGCTTACCCACCGACCAGGGAATCAGCAACATGCTCACAACCGCGATGATCACCGCCGCCGGAAGGGAAAACACGACAACCGGGCGCATCCAGTCGAACGGCCCCAGGCCGCCGTTCATCCAGATCACCGCCTCGCTGTCGCGCCAGAGGCGGGACAGGCTCATGAACACGCCGATGAACAGGGCCAGGGAAAGCAGAATCGGCAGAAAACGCACGAAGCCGAACCCCAACAGGGGAAACACCGCGTCATTGGCGAGGTCACCGATCGCCGCCCGCCCCAGTACCCGCACCAACAGCACCACGGCGAAAATCGACCCCAGCGAGGCAAACGCCATGCCGCTGCCGGCGGCCATCTCGCGGATCAGGGCGCGGTCGAAAATACGCAGGAATCGGGGCATGGATCAGGCGATTGAATTTTGACTATTTGAAGATCAACTGCCGATAATCCACGAAACCACCCGTTCACGTAAGAATTTGTATTTTTCAGGCAGGATCATCGGTTTTTTGGAGACCAGGATGGAATTCAGCATAAAAAGCGGCAGCCCGGAAAAACAGCGCAGCGCCTGTGTGGTGGTCGGCGTATTCGATCATCGCAAGCTCAGCTTCGCGGGTGAAGTCATCGATCACGCTGCCCAAGGTTATCTGGCCGACATTCTCCGGCGTGGCGACATGGACGGCAAGCTGGGCGCCACCTTGTTGCTGCATCACGTACCTGGCCTTTTGTGTGATCGAGTGCTGCTGGTCGGCCTCGGCAAGGAACGTGAGTTCCGCGATAAAAACTATCGCGATGCCGTGCGTGCCGCGATCAAGGCACTGTCGGATACCGGCGTTGGCGAAGCCGCGCTCTATCTCAGCGAAATCCCGGTAAAAAAACGCGATCTCGGCTGGAATGTGGAGCAGGCGGTGCTGGTCGCGGAAGAAACGCTGTATCGCTTCGAGCAGATGAAGAGCAAGCCGGAAGAAAGCAAACGCACCCTGCGCCGCCTCACCCTGGCGGTCTCGCGCCGTGGCGAACTCCCCACCGGCGAAGCGGCTGCGCAGCGTGGCCAGGCCATCGCCGCCGGCATGAAGCTGGCGAAGGACTTGGGCAACCTGCCGGGCAACATCTGCACGCCCAACTATCTCGCCGCACAAGCCGAGGAAATGGCGAAAACACAGGGTTTCGCTGTCGAAGTGCTGGATCAGGCCGCCATCGAAAAACTCGGCATGGGCTCCTTCCTCTCCGTCGCCCGTGGCAGCGACGAGCCGCCGCGCTTCATCATCCTGCGTCACCAGGGCGGCGAGAAAAGCCAGAAACCCATCGTCCTGGTAGGCAAAGGCATCACCTTCGATTCCGGCGGCATCTCGCTCAAGCCCGGTGCCGACATGGATGAAATGAAATACGACATGTGCGGCGCCGCCTCGGTGCTGGGCACCTTCCGCGCCCTGGCCATGCTCAAGCTGCCGCTCAACGTGGTCGGCCTCATCCCCACCTGCGAGAACATGCCCAACGGTCGCGCCAACAAGCCCGGCGATGTGGTCACCTCCATGTCCGGGCAGACCATCGAAATCCTCAACACCGATGCCGAAGGCCGCCTGATCCTGTGCGACGCCCTGACCTACGCGGAACGCTTCGAGCCGGCCTGCGTGGTGGACATCGCCACCCTCACCGGCGCCTGCGTGATCGCCCTGGGACACCACACCTCCGGCCTGCTCGCCAACGACGACGCCCTGGCACGGGAACTGCTGCATGCGGGGGAAGTATCAAATGACCGCTGCTGGCAACTTCCCCTGTTCGAGGAGTACGAGGAACAACTGAAGAGCAATTTCGCGGACATGGCCAACATCGGCGGCCGCCCCGCCGGCACCATCACCGCCGCCGCCTTCCTCGGCAAGTTCACCAAGAAATACGACTGGGCGCACCTGGACATCGCCGGCACCGCCTGGAAATCCGGCAAGGAAAAAGGCAGCACCGGCCGCCCGGTGCCGCTGCTGGTGCATTTCCTGGTGAAGCGGGCGGAAGGATAGGAAGCCCGCTGGTGGGCCGAATAGGGTCCGCCAGCGGCACTCCTACAAGCGGATCAACTCCGCGCGAACCGGGTGATGGCCACGCCCTCTTCCGCCTCGGTCACTTCGAAATCCAGCGCCATCAACTCCTGCCGTATTTCGTCGAAAGCGTGGTAACGCTTGGTATCCGAAGCCGGCGGCCCGTCCAGAGTAAACAGCACACGGCGGGGAAGCAGATTCCGCGACCGCAGGCGGCGCATTTTCTGGAGCCACGGATCGGCGTGGTCGTAAATCCTGTTCGGCTCATCCTGCGCCAGGAAAAACGGCTTGATGAGTTTTTCTGCGGCACCCACGCCACCCTGTACGAAGGGGAAGCGGGCATGTACCTCATCGTTACCAAGGACTTGCGGGTGGAACGGCTGGTTGAGTGCCATCGTCCGCAGCATCGCAGCGATACGCTTCTCCAACTGGTTTTCCTGATATTCGCGGGTCACGAACTCATGATCCACGTAATGCCCGAACAGATGCTCCAAAGCCGCCTCGGGCGCTTCGGCCAGATATACCCGTTGCGGCGCGAAGCGGACGATGGCCTCGCGCGGATGGATCAGCCGGCCGAAGGCCAGGCGCGCGGCTTCCGGGTCATCGTGAGCGAAAGCCACCTCAGCCAACCCCTTGGCCGCCCGCTCCAGTTCCTGCGCGAACAGACGCAACGCGCGGGAGTATGTCGTTCTGCCGACATCTTCGAAAAACGCCGTGACCCGCCCGATGCGCCGGGTTTGCAGGCGATAGCCGAAATACTTCGCCTCCGGGCAAAGCAAGGCCACGCCCACGTTCGCGAACTCTCCCGTCTCCGGATAGGGGAGGAACTGGACGATGGCGTAGCGGCAGGCCAACTTGTTCATGGTCTTCTCCAGAAATAGGGGGTTGAACAACACGCCAGCACGGCGCGGGCAGCATCCGGATCGAAGTTGGCGGGAACGTCCTGTTCATCGTTGGCCCAACGCCATTCCGGAGGGGCATTATCACAAGCCGAATCCCAAACCTCCAGAGCGCGTTCTATGCGTTCCAAGTACCGCGCCTGTTCGACCAGATCGGAAAAAACCGCCTCCGCGTCGGCGGAGAAGAGATGGTTAGCCAGGAAATCGGATGCTGAAAAATCCGGATCGAATGCCTGGTTGTGGTCGATCACCACCAGTTCCTCGGATGCGGGCGCCCAGAGCAGATTGGGGTTGCCTCGGGTGCGATCCAGGTTGCGTATCCACCAGTCGAACACCAGCACATCGCGGCGCAACGACACCGGGACACGACCGATCGCGGCAGGCTCCAGCCACTGCGCCGCCTCGCGCTGACGGGAAGCGAAGGCGATACCCGCGCCGATGGGGCGCAATTCGGCGGGGCACTCCCGTACCAGATTGGCTGGTACCTGAGCAAGACAGAAAGGTGGAATCGGCAGGCCGAATGCCCGGCCCACATGCCCCGCCAACCATTCCGCCCACTGGCTGGCGCGGCCGCTGTTGCGCCCCTTCACGAAATAAAGGGCATCGTCATCGCCCCGGCAGAGAAACGGCGTCGATAGCCCCTGCTCGGCAGGCTTGATGATCTCGATGATGGTCAGCGGCATACGCTTTCCTTCCCCAGCAGCCTGTCGGGCTTTGGAATCGTCGGCTGCAAAACGACCGCAGCGGCCCATTTTTCACCAGCTTCTTGCACCCGCAAGGGGTACGCCGGATTCGTAATGTCGCTGAAGCGACAACGACTCCGCTGCCCCATAGTTCGACTATGCGGCTGCGAATCCGGCAAAAACTGGCCTCGCTGGGGCCGCTTTTCGCTATCAACGACCAAAGTCCGACAGGCTGCCAGGATTTCTCCCTTGTTACGAATTTCCCGGCTCCAGCACCGTATCCCGCGCCTCCGCCAGCAGGCCGGGATAATCCCGCGAGGCGTGCAATCCCCGGCTTTCGTGGCGTAGCGTGGCGCAGCGCACGATCAGGTCGGCGGTGAGCACCAGGTTGCGTAGTTCGATCAGGTCGTGGCTCACCCGGAAGTTGCTGTAATACTCGTTGATCTCGTCGCTGAGCAGTCTGATGCGGTGGCTGGCCCGTTCCAGGCGCTTGCGGGTGCGCACAATGCCAACGTAGTCCCACATGAAGCGGCGCAGTTCGTGCCAGTTGTGGGCGATGACGATTTCCTCGTCGGCATCGCTTACCCGGCTTTCGTCCCAGGCCGGTAAATCCTCATGGCCGGCGGGCACGGATTCGGCGATATGCGCGGCCGCCGCGCGGCCGTAGACCAGGCATTCCAGCAGGGAATTGGAAGCGAGCCGGTTGGCGCCATGCAGGCCGGTGCAACTGGTTTCACCGATGGCGTAGAGGTTGTCGGCATCGGCGCGGCCGTCCTGGTCCACCAGCACGCCGCCGCAGGTGTAGTGCGCGGCCGGCGCCACCGGTATCCATTCACGGGTGATGTCGATGCCCAGTTCCAGGCCGCGCGCATGGATGTTGGGGAAGTGGCTGACGATGAACTTGGCCGGCTTGTGGGTGATGTCCAGATACACGCAATCGAGGCCGCGCTTCTTCATTTCCAGATCGATGGCGCGCGCCACCACGTCGCGCGGCGCCAGTTCGGCGCGCTCGTCATGTTCCGGCATGAAACGGCTGCCGTCGGGCAGGCGCAGCAAGGCGCCCTCGCCGCGCATCGCCTCGGTAATCAGGAACGACTTGGCATGCGGGTGATACAGGCAGGTGGGGTGGAACTGGATGAACTCCAGATTGGCTACCCGACAGCCGGCGCGCCAGGCCATCGCGATACCGTCGCCGGTGGCCGTATCCGGATTGGTGGTGTAGAGAAAGGCCTTGCCGGCGCCGCCGGTGGCCAGTGCCGTGAAGCCGGCGGCATAGGTTTCCACCTGGCCGCTGGCGGTGTCCAGCACATAGGCGCCATGCACCGCCCTGCCCTCGCGCCCGAGGCTGCGGTCGGTAATCAGGTCGATGGCGATGTGATGGGTGAACAGGGTCACATTGGGCCGCGCCGCCATGCGTGCCAGGAGGATGTCCTGCACGGCACGCCCGGTGGCATCCGCCGCGTGCAGCACCCGGCGCTTCGAGTGACCACCTTCGCGGGTCAAGTGATAAGCCGCGCCCTCATGATCGAATGGCGCGCCCTGCTCGACCAGCCATTGCACTGCGGCCGGCGCCGCTTCCACCACTTGGCGCACCACGGCTTCGTTGCACAGGCCGGCGCCCGCCACCAGGGTATCGCGCACATGTTCGTCGAAGCTGTCGTCCGGGCCGGTGACGGCGGCGATGCCGCCCTGCGCCCAATAGCTGGAACTGTCTGAATCGGCTTTCTTGGTCACCACCGCGATGCGCATGCGCTCGGGCAGGGACAAAGCCAGGGTGGCGGCAGACATGCCGGAACCGATGATGAGGACGTCGAAGCGTTGCATGGCCTTGTTCTAAAAAGGAGGAACCAACGCGGAGCCACCTGGCAGCCTGCCAGGGCATGGCGGCAAACGGCCCGGTTATACTCGACCCGACATGGATTGCAAGCCGTGGCAGCCACTGCCACGCGAGGACGAGGATGAGTGATCGGGAAATCGACCTGCAACTGGTCGAGCGGGTACGCGAAGGTGACAAACAGGCTTTTGGGCTGCTGGTGGAGAAATACCGCCGCAAGGTCATCCGCCTGTTGTCGCGCATGGTGCGTAACGCGGACGATTTGGAGGACATCGCCCAGGAGACCTTCATCAAGGCCTACCGGGCACTGCCGCAATTTCGCGGTGACGCGGCGTTCTACACCTGGCTGTATCGCATTGCCGTCAACACCGCCAAGAACCACCTGGTCTCGCGCGGCAAGGCCATGCGCACGATCAGCGACCATGCGATGAATGACGACGACGAGCCGGATGAACGCCTCGTGGCGCAGGACATCAGCACGCCGGAAACGGAACTCTTGTCGAAACAGGTAGCCATAGCGGTGAACCAAGCGGTGGATGCCCTGCCCGAGGAATTGCGCCAGGCCATCACCCTGCGGGAAATGGAAGGGATGAGTTACGAAGAAATAGCCGAAACCATGTCCTGCCCGATCGGCACGGTGCGTTCCCGCATTTTCCGGGCACGCGAGGCCATCGCCAGCAAGTTGCGGCCGATTCTGGGCACTCCGGATGACAAAAGGTGGTAGCGAGATGAACAAGACACACGAAGCCGATGACAACCTCTCGGCCCTGCTGGATGGCGAACTTTCCGATCAGAGCGCACGACTGGCGATCCGCCGACTGAGCGGCGATCCCGCGCGGCGAGCGCGCTTCGCCGAGTACTGCGCCATCGGCGATCTCCTGCGCGGTCATCACAATGACCTCCCCGATCTGACGCAGAAGGTCATGGCCGCCCTCGAAGACGAACCTACCGTGTTGGCGCCAGTGCAGAAAACCCCTGAACGGCGACCGCTGCTGTGGCTCGCGGCCGCCACCTGCGCCGCCATCACCTGGGGTCTGTGGGGCGCGGCGCCGCGCCAGGAGCCTATCGCCCCGCTGGCCGCCGCGCAGATGCCCGCGCCCGCCCCGGCCGATGCCATGCCCTACCTGGCAGCGCATCAGGACTATGCCCAGGCCGTGCTCACCGTGCCGGAAATGCATTTCACCCGCGTCTCCCTGAGCAAGGAAGCGCGGTGAGGGCGGCATGGCTGTTGCTGCTGCTGTGCGTAGCGAGTGCACAGGCCGCGCAACCCCTGCCGCAAGCCGAAGCCGCCGCCTGGTTGCAGAAGATGGCGGATGCCTCGCGGCGCATGGCTTATGAAGGGGTTTTTGTGGTGCGCCAGGGCGACACGATGCAAACCCTGTCGATCAGCAATCGCCCCGGCAATGAAAACCGCTACGAAAACCGCCTCGTAGCCATGGACGGCAACCTGCGCGAAGTGCGTTGCAGCCAGACCGGCGCGGTGACCCTGGTGTCCGATGGCAGCCAGATGAAGATGGAAAAGCGCCTCAACGGCCGCCACTTCCCCGACCTGCTGCCGGCCAATCCGGCGCCCCTGACCCACTGGTACGAAGTTCGCCTGGGCGAAGCAGCGCGCGTCGCCGGCCTGGATTGCCGCAATGTGAATATCGTGCCCAAAGATGCCTTCCGCTGGGGCTACATCCTGTGCGCGGAGAAGGGCAGCGGCCTGCCGCTGAAAGCCGTTCTGGTCAACGCCGGCAACCAGCCGCTCATGCAATACGCGTTTGCCGAGATCAAGCTGGGAACGTCGGGTTACGCGATGAAGCCGCTAGCGCGCCCCGCTCCCCTGTCGGACATGCCCGAACCCGCTCGCCCGCTGGAAACCGAGCAGATCGTGGCCAAGACCCTGCCGCCCGGCTATACCCGCATCGCTGCCGTCAAACGCCACCTGCCCAATATGCAGAGCGAGGTGGAGCACTGGGTATTCAGTGATGGCCTCACCCACATTTCCCTGTTCCTGTCGCCCAGCAACAAGCCGGTGGACACCGTCAAGGGCGAAAGCCCGCGCGGCATGATCCATCTGATGCGCCGCCAAGTCGGCGAATTCCAGGCCACCGTGCTGGGCGATGCGCCCTGGCCGGCGGTGGAAACCATCGCCATGGGACTGGAGCCGAGGAAATGAGCACCCACCTCGCGGACACCAACATCACCGTAGGATGTGGTGAGCGCAGCGAACCGCATCATCTTGCGACGGACATGGCGATGCGGTTCGCGCTGCTCACCACATCCTACGAGATGGAGCCGAGGTAATGATCGAAACCCCCGCCCGCATCACCCGCCTGGAAGGTGACAGCGCCTGGGTAGTCAGCGCGGCGCCCTCCTCCTGCGGCGCTTGTGGCGGCAAGGGTTGTGGCAGTTCGCTGTTCGCCCGCGTGCTGCATGCGGACGAACCGGAATACCGGGTCGACAACCCCATCGGCGCGGCAGTGGGTGAGGCCGTGGTGGTGGGCTTGCCCGATGGCGCTCTGCTCAGTGCGGCGGTATCCGGGTATCTGGTGCCGCTCCTGCTGCTGCTGCTTGGCGCCGGGGTCGGGCAGCAATTCGCCGGGGAACTTGGCGCGGTAAGCGGCGGTCTTTGTGGCCTGTTGCTGGCCGCGTTGTATCTGAAGCGCCGCAAGTCACCGGCCATACTGCCGGTGGTCCTGCGACACGGCGAATCCGCTTGCGCCAGCCGATAACCCTGTAGCGCCGGCATCCTTGCCGGCCTCAACCCCAGCCGGCAAGGATGCCGGCGCTACTTCCGAGGTGTGACATGAAGAAATGGTTTGTCCTTATCGGCCTGACTTTCAGCTTCCTGTCCGGCGGCGCATCGGCGCAACTGCCGGACTTTGTCGACCTGGTGGAAAAACAATCGCCCGCCGTGGTCAACATCACCACCAGCCAGGAAGCACGTCGTCTCAAGCGTGGCAGCAAGCGGATGCCGGCACCCGAAGAGATGCTCGATTTCTTCCGCAAATTCATGCCGCCCGAGGGCGAAGCTTTCCTGCCACCCAGTCGCGGCCAGGGTTCCGGCTTCCTGATTTCCGCCGACGGTTACATTCTGACCAATACCCATGTGGTCGATCATGTCGACGAAGTCATCGTCAAACTCGCCGACAAGCGCGAGTTCCGCGCCAAGGTGGTCGGCACGGACAGCCGCACCGATGTCGCCCTGATCAAGATCAACGCCGAAGGATTGCCCCGAGTGAAGATGGGTGACCCCAACAAGCTGCGCGTGGGTGAATGGGTGCTCGCCATCGGCGCGCCGTTCGGCTTCGAGAACTCGGTCACCGCCGGCATCGTTTCCGCCGTCGGCCGCTCCCTGCCGCAGGAAAACTACGTCCCCTTCATCCAGACCGATGTCGCGGTGAACCCCGGCAACTCGGGTGGCCCGCTGTTCAACATGAAGGGTGAAGTGGTCGGCATGAACTCGCAGATCATCTCCCGCTCGGGTGGCTACATGGGCTTGTCGTTCGCGATTCCCATCGATGTCGCCACAGACGTGGCCGAACAACTGAAGACGCGCGGCAGTGTCAGCCGTGGCCGCCTGGGCGTGGTGGTTCAGGAAGTCACCGCCGATCTGGCCGACTCCTTCGGCCTGAAGAACCCCGAAGGCGCCCTGGTGGCCGATCTCGAAGCAGGCAGCCCGGCCGACAAGGCCGGCCTCAAAGTGTCCGACATCATCCTCAAATACAACGGCAAACCGGTCGCGAGTTCCATCGACCTGCCGCGCATGGTCGGCGCCAGCAAGCCTGGCAGCCGTGCCACCCTGAGCGTCTGGCGCAAGGGTGAAATGCATGAACTCGGCGTCAGTGTCGGCGAGGTCCAGAACGATCAGCTTGCCGCCGCAGCGCCGGAAAAGAAGAAGGGCAACCGCGCCGGTCTGGTGGTAAGCAAGCTCTCCGCCGAACAGAAGAAAATTCTGAAAATCAGCAGCGGTGTATTGGTGGAAGAAGCGGAAGGCGAGGCCAGCCGCGCCGGCATCCACAGTGGCGACATCATCCTGGCGGTCAACAACCTGGAAGTGAACGACGTAGAGGAGCTCTCCCGCCTCCTGAACGACCCGAAACGCAAGCGTGCCGCCTTGCTGATCAGGGCAAATTTGTTCTCACGAATCCTGCCGAGCAGGGGCGGAGTTTTTGGTGAGCCGCAGATAGTCGAGAACGATGCGGGGACGCAGACAGAGTTTGCGCATCATCGAAGCGATTGACTGGCCGGGCTTCTGGAACG
>JAUYFG010000055.1 GCA_030690985.1 Pseudomonadota bacterium
CGGTTCTTGCATCCGCTCTCCTTTGCCTGCGCAAAGGGCGGGATGGTGCTCTCTTGCTTGCTTCATGTGACCTCCTGGTCATTGGCCCAGGGGGTCAATTCTTCGTGTCGCCAGGGGGTTGGTTTTACTTGTCGTCTGACACTGGAAGATCGCTCCCGAAGGATCGACGAACCGCAATGGGCGATACGAGCCCTCCGAAGGCGAAGCAATTGGCGCTTGGCTTGTGCAACCAGAGTGCGGAGTTGCGTTCCCTGTTATTCAACCCGCTCCTCCTGCGGACCAAGTTTGACCAAATGAGCTGCGATCTCCGTACTCATTCTCGCCATCGGGCGCTGCGCGGCGAAATCGACTATGCCGCGTTGCCGTGAAGCGTTATCACTTCGTCGCCGGCTTTCAGCTTGTCGAGATACTCGGCCCATTGCTGCATCATCTTCTTCCGTTCGGGAAGGTGCGCGGTGCGGTTGTAGGCCCGCCCGTTCGGGTCTTTGACGGCATGGGCCAATTGGTGTTCGATCAGTTCAGGGCGCACTTGTCGCACATCGTCAAGGATGGTCAACGCGCCTCGTTTCTTCCGGACGCCATCAATCCTGTTTTCTCTCTCAACATCCTTTTTGCCACCCAATATCGAAAACAAAATTGATTAAATATTGTGCACGTTAAGTCTTTGATATTAAATGAATGTGCCTTCCGGACTTCGCGACTTGATCGTCCGGAAGAAAGGGAGAAGAGAGCGAGAAAACCGCGAAATATGGGGCAAAACAGGGTGCTGGCGGGATGCCGAAGTCCGCAAGCCATAAGCGAAAAACCCCGCCAACACTGGCGTGCGGCGGGGTCGGTCGTTTTTGCATGATACTGTTTTTACTACGTTTAATGGTGGAGGCGGCGGGAATCGAACCCGCGTCCGCAAATCCTCTACAGCAAGTTCTACATACTTAGTCAGGTCATTTGGTTTTAACCCGAGCCACGCCGGCCAGACAGGCTTGGTTCAGGCGAGCCACCTTAATTTAACTTCGACTCAAGCGGCCCGAATCGAAGCGAGTCCATGTGAATGACTCCACTGCTGGTTTCCCAGCCCGGCCCATGGACCAACCGGTGTGGAGTCTGACCGTCAAGCGGCCAGAGCGTAGGTTTCGTCGTTAGCGAATATAAAATTCCAGCTGGATTTACGAGGGAACTGGTCCTCGGTATGCCCTTGTCTGCTTCGCGACCCACGTCGAAGCCAGGTCGCCCCCAGAAGGTAGTGCTAAGGTGCGTCCCACCGGCAAAAGTTCAAGCCGGCGGAATGAAGCAATCTACGCGTCGGGTGGTAGCCAGTCAAGCAAGGCCAGGGGTACTTCAGGGCAAATTTGTTCTCACGAATCCTGCCGAGCAGGGGCGGAGTTTTTGGTGAGCCGCAGATAGTCGAGAACGATGCGGGGACGCAGACAGAGTTTGCGCATCATCGAAGCGATTGACTGGCCGGGCTTCTGGAACG
>JAUYFG010000152.1 GCA_030690985.1 Pseudomonadota bacterium
ATGAAACTACTAAGCGAAGGACTAAGCCGCCAAAAGACGGCGGCAAAGTCCCTGCTTATCCTTGCGGGCCCCGGCCCACTTCGTCGTCGCGCCTTGCCAGCCAGCCCGAAAACCGCACACTTGGGCGCGTTCAACTGAGGATTCTAGGTTGAATGGTTGACCTGGGAGGTCGACCATTGCCGCGCTACACGGCCGCATCGCCGGTCTCGCCGGTGCGGATGCGGATGACCTGATCGACATTGCTGACGAAGATCTTGCCCTCGCCGATCTTGCCGGTGCGAGCCGCTTTGACGATGGCTTCGATGGCGGTGTCGACCAGGCTGTCGGCCACCACCAGTTCCATCTTCACCTTGGGCAGGAAATCCACCACGTATTCGGCACCGCGATATAGCTCGGTGTGGCCCTTCTGGCGGCCGAAGCCTTTTACCTCGGTCACGGTCAGGCCGGACACGCCCAGTGCCGAAAGGGCTTCGCGTACTTCGTCCAGCTTGAAGGGCTTGATGATGGCTTCGATTTTTTTCATGGGGGTCTCCTGGGGGATCGAACGGAATCGTTGGTCAGGCTGTTGTAGCGCCGGCTTCCAGCCGGCGTCTTTGCAAAGACGCCGGCAGGGATGCCGGCGCTACAAGGGCTAAAAGGGGGCACGGTACTTGTTGGTGATGGGATAACGCCGATCGCGGCCGAAGCCGCGCGCGGTGATGCGGATGCCGGGCGGGGACTGGCGGCGCTTGTATTCGCTACGGTCGATCAGGCCCACCACCTGGCGCACGGCGGCTTCCGAATAGCCGTCGGCGATGATGTCGTGCGGGGCCATGTCGCGTTCCACGTAGCGTTCCATGATGGCATCGAGCACTTCGTAGGGCGGCAGGCTGTCCTGGTCGCACTGGTTGGCGCGCAATTCGGCCGTGGGCGGGCGGGTGATGATGCGTTCCGGAATGACCGGGCTGAGGCTGTTGCGGTAACGCGAGAGCCGCCACACCAGCGTCTTGGGCACGTCCTTGAGCACCGCGATGCCGCCGGCCATGTCGCCGTAGAGGGTGGCGTAGCCGCTGGCCATTTCGCTCTTGTTGCCGGTGGTGAGCACCAGTTGCCCGAACTTGTTGGACAGGGCCATGAGCACCACGCCACGGATGCGCGCCTGGATGTTTTCTTCGGTCTGGTCGAACGGCAGGTTCTCGAATTCGTCGGAGAGTTCTTCCATGAAGATGTCGAACATGCGCTTGATCGGCTGCACGTCGTAACGCACCTTCAGGTTTACAGCCAGGGCTTGGGCGTCTTCCAGGCTGATGTTGGCGGTGAATGCGGAGGGCATCATCACCGCCTGCACCTTGTCCGCGCCGATGGCGTCCACCGCCACCACCAGGGTGAGGGCGGAGTCGATGCCGCCGGAGAGGCCGAGCAGGACGCCGGGGAAACCATTCTTCGCCACGTAGTCGCGCACGCCGAGCACCAGTGCCTGATAGACCATCGCCTCGCTGGAGGGGAGTGCGAGCACTTCACCCGTGAGCGCGCCTGCTTCCAGGTTCAGCCAGTAGAGGCCTTCGGTGAAGGCGGGGAACTGGGCGGTCAGGGTGCCGCTGCCGTCCAGGGCGAAAGAAGCACCGTCGAATACCAGTTCGTCCTGGCCGCCGACCAGATTGGCGTAGATCAGCGGCAGGCCGCATTCGCTGACCCGTTGCCGCGCGACCTGGTGGCGCTCCAGTTGTTTGTCCATGTGGAACGGCGAGGCGTTGAGTACCAGCAGGACTTCCGCGCCGGCCTCTCGCGCCTGCAGCGCCGGGCCGGGTTCCCAGATGTCGGCACAGATGTTGAGGGCGAAGCGCACGCCGGCGTGTTCGAACACCGTGGCCTGCTCACCCGGGGTGAAGGTGCGTAGTTCGTCGAAGACCGTGTGGTTGGGCAGTTTCTGCTTGCGGTAGGTGGCATTGATGTGGCCATCGCACAGAACCGAAGCCGCGTTGTAGCGCTCCTCGCCTTCCGCCAGGGGGTGTCCCACCACGACCGCCAGCCCGGCCGGCAGCCGGGATGCCAGGTCGAGCAGCACACGGGCATTTTCGCGATAGAAATCCGCACGCAGCGCCAGGTCTTCCGGTGGGTAGCCGCACAGGGCCAGTTCCGGCGTGAGCATGAGCGTGGCACCGGCCGCAGCGGCCTGGTTGGCCAGGTCGAGAATCCGGGCAGCATTGCCGTCGAGGTCGCCGACGGTGGCGTTGAACTGGGCGATGGCGATTTTCATGGCGCGCATTCTACGGGGCACGCAGAGGATTGTTCATCCGCCCTCAAGTGATCGGTACTTCCCATGCGCATACCTTGTTGCGACCGTCGGCCTTGGCGGCGAGCAGGGCATGGTCGGCATGTTCCAGGGCATCCTCGATCGCCTCGTGGCTGGCCATTTGGGCGACGCCGAAGGATGCGGTCAGATTGACTACCTGGCCGCTGCTGGTGGTGATGGGGGTGGCGGCCAGGGTCTCGCGGATACGATTGAGCAGGAGGGCCGCGTTCTCCAGATTGGTGTTGGGCAGCAGCATGAGAAATTCCTCGCCGCCATAGCGGAACAGGGTGTCGTACTTGCGCAGCTCGGTGCTGATGATGGAAGTAAAGGCCTGCAACACCTCGTCGCCGATCTTGTGGCCGTGCTCGTCGTTGACCCGCTTGAAATGATCGATGTCCATCATGCACAGGGCGCAGACCTGGCCCGAACGCTGGGTGCGCTCGCTTTCCTCGGCGAGTTTCATGGCCATCGCGTGGCGATTCCAGGCGCCGGTGAGATGGTCCACGGTGCACACCTGGTTGATCAGGGCGTATTGGTAGACCCGCACGTCCTGTTTGAACTGGATGGCCAGATCCATGAAGTGTTCGTATTCCACGATATTGATGGGGGCGCCGGAAACCCGGTGGGTCAGCAGCAGACGGGCGGCGTCGTGCATGTCATGGTGGGTTTTCTCGATCTCCGCGAAGCCGCTCTCGCCCTGATGTTGGGCCATGCCGTCACCGTAATACCAGATGCCGAATTCGCAACGATGGTGGGCGTCCACACGCAGATCACTGGCCGGGCAGGGGGTGTCGGTGATCAACGCGGCATGCAGTTGCCGCAGCCAGTTGATGTGGTTGGCGATGGCAATATCCAGCTCACGGATCGCGGCCAGGGTGTTGCGGGTGAACAGAGATTTGTCCGGCGAGTTTTTGGGCATGGATGATCTCGGGTGAACTTGGGTTCAAGTTTGACGCAATTACGGACAATTTCCATCCAGATACCACCAACGGCCATGCTCAAGCAGGAAACGGCTGGTTTCATGCAGGCGATGGGCGCGACCGCCGATCTTGTAACGCGCCACGAATTCCACCATCGCCCGCCCATCACCTGCATCTTCGTGCCGCTTGACGGCCAGCCCCAACCATTTCGTGGCAGGCTCCTGGTCGAGGCCAAGGCTGGCGGGGCGGGTGTCCGGATGCCAGGTCGCCAGTAGATAGGCCTCGTCGCGCAACACATAGGCGCTGTAACGCGAACGCATCAACGCCTCGGCATCGGGCGGCAGGGAAGTGCCGGCCAGGGTGGGGCCGCAGCATTCGACAAGCGGGCGGCCGGAGCCACAGGGGCAGTCGCTGGGGGAGGTCATGGGGCGAGGATGTTGGCCGGAATTCGCATTAGGGGGATGATTTTCGTCAATAAAGCCGCAATAAGGCTAAAGGTGGAGCCGGGCAGGCCGCTAACCGGAACTCCAGAGAAAAGGAGAGACAACTGTGGAACAGACTATGGAAGAGAACGGCGTGGAACGGCCCGAGCGGCGCAAACACGCCAACTTGCGCGCTTTGTTCGATGATGTCGTGCGCCATGTGGAACCGTTTTTCAAGGAAGGTGGTGGACTTAACGGCAGCCGCACGGATTTCTGGATGGTGCGCACGATCAGCGATGCCTATCCGCAGTTGAGCAACGAAGAGGCGCATGTGCTGGCCAAGGCGGCCACGCGCTATTACCTGGAACGCAAGTAGCCCAGTTATCGCAATCAACTTGGCCTGCTCGCGCTGGTCATCGGGCGCCCGGCCAAGGCCGCAAGTGAGCCATCCGTCGTCGCGGCCACCTACGTCCAGGTGCCTGACAAACTGGCCTGGGATCGGGTCGGGTCACCGATCCAGGTCAGGGTTTAGCGCGCAAGCCTGGTTACATTTCTCCCAGGTTACGGGCAGGTCGCGAAAGTTGATTGTGCGCTGCAATAAGCGTTAAATGCCGCGACACAAAACCGGGCTGCAACCGCCCGAGAGGACGGAGAATGAAGCCGGAGCGCCCTTATTTTCTTGATCTCGCGGCCATCCGCCTGCCCATCGGTGGCATGGTTTCCATCTTGCACCGTGCCAGCGGCGCGACCCTTTCGCTGGCGCTGCCCTGCCTGCTCTACACCCTGATGCTGTCGTTGCGTTCACCGGAAGATTTCCAGCGGGTGGCGGACGGGTTCGGCGGATTCTTCGGCTGGGCCATTTCCATGGGTCTGATCTGGGCGCTGCTGCATCACTTCCTGGCGGGCCTGCGCCATCTCGGTTTCGATCTGGGTTGGGGTGAGGGCAAGGAAGCCGCGCGCCGAACCGCCTGGCTCAGCTTGTTGGCCGCCGCCGGGTTGACTGTTCTGGCCGCCTTGTGGCGGTTGTCATGAGAAGCGTCGGCGGCGCCCGGCGCGGCCTCGATATGTGGTTGGCGCAACGCGCCGGCGCGGTCTACCTGGCCTTGTTCCTGCCGGTCTTCCTGTTTTGCGCGCTCTCTGCGCCGAGCCTGGATTACGCCGGCTGGCGCGCCCTGTTCCTGCCCTTGGGCATGAAAGTGGCGGCACTGCTGTTCGTTGTCGCGCTGCTGCTGCATGCCTGGATCGGCCTGCGCGAAATCTTCATCGACTACCTGCACTGCGCGCGCTGCACGATGTTGCGCCTGTCCCTGTATTTCGCTTTCGCCGTGCTCTATCTGGCTTGTCTGGTATGGGCGGTGGACATCCTGTGGAGCATCAAGTGATACCCAAGCGAACTTTCGATGCCGTCATCATCGGCGGCGGTGGCGCCGGCTTGCGTGCCGCGCTGCAACTGTCTCAGGCCAACCTCAAGGTGGCGTTGATTTCCAAGGTGTTTCCCACCCGCTCGCACACTGTTTCCGCCCAGGGCGGCATCACGGCGGCGCTGGCGAATGTGTCGGATGACAACTGGCACTGGCATATGTACGACACGGTGAAGGGTTCGGATTATCTGGGCGACCAGGACGCCATCGAGTACATGTGCCGCAACGCGGCTGCCGCCGTGTACGAACTGGAACACATGGGCTTGCCGTTCTCGCGCCTGGACAATGGAAAAATTTATCAGCGCCCGTTCGGCGGCCAGTCGCAGAACTATGGCGGCGAGCAGGCGATCCGCACCTGCGCGGCGGCCGACCGCACCGGCCACGCCCTGCTGCACACCCTGTACCAGCGCAACATCGCCGCCCGCACCCAGTTCTTCGATGAGTTCTTTGCGCTCGATCTGATCCGCGATGACGAGGGCAGCGTCCTCGGTGTTACCGCCATCGAAATCGAGACCGGCGAGCCCTGGTTGTTCGAGGCGCGCGCCACGCTGCTGGCCACCGGCGGCGCCTGCCGCATCTTTCGCCACTCCACCAACGCCCATATCAACACCGGCGACGGCCTGGGCATGGTGTTGCGCGCCGGCCTGCCGCTGGAAGACATGGAGTTCTGGCAATTCCATCCGACCGGCATCCCGGGAGTGGGCAGCCTGATTTCCGAAGGCGTGCGCGGGGAGGGCGGTTTCCTCGAGAACAAGGACGGTGAACGATTCATGGCGCGCTATGCGCCCAACGCCCGCGATCTGGCTTCGCGCGATGTGGTGGCGCGCGCCATTGCCCAGGAACTCCGCGCCGGGCGCGGTTGCGGGCCGCATGGCGATTATGTGCATCTGAAAATCGAACATCTCGGCGCCGAGAAGATCAAGGCGCGCCTGCCGGGTATCCGCGAACTGTCGCTGCAATTCGCCGGTGTCGATCCGATCACTGACCCGATTCCGGTCACCCCGACCGCGCATTACATGATGGGCGGCATCCCCAGCAACATGTACGGCCAGGTGGTGGCGCCGTTGCATACCGGTCCCGAGGAAGCCGTGCCCGGCCTTTATGCCGTGGGCGAGTGCGCCTGTGTTTCGGTGCATGGCGCCAACCGCCTGGGCGGCAACTCGCTGCTCGACCTGGTGGTGTTCGGCCGCGCCGCCGGCCTGCACATGATCGACACCCTGCGCGAGAACCCGATCCCGCGCCCGCTGCCGCAGGCCGAGGTGGAGAAATCGCTGGCCCGCCTGGCGCGCTGGGGCAAGAAGACCGGTACGGAAACCGTCGCCGGCCTGCGCGCCGATATGCAGAAGGTGATGCAGGATCATTGCGGCGTCTACCGCACGGAGGCCCTGCTCAAGGAAGGCATCGAAAAGCTGGAGCAGGTGGAAGCGCGCCTGCCCGACGCGGCGCTCAGCGACCACAGCAAGATGTTCAACACCGCCCGCCTGGAAGCGCTGGAGCTGGAAAATTTGCTGCTGATTGCCCGCGCCACCCTGGTCTCCGCCCTGGCGCGCAGGGAAAGCCGGGGCGCCCATAGCCGTGAGGATCATCCCAAACGCGACGACGACCAGTGGCTGCGCCACACCCTGTATTTCCGTGACCAGGATCAACTCGACTACAAGCCGGTCAAGCTGAAGCCGCTGACGGTGGATACGTTCAAGCCGAAAGAAAGGACGTACTGATGCGCTTCCGTATCTATCGCTACGACCCGGAATCCGGCGCCAAGCCCAGGATGCAGGACTACGAGATCGCCTTCGAGTCCACGCAACCTCGGCAGGGCAAGAAGGTGCTGGACGCGCTTATCGCCATCAAGGACACGCTCGACGAAAGCCTCTCTTTTCGCCGCTCCTGCCGCGAAGGCGTGTGCGGTTCCGATGGCGTCAACGTCAACGGAACCAATGTGCTGGCCTGCGTGACACCGCTGGAAGGCCTGAAGCAGCCCATCGAAATCCGCCCGCTGCCGCGCCTGGGGGTGATCCGCGACCTGATTGTCGATATGGGGCAGTTCTATCAGCATTACCGCGCGGTAAAGCCCTACCTCATCAATCTCGATCCGGAACCGGAGAATGAGCGCCTGCAAAGCCCCGAAGACCGCGCCGAACTGGACGGCCTCTGGGAGTGCATTTTGTGCGGCTGCTGCACCACCGCCTGCCCGTCATTCTGGTGGAACCCGGACAAGTTCCTCGGCCCCGCCGCCTTGTTGCAGAGCACCCGTTTCATCGCCGATACCCGCGACCAGGCCACCAATGAGCGCCTGGATTTTCTCGAAGATCCCTACCGTCTGTTCCGCTGCCACGGCATCATGAACTGCGTCGAAGTCTGCCCGAAAGGCTTGAACCCCACCCAGGCCATCGGCAAAATCAAGACGCTCCTCGTGAAACGGGCGCTGTGACCGACTCCCCGGACGTTTCAACCAATCGCCTGCGCTGGCTGTGCCGGCGCGGCATGCTGGAACTGGATAGTTGGCTCGCGCTGTTTCTCGATACGCGCTATGGCGACCTTCCCCCGGAATTGCAAGCCGCATTTGCCCGGTTGCTGGATCAGGACGACATGGCGTTGTTCGACTGGCTCACGGGAGCGCTTGAACCACCCGGCGAATTCCAGGCCGTGGTGAATGCCATCAAAACAACCAGGTATCAACGACCATGACTTCGCCCAACGCCACCCTCCAGATCGGCGGCCAGTCCATCGAACTCCCCACCCTGCGCGGCAGTCTCGGCCCCGATGTCATCGACACCCGCGCGCTGGGCAGCCAGGGCTATTTCACTTACGACCCCGGTTTCCTTTCCACCGCCAGTTGCTCGTCCAGCATCACCTACATCGACGGCGACCAGGGTTTGCTCTACTACCGTGGTTACCCCATCGAGCAAATCGCCGAGGGCTCGGACTTTCTGGAAACCGCTTATCTGCTGTGGAATGGCGAGTTGCCCAACGTCGAGCAAAAGCAGGAATTCGATGCTCTGGTCAGCCAGCACACCATGCTGCACGACCAGATGCTGTCGCTCTACAAAGGCTTCCGCCGCGACGCGCACCCGATGGCGGTGATGGTTTCGATCATCGGTGCGATGGCCGCGTTCTACCCGGAAAGCGGCGACGTAGCCGATGCCAAACAACGCGAAATCTCGATGTTCCGCCTGCTCGCCAAGGTGCCGACGGTGGCGGCCTGGTCCTACAAGTACAACAAGGGCGAGCCGTTCATCTATCCGCAGAACCACATGGGCTATGCGGAAAATTTCCTCTACATGCTGCACGCCACCCCGTGCGAGGACTATCAGCCCAGCCCGGTGCTGGCGCGCGCGCTGGACCGCATTTTCATCCTGCATGCCGACCACGAACAGAACGCTTCCACCTCCACCGTGCGCATGGCCGGCTCCAGTTATGCCAACCCGTTCGCCTGTATCGCGGCGGGAACCGCCTGTCTGTGGGGCCCGTTGCATGGCGGCGCCAACGCGTCGGTACTGGCGATGCTCGCCGAGATGGGTGACGTTTCGCGCATCGGCGAATACGTCAACCGCGCCAAGGACAAGACCTCCGGTTTCCGGCTCATGGGTTTCGGCCACCGCGTCTACAAGAACATGGACCCGCGCGCGGCGATCATGCGCCAGACCTGCTACGAAGTGCTGGACGAACTCGGCCTGCACGACGACCCGCTGTTCAAGATGGCGCTCAAGCTGGAACAGATCGCCCTGGAAGACGACTACTTCATCAAGAAGAAGCTCTATCCCAACGTCGATTTCTATTCCGGCATCGTCCTGCGCGCGCTGGGCATCCCCACCTCCATGTTCACCGCCATCTTCGCCCTGGCCCGCACCGCCGGCTGGATCGCGCAGTGGAACGAAATGATCGTCAGCCCCGGCCACAAGATCGCCCGCCCACGCCAGCTCTATACCGGCCCGCAACGCCGCGATTTCGTTCCGGTCAGCGCGCGCTGACCGCTTTGATGCGCACCTTATGTTGCAGTGCAATGTTGCGGTTGGACGACTAACGCCGGGTTAGTTTTTTACGGCTGTTGGGTGCGGATTGCCTGGCGCTGAAGAATATTAGAAGATGCTTATGACGCAGGCGCTAACGCTCACCTCCCTGAGCGTTGTCTGTGTCGTCTCCTCCATCCTCCTCCCAAGGTGGATTTAGCCCGGTCGCCCGACCGGGCTTTTTTTTGGGCTCTGTTCGCGTCTTCCGTTGGAATGATCCTGGACGTAGGAGCGGGCTTGCCCGCGATAGCCGCCGCCATATCGCGGGCAAGCCCGCTCCTACGGGAAGGTATTCGAATGAACCCAGGTTCAACGGAAGACGCGAACAGCGCCTTTTTTTGGCCGCATTCCCGCGCGTTATTTCTGCTTGTTTACCGCTGTCTCGGTTGCGGGCAGCGTGAGCGGCACGAAGCTGAGGTTTTCCTGGCGTTTGACCAGAACCGGGAGGGTCAGGCCGTTGCCCAGGCCGGCGGCGAGTTTGACCAGTTGGGCGGCGTTTTCCAGCGGCTGACGGCCAAGTTTCAGCAGGATGTCCCCCGCCTGGATGCCCGCGCCGGCGGCGGGGCCGGGGGCGACTTCCTCGACCTGCACGCCACCGTGGATGCCCATGACCTGTTTTGTGGCGTCATTCAGGTCCGATACCCACATGCCGAGGCGTGCGACCTGTTGCCGGGGCGAGTCCGGTTTGTCGGCTGAACCCAGTTCGCCGACCAGTACCTTGATCTGGCCTACCTGGCCTTCGCGCAGGACGGTCAGCAGATGCTCACTGTCTGGCGCGCTGGCGCCGATTTTTGGGGGCAGATCGGCGCTGTCGACGATGGCCACGCCATCGAGCGCCAGGACGATGTCGCCGGTGCGCAGGCCGGCCTTGTCCGCCGGTCCGCCTGGCCTGATTTCCGTCAACAGGGCGCCGCGCGGCAGTTCCAGGCCATAGGCATGGGCGAGTTCCTGGCTGAGTTCCTGCGCGCTCACGCCCAGCCAGCCGTGCGTCGCATGGCCCTGGGTGAGGATCTGTTTGGCCACCGCGACGGCAGTATTGATCGGGATGGCGAAGGACAAACCCATGTAGCCGCCGGTGTGAGTGACGATCTGGGAATTGATGCCGACCACGCGCCCCTGCACGTCGAACAGCGGGCCGCCGGAATTGCCGGGGTTGATCGGCACGTCGGTCTGGATGAACGGCACATAGCTGTCGCTGGGCAGCGAGCGGCCCAGCGCGCTGATGATGCCCTGGGTCGCGGTGCGTTCCAGCCCGAGCGGGGCGCCGATGGCCAATACCCACTGGCCAACCTCCAGCCGTGTGGAATCGCCCAACACGGCCGTGGTCAGATTGTCGGCTTCCACCTTGAGCACGGCGACGTCGGTCAACGGGTCGATACCGAGCACCCGTGCCGGCAGTTCGCGCTTGTCGGCGAAGCGGACGTTGATTTTTTCGGCACCCCGGATGACGTGGCTGTTGGTCAGAATGATGCCGTTCGGCGCCACCACGAACCCTGATCCCAACTCGCGCGCGGAGGGTGGCGCGGCGCTGGGTGTGTCTGCCTGGGTTTTGTCGAGGGGCCGGGCGCGAAAAGCGCGAATGTTGACGACCGTCGGCCCCTGGCTACGCACCAGAGCGGCGAAATCCGGCAGAACCACGCCGAGGACCGGCGCAACGGCTTCCGTGCGCGGCGCCACCGGCGTTTCCGCCTGGGCAGCGCTGTTGCACAGCAGGGCAAGCGCGAGCGGGGCGAAGGCGGATAGGCGTGGCTTCATGATGGTGGCCTTGGGTTATCAGGGGGAGACGAACTGCCCGCGCACTTCCCGGCTATCCGGCCCGATCAGGTAGAGCAGACGCAGCGCCATGTCTTCGCAGGTGGGCAGGTGGGTCTTCTCTTCGCCGGGGTGGGTTTTCATGCGTTGCGGGGAATGCACCGGGCCGGGCGTGAACAGGTTGATGCGCATGGGCGCCTCCGACCATTCATCGGCCTGCACCTTGAAATAGGCCTCCAGCGCGGCTTTGGAGACGGCGAAGCCGCCCCAGTAGGCGGTCGGCGCATGGCCGTGGGTCTCCCCGATCAGAATCACCGAAGCCTCGGCGGCCGCCAGCATGGCAGCGCAACTGCGGTTGATGGCGGCGGGGGCGGCGGCATTGACCTTGAACATATGAACCCAATCCGCCAGGCATTCCTGGTCCAGCGGCGCGAGATTCTCGAATTCCGTCGCGCAATGCAGGATGCCGTCGAGGCGGCCGAGCTGGTAGCCGATGGCCTCGGCGATGGCTTCGAAATCCGCATCGGTGGCGGCGGACAGGTCCACCGGGAAGATGGCGGGTTGTGCCCCGCCGGTTTGCACGATCTCGTCGTACACCTTCTCCAGCTTGGCCACCTTGCGACCCAGCAGGATCACCGTGGCGCCATGCCGGGCAAAGGCCAGTGCCGCCGCGCGGCCAATACCGCCTCCCGCGCCGGTGACGAGAATGACGCGGTTTTTCAGGAGGTCGGGGGCGGGGGAGTAGGTGGTCATTGGCGTCAGGCGTTAGGGGTTAGGCGTGTAGGTTGGGCAAAGCGAAGCGTGCCCAACACCACGGTGGTTTGTTGGGCACGCTTCGCTTTGCCCAACCTACGTCTGGAGGATCAGGCGGGCGCATTTTACGCCGCTCGCCACCGCGCCTTCGAGGGTGGCTGGGTAATCACCGGCCGTGTAATCGCCGGCCAGATACAGGCCGGGCACGGGGGTGGTGTTGTCGGGGCGGGGCAGGTTGGGGATGCAACTCCAGGTGGCGCGTTTTTCCGTGATGGTTTTCCAGTCCAGCAAGGCCGGCAGCGGGCCGAGTGCCTGCGCCAGCAAGTCCAGATATTCATCACGCAACTGCTCCGCCGGTTGCCCGATATGCGGTCCGTCGGCGCTCATGACGATGGCAACCAGGCCGGGTGCCAGGTCGCGGCGCTCGAATGCCCAGGGCGCATGGCCATCGCCCAGGCCCAGCATCGGGAAGGGAAACACGGGTGGGGTGGCGAAACGCAGCCAGAGGGTGAGGATGGGTTGCCAGGTAAAGCCGGCCACGGCATTACTGATGTCGGCCATTTCCGGCAGGTCGGCGAGCAGGGCAGGGAGACGGCTGGGATGAACCGCGAGGACCACCTGTTCGGCAGACTGTTCGGGGCCGGTTAACGTGAAACAAGCTCGTGTCTCCACTGTAGCGCCGGCATCCTTGCCGGCGTCACTTAACCCCGCCGGCATGGATGCCGGCGCTACAAGTGCGCCCGGTTTGAGCATCCGGGGTGGCCTCGCCGCGATGCCCGTGACTTTCTCACCCAAGCTGACGCGCGGCCCGAGTTGGGCCAGCGCGGCATCGCCTGCCAGACTGCCGAGATCGGCGCGGTTCATCAGCAGATCGCTATCTGCGCGGCTGCCGGCCAGGCTGTCGCGCAGCACGTTGCAGAACACCTGGGCGGAAGCGGCTTCGACTGGCGTGTTGAGGGCGGCGATGCAGATTGGCGCCCACAGCTTGGCTATCAGCGCCGGGGGCTGCCGGTGCCGGTGCAACAGGGTGGCGGCGGGGAGGTCTTCCGGCAGACGATAGTGGATAGCCTGCAACGCCTGCATGAAACGCGCGGCAGCCCATTTTTCCGCCAGGCTGAGGCCGCGCGCCAACAACAGGCCAGTCGCCAGGTGCAGCGGGGCGGGCAGCCTGGGCAAGGCCAGGCGGAAACCGGGTACCTGCAATCGCAGTGGGCGCCGCTCCAGCAGGTGCGCCGTGCCGAGGCGATGCAGCAGGCGCAGGGTTTCGCCATAGGCGCCGATCATCAGATGCTGGCCGTTGTCGATGCGGATGCCGTTCCAGTCGACGCCACGCCCGCGTCCGCCGAGTTGTTTCGCCGCTTCGTAGAGCGTCACCGGGCGGCCGGCGTCAGCCAGTTCCACGGCACAGGCGATCCCTGCCCAGCCGCCGCCGATGATGGCAACGCTCATTCCAGGGAAACCTTGGGTAGGCACCGTAGGATGTGGTGAGGTACGAACCGCATCATTGGGCGAGCCGCGCGGGTCGATGCGGTTCGCTGCGCTCACCACATCCTACGATCCTCACCCTTTCACCCACGTTTTCCACGCCAGCCACAGTTTGCGCAGCGGCGTGAGCGAGGTGCGCCGGTCGAGTACCCGGAAGCCGTCCGCGCGGATTTCCTGGAGCAGGGCGCGGTAGATGGCGGCCATGATCAGGCCGGGGCGTTGTGACTTGCGCTCGGCGGCGGGCAGCAGGGCCAGCGCTTCGTCGTAGGTCTGTTCCGCGCGCTGGTACTGAAACTCCATGAGGCGGCGGAAGTTATCGCTCATTTGTGTGTGCAGCAGGTCCGCTTCGCTGACGCCGAACTCGGCCAGTTCGTCTTGCGGCAGGTAGATGCGGCTGCGGCGGGCGTCTTCGCCGACATCGCGGATGATGTTGGTGAGCTGGAACGCCAGGCCCAGCCGGTTCGCGTATTTGAGGGTGGTGTGGTCGCTGACGCCGAAGATCAGCGCCGCCACTTCGCCGACCACGCCGGCTACCCGGTGGCAGTAGAGGCGCAGCGCCTTGAAGTCGGGGTAGCGCACGCGCCCCAGATCCATTTCCATGCCGTCGATGATCTGCTCGAAGGCTTCCTGCGGCAGGTTGTAGGGTTCCACGGATTCGCGCAGGGCGAGCGTGACCGGGTGCGAGGGCGCGCCGGCATACAAACGCGCTACCTCGTCGCGCCACCAGGCCAGCTTGGCCTGGGCGACCGTCGTGTCGTGGCATTCGTCGGCGATGTCGTCCACCTCGCGGCAGAAGGCATAGAAGGCGGTAATCGCGCGGCGCCGCTTAGGCGCCAGGAAACGGAAGCTGTAATAAAAGCTGGAGCCGCTGGCGGCGGCTTTTTCCTGGCAATAGGTGTGGGGAGCGGTGAGTACCATCAGAAACGTAGGATGCGGTGAGGAACGAACCGCATCAATGCGGCCTGGGCGGGGAGCGATGCGGTTCGCTGCGCTCACCACATCCTACGGAACCGCATTTCCCCACCGCGCGGCGTTTGCCCGGAAAGGCTGCCTGCCAGAGCAAGCCGGGCCAATCGCGCCAAGTCAGCAGCGGGCGCTGCCGGAATACGTCGCCCTGGGCATCGTGCAATTTTTCCAGGATGCGCGAGCCGCCTAGGATGATCAGGCGCATCTCGAAGCCGATGCGGCCCTGCAATGCCCGGCCCAGCGGCGCGCCGGCCTGCAACATGCGCCGGGCGCGTTCGATCTGGCTTTTCATGAATAGCTGCCAGAGGCCATCGACGCGACCTTCGGCAATCTGCCGTTCTGTGATGCCGTATTTCGCCATTTCGTCCTGCGGCAGGTAGACACGGCCCTTCGGCCAGTCCTGTGCCACGTCTTGCAGGAAATTGATGAGTTGCAGCGCCGAGCAGATGCCATCCGACCAGGCCTGGTGCTTCTCGTCGCGGTCGCCATAGAGATGCAGGAGCAGGCGGCCGATGGGGTTGGCGGAACGCTTGCAGTAATCCATGACCTCGCCGAAGTGGGCGTAGCGGGTTTTCACCACATCCTGCTCGAAGGCGGAAAGCAGGTCGTGGAACAGGCCGTAGGGCAGGG
The DNA here is from genome assembly GCA_030690985.1 of Pseudomonadota bacterium. Lineage (GTDB taxonomy): Bacteria > Pseudomonadota > Gammaproteobacteria > Burkholderiales > Thiobacillaceae > PFJX01. The sequence continues at coordinate 14,629 of JAUYFG010000152.1, forward strand.
CGTATTCGCGGATGTGGGGGGCGAGCGCCTGGAAGATCGGGTGATCGACCGTCTCGCCACGTTCCAGGGCGTGCAGATGCGCGTGGTATTCGGCCAGGCGTGCCAGGCGCTCCTCGGCCGGCGCATCACCCTCGTCGGCGAAGTCGTCGGCGGTGCGGGCGAAAGCGTAGATGGCCCGCACCGGCGCGCGCAGCTTGCGCGGCATGATGATTGACGCCACCGGGAAGTTCTCGTAGTGGCCGGCGTTCACCGGATTGCCTGCCTGGTTCACTTACAGTTCCCCATTCGCCCCGGCCACCATGATGTCTTCCATCTTGTTGCGGATGTCGATGGCGCCACGCGACAGCTCCGGGGTGATGCCCATCTGGTTCTCGTAGCCACCCACCCAGTCCAGGTTCCAGTCCAGCATCATCACCCAGATTTCCTTGTTGGCATCTTCCATGATGCCGATGCGGCAGGGCAGGAACACCAGGAATTCCGGGCTGATCTTGAGCAGATCGCGGCCGACGGCGATGTCGCAGAAGCTGTGCACTTCGATGCGCGGCGCGCTCATGTCACCCAGCACGGCCTGGAAATCCTTGTACATCAGGTTGCTGCCGACGTATTTGAAGTTGAGCTTGTTGGCGCGCAGCTTCATGGAGTCCACTACTTCCTCGAAGGAGACCCCCTTCTTGACTTTGACCTTGTGCGCGAACCAGCTCATCGCATCCGGCATCGACATGCGCATCACGTTGCTCATGATCGGCATCATCATCTGCATCATTTGCCGCTTGGTCTGCTGCGGAATGCCGGCGCGCATGGTGTAGGGCCTGGTCGGCGTCGCTTGCAGGGTGCCGATGAAGGGAATGGGCATACCGGCGAGCGGCAGGCTGTTCGTCAGCGCGCTCAGGTCGGGCAGGATCAGAACCGGCGGGGCGGGAATCGGCAGCAATTGCAGATAGGGATTCGGCGCGCCGGGCGGGGTGACCTGGGCCTGGGCCGGTAGCATGAACAGGCAGGCCAGGATGGAAAGCAGGCTGCGTAGCAAGGTGGTGTGCATGGTTTTCTCCTTCAAACGATGAAAGCGCGCTGCGATCAAGCCTTTTTGGCCTACGCCCCCGCGTGAGGGGGGCGTAGGGTAACCGAACTTATGGCCCGGCAGGGGGGAGGTCCGGAGCACCTGTTTTTTTCCGCAGTGCAGCAAGCTAATATCCCGACCCTGCACAGCCCCGAGGAGACAGCATGAGCGACCTGAACCAGAAAGCCCTGGACTACCACGAGTTTCCCCGTCCCGGAAAAATCTCCGTGGAATCATCCAAGCCCTGTGCCACCCAATACGACCTCTCCCTCGCTTACACCCCGGGGGTGGCCGAGCCGGTGCGGCAGATCGCCAAAGACCCGGCCAACGCCTACCGCTACACCAACAAGGGCAACCTGGTTGCGGTGATTACCGATGGCACCGCCATTCTCGGCCTGGGCAATCTCGGGCCGCTGGCCTCCAAGCCGGTCATGGAGGGCAAGGGCATCCTGTTCAAGCGCTTCGCCGGCATCGACGTGTTCGACATCGAAATCGACGCCCCCAGTGTGGCCAGCTTCATCGAAACCGTGGTCAACATCGCCCCCACCTTCGGCGGTATCAACCTGGAAGACATCGCCGCGCCGCACTGCTTCGAGATCGAGGCAGCCCTGAAGGCGCGCCTCGACATCCCGGTATTCCACGACGACCAGCACGGCACCGCCATCGTCATGTGCGCCGGCCTGCTCAATGCCCTCGAAGTGCAGGACAAGAAGCTCGATGACATCAAGCTGGTCTGTCTCGGGGCGGGCGCGGCCGGCCTCTCCTGCATGCGCCTGCTGATCGCCATGGGTGGCAACAAGGCCAACATGATCCTGGTGGACAGCAAAGGGGTCATCCACAGCGGCCGCAGCGACCTTAACGCGCACAAGCAGGAATTCGCCAAAGAGACCGGCCAGCGCAGCCTGGCCGACGCCATGAACGGCGCCGACGTGTTTATCGGCGTCTCCGGCCCCAACCTGGTGACTGCCGACATGGTGCAGAGTATGGCCGCCCGGCCCATCCTGTTCGCCATGGCCAACCCCGACCCGGAAATCACCCCCGCCCAGGTCCACGCCGCCCGCGACGACGCCCTCATGGCCACCGGCCGCTCCGACTACCCCAACCAGGTCAACAACGTCCTCGGCTTCCCCTACATATTCAGGGGCACCTTCGACGCCCGCGCCAAGGCCATTACCCAGCCGATGATGATCGCCGCCGCGCAAGCCCTGGCCGCCCTGGCGCGTGAACCGGTACCGCAGGAAGTGCTCGACGCCTACCAACTGGAAAAGCTCGAATTCGGCCGCGACTACATCATCCCGAAACCGTTCGACCCGCGCCTGATCGAACGCATCCCCCCGGCGGTGGCGGCGGCGGCGTAATGCGTCTTTGCCGTGCGCTGCGCGGCCGGCTCTGGAAGTTTTGCGCGCTTCCATGACACTGGAAACAGCCGTTGACCGTATATCAGTGCCGGCATCACGCTGATCTGCCGCATCGCCTTGAAGTCCTCGCGATAAGCTTGCCAGTGGGCATATCGTCGCCACCGGGGTGGTCAATTCCGACGTGTTAGAATCCGGGCGTTTTTTTCGGTCCGTTTGCAATTTCGGCATCCCGAAGCAGTCGACCGATTTGTTAACCAGCGAAAGTGGCGGAATTGGTAGACGCACTGGATTTAGGTTCCAGCGCCTTTGGCGTGGGGGTTCGAGTCCCCCCTTTCGCACCAGCGACACCTGGATGTATTCGAGACCATACCCACTTGTTTGGCGACTGTCAGACCAGTGGAACTTGCTGGTCTGTACGGCAAACCCCTTGATTTGCTTACGGATCAGGTTCGAATGCCGCCTGGTATGAATTTTGATAACGCATTGATTACTTGTGGACAACATGACTGCAACCCTGGAAACCCTGGACGGCCTCTCCCGTCGTATGACACTGAATCTCAATCCCGCCGAAATCGAGACCGAAGTCTCCAAGCGCCTTGGCAAGATCGCCAGGAACACGCGCATTGATGGTTTCCGGCCCGGCAAGGCACCACTCAAGCTGGTTGCGGCGCGTTACGCCGGCGAGATTCGCGGTGAAGTGCTGGGCGATGTGTTGCAGCAGCAATTCACCCAGGCGGTGCATGAGCACAACCTGAACGTGGCCGGTTATCCCCAGTTCGCTCCGGCGGCGGAGGGCGCTTTCACGGCGACTTTCGACGTATTCCCGGAAATCACGGTGGGCGATCTGTCCGGCATCAAGGTGACCCGTCCGATCGTCGAAGTGAGCGATAGCGATGTGGATCGCACCCTGGATGTCCTGCGCAAGCAGCGCGTGCAGTACCACACTGCCGAGCGCGAAGCATCAGTGGGTGACCGCGTACATATCGACTACATCGGCAGCATCGCCGGCGAGCCGTTCCAGGGCGGCGAAGCCAGCGATTTCCCGGTCATCCTCGGTGAGGGCCGCACCCTCAAGGACTTCGAAGGCAGCCTGGTGGGCATGAAGGCCGGCGAGAGCAAGACTTTCGACGTGACCTTCCCCGAGGACTACTTCGCCCGCGAACTGGCCGGCAAAACCGCCACCTTCACCGCTACCTTGAATACCGTTCATGAAGCACATCTGCCCGAAGTGGACGATGCCCTGGCGCAAAGCCTGGGTATCCACGAAGGCGGGGTTGCCAAACTGCGCGAAGAAATCAGCGGCAATCTGGCACGCGAAGCCAAGCGCCGCATCCAGGCGCGGGTGAAGGAACAAGTGCTCAACGGCCTGCTGGAAACCACGCCTTTCGATGTGCCCGCCAGCCTGGTGGCGATGGAACGTCGCGCCCTGCTGGAGAAGGCCGTGACCGACCTGAAGGCGCGCGGCATGCGCGAGCAGGACATCCAGATGCGCGACGAAATCTTCGAACCGCAGGCCAGGCGCCGCGTCGCCCTGGGTCTGCTGATGGACGAACTGGTGCGCGCCAACGGCATCACCGCGCCGAGCGAGCAGGTGCAAGCCCTGGTCGACGAGTTCGCGCAGAGCTACGAAGACCCCTCTGAAGTCGTTGCCTGGTATCACCAGGACAGCAGCCGCCTTAACGAAGCGCGTGCGCTGGTTCTGGAAGAAAACATCGTCAACTGGGTGCTGGAACACGCCCAGGTCAGCGACGAGCCCGCCACCCTGGAAACCCTGATGGGGAACAAATAATGCCCTGGACGCAAGAACCCTCCGGCCTGGGGTTGATCCCCATGGTTGTCGAGCAGAGTGGGCGCGGCGAACGCGCTTACGACATCTACTCGCGCTTGTTGAAGGAACGGGTCATTTTCCTGGTCGGCCCGGTGAATGACATGACCGCCAACCTGGTGGTGGCGCAGTTGCTGTACCTGGAATCGGAAAACCCGGACAAGGACATCTACCTCTACATCAACTCCCCCGGCGGTTCGATCACGGCCGGCATGGGCATCTACGACACCATGCGCTTCGTCAAGCCGGACGTGTCCACCCTGTGCGTGGGCCAGGCCGCCAGCATGGGCGCTTTTCTGCTGGCTGCCGGCACCAAGGGCAAGCGCTATGTGCTGCCCAATTCGCGGGTGATGATTCACCAGCCGCTGGGCGGCTTCCAGGGCCAGGCCACCGACATCGAGATCCACGCCAAGGAAATCCTCTACCTGAAGGATCGTCTCAACCGGATGCTGGCCGAACACACCGGCCAGACGCTGGAAAGCATCGAACGCGACACCGACCGCGACAACTTCATGAGCGCCGAAACAGCGGTGGCTTACGGCCTCGCCGACAAGGTGATGGTCAGCCGCAACGACCCGGCGCAAACTTGACTTTATTAATCGGGTATTGGCTACGACTATGGGCACGGAACTGAAAAATGGCTGAAAAACAAGGCGTCGACAAACTTCTCTACTGTTCGTTCTGCGGCAAAAGCCAGCAGGAAGTACGCAAGCTCATCGCCGGTCCTTCGGTATTCATCTGCGACGAATGCGTTGACCTGTGCAACGACATCATTCGCGAGGATGTGCAGAAAGACGACGGCAAGGAGGTCGGCGACAAGCTGCCGACACCGATGGAAATCCGCGATTCCCTGAATCAGTACGTGATCGGGCAGGACCCGGCCAAGCGGGCGCTGGCGGTGGCGGTATACAACCACTACAAGCGCCTGCGCCAACCCGGCGGCGGCAAGGATGACGAAGTCGAACTGGCCAAGAGCAACATCCTCCTGATCGGCCCCACCGGCTCCGGCAAGACCCTGCTGGCGCAGACTCTGGCGCGAGTCCTCAACGTGCCGTTCGTGATTTCCGACGCCACCACCCTGACCGAAGCCGGTTATGTCGGCGAGGACGTCGAGAACATCATCCAGAAGTTGTTGCAGAAGTGCGATTACGACGTCGAGAAAGCGCGTACCGGCATCGTCTACATCGACGAGATCGACAAGATTTCGCGGCGTTCGGAAAACCCCTCCATCACCCGCGATGTCTCTGGTGAAGGGGTGCAGCAGGCCCTGCTCAAGCTGATCGAAGGCACGGTCGCCTCGGTGCCGCCACAGGGTGGGCGCAAGCATCCCAACCAGGAATACATCCAGGTCGACACCACCAACATCCTGTTCATCGTTGGTGGCGCTTTCAGCGGCCTGGACAAGGTCATCCGCAACCGCACCGAGAAATCCGGCATCGGCTTCGGCGCGGAAGTGAAGAGCAAGGACAACCGCAAGGATGTCGGCGAAGTGTTCCGCATGGTGGAGCCGGAAGACCTGATCAAATTCGGCCTGATCCCCGAGTTTGTCGGTCGCCTGCCGGTGATCGCCACCCTTGAGGAACTCGACGTCAAGGCCCTGATGCAGATACTGACCGAGCCCAAGAACGCGCTTACGCGCCAGTTCGAGAAGCTGTTCAAGATGGAAGGCGTGGACCTGGAGTTCCGTGACGAGGCGCTCACCTCCATCGCCAACCGCGCGATCAAGCGCAAGACCGGTGCGCGTGGCCTGCGTTCGATCATCGAACACAGCCTGATGGACATCATGTTCGAACTGCCCAGCATGGAGAATGTGACCAAGGTCGTGGTGGACGAGAAATCCATCAGTGGCGAAGGCAAGCCCCTCCTGATCTATTCCGAACCCGCGAAGGCGGTCGGCTGAAGCCCCACCGTCATTCCCACCCCTGTAGGTCGGAAAAGCCGGCGTCTTCATGCCGGCGCCTTCCGACAGACCCGGCGGAAGGCGCGATAAGGCCGCTTTTCCGCCCTACGGGGTTCCGCTCGGGGGCGAGAATGACGGCAATGCTGGTCGATTCAGGCAATTAATCCCCGCGCCGGGTTGAATTCCCGCCCGGCGCACTCAAGTAGCTCGGACCGTAAAGGCGTTCCACGCCGGAGAACCTCATGAGCCAAAGCACGCTGTTTACCGCCCCCGTCACGCTGCCCCTGTTGCCGCTGCGCGACGTGGTGGTGTTCCCGCACATGGTCATTCCCCTGTTCGTGGGGCGGCCGAAGTCGATCAAGGCGCTGGAACTGGCGATGGAAGCCGGCAAGCACATCATGCTGGTGGCGCAGAAATCCGCCGCCAAGGATGAACCCAGCTTCGACGACCTCTACCAGGTCGGCGCCATCGCCAGCATTCTGCAAATGCTCAAGCTGCCGGACGGCACCGTGAAGGTGCTGGTGGAAGGCAATCAGCGCGTGCAGGTGCAGGAGTTCATCGACGCCGGCTCGCATTTCCTGGCGCGCGGCGAGCCGATGGCCGAGGTCGGCCTGGACGACAGCGAAATCGAAGCCATGCGCCGCGCACTGCTGGCCCAGTTCGACAACTACGTCAAACTCAACAAGAAGATTCCGCCGGAAATCCTGGCCTCGCTGGCCGGCATCGACGACGCCGGTCGTCTCACCGACACCATCGCTGCGCACCTGCCGCTCAAGCTGGACCAGAAGCAGGCCATCCTGGAGATGACCGAGCTGAAAGCCAGGCTGGATCACCTGATGGGCTTCCTGGAAACCGAAATCGACATCCTCCAGGTGGAAAAGCGCATCCGTGGCCGGGTCAAGCGCCAGATGGAAAAGAGCCAGCGCGAGTACTACCTGAACGAACAGGTCAAGGCGATCCAGAAGGAACTCGGCGACGTCGACGAAAGCGGCGACCTGGACGAACTGGACAAGCGCATCAAGTCGGCGCGCATGTCCAAGGAAGCCATGAAAAAAGCCGAGGGCGAGCTGAAGAAGCTGAAGATGATGTCGCCCATGTCGGCCGAAGCCACCGTGGTGCGCACCTACATCGAGACCCTGGTCAACCTGCCCTGGTACAAGAAAACCAAGATCAGCAAAGACTTGCAGCGGGCGCAGGAAATCCTCGACGAAGACCACTACGGTCTGGAGAAGGTCAAGGAACGCATCGTCGAATACCTCGCCGTGCAGGAGCGCGTCGGCAAACTCAAGGCCCCCATTCTTTGCCTGGTCGGGCCGCCTGGTGTCGGCAAAACCTCACTCGGCCAGTCCATCGCCCGCGCCACCAATCGCAAGTACGTGCGCATGGCCCTGGGTGGCGTGCGCGACGAAGCCGAAATTCGCGGCCATCGCCGCACCTACATCGGTTCCATGCCGGGCAAGATCCTGCAAAGCCTGACCAAGGCCACGGTGCGCAACCCCTTCTTCCTGCTCGACGAAGTGGACAAGCTGGGCCAGGACTTCCGTGGCGATCCGTCATCCGCCCTGCTGGAAGTGCTCGACCCCGAGCAGAACCACACCTTCCAGGACCATTACGTCGAAGTCGATTACGACCTCTCCGACGTGATGTTCGTGGCCACCGCCAACTCCCTCAACATCCCGGCGCCGCTGCTCGACCGCATGGAAGTGATCCGCCTGTCCGGCTACACCGAGGACGAAAAGATCAACATCGCCCTGCGCTATCTGCTGCCCAAGCAGTTGAAGAACAACGGCCTCAAGGAAACCGAACTCCATGTTGCCGAGACCGCTCTGCGCGACATCGTGCGCTACTACACGCGGGAATCCGGTGTGCGCAGCCTGGAGCGGGAAATCTCCAAGATCTGCCGCAAGGCGGTCACCGCCCATACCCTGAAGAAGGTCAAGGGCAAGATCAGCGTCACCCCGAAGAACCTCGACAAATACCTGGGCGTACAGCGCTACACCTACGGCATGGCGGAAAAGAACAACCAGGTCGGCCAGGTCACCGGCCTGGCCTGGACCGAGGTGGGCGGCGAACTGCTCACCATCGAAGCCACCATCATGCCCGGCAAGGGCGTCATCACCCGCACCGGCCAGTTGGGCGACGTGATGAAGGAATCCATCGAAGCCGCCCGTACCGTCGTGCGCAGCCGCGCCGCCAGCTTAGGCATCAAGGCCGAGGCGTTCGAGAAGTACGACATGCACATTCACCTGCCGGAAGGCGCCACGCCCAAGGACGGCCCGTCTGCGGGTGCCGCCATCACCACCGCGATGGTCTCGGTTTACACGGGAATTCCGGTGCGCTGCGAGGTGGCGATGACCGGCGAAATCACCCTGCGCGGCGAGGTGCTGCCGATCGGCGGCCTCAAGGAAAAACTCCTGGCCGCGCATCGTGGCGGCATCAAGAAGGTGTTGATCCCGGAAGGCAACGTCAAAGACCTCACGGAAATCCCCGACAACATCAAGAATCGCCTGGA
>JAUYFG010000056.1 GCA_030690985.1 Pseudomonadota bacterium
AAACTACTAAGCGAAGGACTAAGCCGCCAAAAGACGGCGGCAAAGTCCCTGCTTATCCTTGCGGGCCCCGGCCCGCTGCGTCGTCGCGCCTTGCCAGCCGACCCGAAAACCGCACACTCGGGCGCGTCCAACTGAGGTTTCCAGGTTGAACAACTCGGTGTCGTCCTTCATCAGGCTGACGATGACTCGCGCCAGTGCCTTGTCGTGCTCGATGCGGGCGTTCTGCTTGTCGTTGTTCTTTTTCGCGTTCTGATACGCCGTGTCCGCCGCCACTCGCGTCGGGATGTCCTGGGTGATGAGTTGATGCACCCGGTCCGCGTCGGACCATTTGAGGTTGCCGAACTGGTCGTTGAACGTCTTCAGGATGTTGGACAGCCGTTCCAGTTCCGGCTCCGGTTTTCGCCCGCCGCCGCCGGTGGGCACCGGCTCGATCTCGCCGTCCTCGTCCGGCAACTGAAGCTTCATGGCCGCCAGCTTTTCCAGTCGGTAGCTGTCCATGTCGATGGACTCCAGGATGCCCCTGGACAGGTCTTCCTCCTTGGGCGCCGGCAGCTTGGGCAAGAGGAAATTCAGGAAGATGGAAAGCCTTTCCCACTCGACGCTGCTGTACGGCAGGATGGCCGCGAGGAATTCATAGGTGCGGGTGAACGCCTTGGCATGGCCCTTGAAATCCACCTGGCCGTCTTCGTCGAGCTGTTCCTTGTAGGTCGCCACGCAGGCGTCGAGGATAGGGTCGAGCCGGTCCCGGTCCGCGCCCTCCAGATAGAGCGCCACCAGGGCCTCCACCTGCGCCGGCGCGTAGACCTGATAGCCGTCCAGCGCCGCCTTCAGGTCATGCAGCTTGTTGGGGTCGGTTTCGTCGGCCAGCAACGTGGTGCGGTAGTAGGGCTCGAAGGATTGCTTGATCCCATCCGTGTCGTTCATGAAGTCCAGCACAAACACGTCGTGCTTTTTCGGATGCGCCCGATTCAGGCGCGACAAGGTCTGCACCGCCTTGATGCCCGACAGTGGCTTGTCGACATACATCGTGTGCAACAGCGGCTCGTCGTAGCCGGTCTGGAACTTGTCGGCGCAGATCAGGAAGCGGTAGGGATCTTCCTGAATCTGGTCGGCGATGGCGTTGGAGGGAAAGCCGTTCAGCGACGCCTCGGTGACCTTTGTGTTGCCACACTCGCCGCCGTACTCATGTTCGCCGGAGAAGGCGACGATGGCCTGATACGGGCTCTTGCGCTCGCCCAGATAGTCACGGAAGGCGTGGAAATACTGGATGGCCCGTTCGATGCCGCTGGTCACCACCATCGCCCGCGCCTGGCCGCCGATCTTGTTGAAGGCCATGACCTGCTCATGGAAGTGGTCCACCATGATCTCCGCCTTCAGGCGAATGGCGTGGTCGTGGCTCTCCACATACTTGCGCAGCTTCTTGCGGGCGCGTTTGGTGTCGAATTCCGGGTCGCCCGGCACCGTCTTGATCAGCTTGTAGTAGCTGTTCACCGGCGTGTAGTGCTTCAGCACATCCAGGATGAAACCCTCCTGGATGGCCTGCTTCATGGTGTAGCTGTGGAACGGCCGGTGCCTGAGGTTGCCACCACTCTGGCCGCCCTCGGAATACGCCTCGCCGAAGATTTCCAGGGTCTTGTTCTTGGGGGTCGCGGTGAAGGCGAAATAGCTGGCGTTGGCCGGCATCTTGCGCGCCGCCATGCGCTTTTCCAGCACGTCGTTCACTGCGTCTTCCGGGTCGGCCAGCGCTTCGCTCATGGCCGCCGCCGTCTTGCCGCCCTGGTTGGAATGGGCCTCGTCGATGAGGATCGCGAAGCGCCGCCCCCGATGTTCCGAGCCAATCTCGTCCAGGATGAAGGGGAATTTCTGCACCGTGGAAATGATGATCTTCTTGCCCGACTCGATGAACCGGCGCAGGTCGCCGGAATGTTCGGCATGGCCCACGGTGGCGCCCACCTGGGCGAACTGCTTGATGGTGTCGCGTATCTGCTGGTCCAGGATGCGCCGGTCGGTGATGACGATGATGGAATCGAACACCGCCGCCCCGTGCCTGCTCAGGCTGATGAGCTGGTGCGCCAGCCAGGCGATGGAGTTGGATTTGCCGCTGCCCGCCGAATGCTGGATCAGGTAGCGCGCCCCGGCGCCCTGTTCGCCGGCAAGGGCCAGCAGTTTGCGCACCACGTCGAGCTGGTGATAGCGCGGGAAGATTTGTACGCGCCTTTTCTTCCTGGTTTTCGGGTTCTCGGTCTCAACAATCTGGGCGTAGTTCTCCAGGATGTCGGTCAGGCCCTGGGGTGTCAGCACCCGCTTCCACAGGTAATCCGTCTTCAGCCCGTCCGGGTTGGGCGGGTTGCCGGCGCCGTCGTTCCAGCCCCGGTTGAAGGGCAGGAACCAGGACGCCTTGCCCTGCAGATGGGTGCAGAAGCGCACCTCGCTGTCGTCCACCGCGAAGTGAACAACACAGCGGCCGAACTGGAACAGCAACTCGCGCGGATCACGGTCGCGCGCCGGTACTGTTCCACCGCATCCGCCACGGTCTGCTTGGTCAGGCTGTTCTTCAATTCAAAGGTCGCCACCGGCAGGCCGTTGATGAACAGGCACAGGTCCAGGGCAAGTTGCGTTCTCAGTTGCGTGGCCTCGCGGCTGTAACGCAACTGGCGGGTCACGCTGAAACGGTTGACCGCGTGGCGCTCGGCGGCCTGGGCATTGCCTGGCGTGGGCGTGCCGTAGAAAAGGTCCAGATGCAGCGGGCCGTGCTTCACCCCGTGGCGCAACACGTCGATGACGCCGCGTTTGGTGATCTCGCCTTGCAAGCGGGCCAGAAATTTCCGCCGGGCAGGGCCGTCATGGTCCAGGTCCAGCGCCTCGACCACGCGCGGCTGGGTCGCCTCGATGAAGGCCGCGAGCTGGACCAGATCCACCGCGAAATCCCGGTCGTAGTCATGCCAGTCGCCCAGAATCCAGCCGGTACCGCCATACAGGGCTGTGGGTTCCGTCGCGGCGTATCCCTGCGGCACAGATCGGCCCGACCCCGTCATGGCGGCAACGATCAGGTCTTCCAGGCCTTTTTCGCTGGTGTCGGTGGTCATGTGCTCCCTCCCATCAAGTACTGATGTTTCTGGTAGCCCGTTGAAATTAATGGGTGTGTAGTCTTGTAACAGCTCATAACACCCCCTTTCCATCAAGTACCCGTCAAGTACCGGTGTTTCCGGTAACTCATTGAAATTAATGGGTAAGCATGTTTGTAACAGTTCATGCCTCCCCTCCCCATCAAGTACCCATCAAGTACCGCTGTCGCGACCAGGCGCCGCCCAGGCCGGCACATAACGCATCAGCTTGGGTGCCGCATCCGCGTCATAGGGGGCGATGAGCCCGGCGGTGACCGCCTCCCGGATCAGACGGGACGCTGTGGCCGAATTCTTCTCGGCAATCCCGAACCGCTCCCGTACCGAAGCATTCGTCATGGACTGGCGGGTCACATAGCGCAGACAGGCATGCAGATAGCACGCCCGCACCCTGTCCGCCTTGTCCATCTCGGTTAGAGGCCGATGGGCGAACAACACCGCCCGGGTGAAGCCCACCGGCACCTCGAACAATGGCGCGGGCAGTTGGAATAGTTCCACCTGAAACACCACCTTGTCGATGCCGCTGCCGCGCTCCTCGCAAATGCGGAAGCGACGCATCAGCGAAGCGATGCCGTCGTTGCGCGACTTCGGCGGCGTATCGACGAAACGCTGGGTATCCACCAGGGGCTCGCCGGGATTGGTGATCTCGATGCGGTCGTCGAAGATTTCCACCATCGGCCCGGCGCCGGTGACGAAGAAATCCTGGTGGATCAGCGCATTGGCCACCAGCTCGCGCACCGCCAGTTCCGGAAACATCGGCACCGTCTTGCGCAATGCCGGCCCGATAACCTCGTTGGACGGCAATTGCCCGTTGATGAAGTCGATCAACCCCTCGAACCCGCTGGCGTAGCCCTTGCCGCCCACTTGTTCTTTCTGGGTCTCTACCCGGCCGTTGCCCTGGTAGCGGATCACCCGCACCGCCTTGCGGCTCAGGGTGCGGAATTCGGAAAGGCGCTTGGCGAACAGGACGGCACCCAGATTCGTGATGTCCCAGCCACCGGCCTCGGCGGGGCGGATCAGGGCATCATCCTCCAGCGCCTTCAGGATGCCCTGCCGGCCTTCCGGCAGCGGGCGTTCCAGCAGGTCGAAATAAGCCGGGTAGTCGATCAGCCGCAGGACTTCTTCGTCGCTCACCCGCTCCGCCGCCACGCCGTCCTCGAAGGGCGTGCGGTCGAAGATGCGCCACAGTTCCCGCTCCTTCTCCGGAAAGTCCTTCAGCCGCTTCTTGTAGGAGCCCACCCGGATGAACTCCTGGTTCTGGAATTGCACCGGGTGGCGAAACGCCCGGCCGATCTCCAGCAACACCAGCGCATGACCCTCCACCACCACCGGATAGAAGCGGAAATGAATCTTGGGCGACAGAGAACGCAGTAGCCAGTTCTCCAGCTCCTCGCCGCCCACCCTGGCCGCCTGGGGAACGAAGGACGTGCCCACCAGGGCATGGGTGGCATCCTCCACGCCCCAGACCAGATAGGCAAAGGCCTTGCCGCACAGCGCCGCCGAATTGGCCAGGGCGGACAGGTATTCGCCGATCTCCTGGGGTTCTGCGTTGTTGTGTTTGAACTCCAACCACTCGGTCTCGGCGGGCTGCTTGCACAGCTCCCGCACCAGGCCGGCGAGATAGTCGTTGCTGCGGTCGGTGGTCATGCTTCGGCCTCCTCGGCCACGGTCAACATCCCGCCGGTGCCGCAAGCGCCGTCGTAGAGCAGGTAGGTGCCGGATTCGATGCGCTCGGCGATGGGCAGGAAGATCAGCCGCGCCATCAGCTTGACGGCGTCGCGCGGCGTCCAGTGCTCGCCGGCCTCTTCGTTGTTGTCCTCGTTGAAGCGGCGTACCAGTTCCTCGAACAGGGTGCCCATGGCGTGGTTGTCCAGGCCGGGATGCTTCGCTGTGCCGTCGCCGTTCAGCACCGGGTTGGGGCTGAGGTTGATGGCCGGTTCGAGGAGTTTCTCGATCAGCGTGCCCAGGGCGTCGGCCTTGGATAGACGCGGGATCTGGTTGCGGAACTCGAAGTTGTCGAGGATTTCCTGGACGTTGGGGGAGAAGCCGTCCAGGTAGGCCTCGAAGTCGGCCTTGAGCTGTTGCTGGCTGGCGCGGTTGCGCAGGTCGCGCAGCGTGAATTGGGAGGTGTTGTAGAAGGCCTGGCCGGCGGCCTGGCGCAGGGCCTGGTCCTGGTTGGCAATACCGACCGCATCCAAGCCAAACTTCATGTGCAGCACCGCCTGCTTGGTCGGTTCCAGTACCGCGTCCAGGCGGCGCAACACGGTCATCGGCAGGATCACATCGCGGTATTCGCCGCGCACGTAGAGGTCGCGCAATACATCGTCGGCAATGCCCCAGATGAAGTTGGTGATCCAGTTGAGTTGGGTGGTTTCCACTTGTTGTTATCTGTGTTGGAGGGGGAACGAAACACGGCGGATTTTGCGGCCAGGGTAGGGTTTCGACAATGTCGGCGACAACCGCGAAGCTACGGATGGGAACGGTGCGGCGGATTCTGGATAATCAGGGCGATCTTAATTTACAACGCTCCCATGAATATCGACGGCAACCCCACCCGCACCATCTGGCCCTTAGAAAATGCGGTCGAGATCATCGACCAGACCCGTTTGCCGCATGAATTCGTCGTTCATCGGCTCGCCTCCCTGGAAGACGCCGCCGAGGCGATCCGCGTGATGCGGGTGCGCGGGGCGCCGCTGATCGGGGCCACCGTCGCTTATGGCCTGGCGCTGGCGGCGAGCCGCGATGCCGGGGATGACGCGCTGCACGCAGCCGGCGACACATTGATCGCCACCCGTCCCACCGCCGTCAATCTGCAATGGGCGGTGCGGCGGATGTTGGCCAGACTGCTGCCGCTTCCCGTGGCGCAACGTGCGGCGGCGGCGTGGTGTGAGGCGGCGGTGATCTGCGAAGAGGACGTGGCGCAGAACCAGGCCATCGGCCGCCACGGTGCCAATCTCATCCAGGCCATCGCCAACCGTAAACCTGGGCCGGTCAATCTGCTCACTCACTGCAATGCCGGCTGGCTGGCCGCCGTCGATTGGGGCACCGCGCTGGCGCCGGTCTACGCGGCGGTGGCGGCGGGTATTCCGCTGCATGTCTGGGTGGACGAGACGCGGCCACGCAACCAGGGCGCCAGCCTCACCGCCTGGGAACTGGCGAAGCATGGCGTGGCGCATACGGTCATTGCCGACAATGCCGGTGGCCACCTGATGCAGCATGGCCGCGTCGATCTGTGCATCGTCGGCACCGACCGTACCGCCGCCAATGGCGATGTCTGCAACAAGATCGGCACTTACCTCAAGGCGCTGGCGGCGCAGGACAACGGCGTGCCTTTCTATGTGGCGGCGCCCGGCCCCAGCATCGATTTCGCCCTGGCGAGCGGGCGCGAGATTCCCATCGAGGAACGCAGCGCCGAGGAAGTGACCCACCTCTCCGGCCTCGATGGCGAGGGGCGGATCGTCAAGGTACGCCTCACCCCGGAAGGGTGCCCCGCCGCCAATCCGGCCTTCGACGTGACCCCGGCGCGACTGGTGACGGGGATCATCACTGAACGCGGAGTTTGCGCAGCCAGCCGCGAGGGGCTGGCGGCGCTGTATCCGGAGCGGGTGTAGAAAACGCCTTCCGCCCACAGCCCTCAAGAAACACCATGCAACCCATTGATTCCGTAGGGTGGATAAGCGATAGCGCATCCACCATCACCGCCGCCATTGGTGGATGCGCTATCGCTTATCCACCCTACGGGAGACGATATGAGTGAACAAACCAGCCAGGTCGCTGAAACCGCGCGCCGCAGCGTCGCGCTCGGCCTCAACCAGGGCACTTCCGGCAATGTCAGCGCGCGCGCTCCCGAGGGCTTCCTGATCACGCCGTCCGGGCGCGACATGACCGCCATCGACGCCGCCGAGATCGTGCCGCTGGACATGAATGGCGCCGCGCCCGCCGGGCTGAAGCCGTCCAGCGAGTGGCGCTTCCACCGCGACATCTACGCCGCTTTTCCCGAGGCCCGGGCCGTGGTGCATGCGCACTCACCGTTCGCCGTGGCACTGGCCTGTTTGCGCCGTGACATTCCGCCGTTTCATTACATGGTGGCGATGGCCGGCGGCACGGACATCCGCTGCGCGTCCTACGCCACCTTCGGCACCCAGGCCTTGTCGGATGTCGTGATCACGTCCCTGCAAAACCGCAGCGCCTGTCTGATGGCCAATCACGGCCTGCTCGCCTGGGGCCGCAGCCTGCATGGCGCGCTCGCCCTGGCGCTGGAGGTGGAGGCCCTGTGCGGCCAATATCTGCGCGCCTGCCAGGTGGGCGAGCCGGTGTTGTTGAGCGCGGCGGAAATGGCCGAGGTGCTGGAGAAGTTCAAGGACTATGGCGCGCGGGATTGATGCCATGAACACGCGACCACCCCCGATCCACCCCCGACCCTGACCAAGATGCGCTTATTGTTCCTGCTCTTCCTGCTGCTCTCTCTGCCCATCGCGACCCTCGTCTTTCTCCTTGCTTTGGCGACTTCGCCGGTGCCGGAGATCGAGCGGCCCGCCACACTGAAACTGGCTGATCTGGAACGCGGCCGGCTCATCGTCGAATCGCTGGACCTGAAGCACCTGAAAGAAGGCGAGGAGCGCCGTTTGCGCTTCGGCCAGGAGGATATGGAACTGGCCCTGAACTGGCTGCTGGGCAGTCTGGGGCGGGGCGGCGCCGATGTGGCGATCGACGCGCAAAGCCTGCAAGTGCGCGCCAGCCTGCGTCTCTATAAATTGCCGCGCTATCTCAATCTTGCCCTGGCATTCCGCCCGCAAGGCGACTTGCTGGTGCCCAGCGGCGTGCGCCTCGGCAAGGTGCCGTTGCCGGCCCGATCGACCGGCAAGCTGCTCGGCGCATTGCTGGCTATTTCGCCGGCGGCGGAGCAATACCGGGTGGTGCGCGACATGCTGCGCAAGGCTGTGCTACAGCCGGGGCATCTGGAACTCACCCTGGTCTGGCGCGGCACCGAATTTCAGAAGGCCATGCAGGCCGCCGGCTGGAACCCCGCCGGCATGGACCGTGCCGCGTTGGAGCCATACCGCGAACGCCTGGCCACCACGCGCGGCAATGACTACGCGACGCTCCTGGGTGCCGCCTTCGCGCTGGCGCGGGAACGCTCGCTCAAGGGCGATCCGGTGGCGGAAAACCACAGTGCGATCACCGCCCTGGCCGAGTCCGCCTTGGGCGGGCGCCTGTTTGCCGGCCCGGGTGACAAGAAACTCCGGCGCAAGGGCGGCGCGCATCTGGCTGGACGTGACGATTTCGCGCAGCACTTCGGGCTGTCCGCCTTCATCGCCGTCATAGGTGGCGAAGGGGTGGCCGATCTGGCCGGGCTTTACAAGGAAGTGCGCGATGCCGGCGGTGGCAGCGGCTTTTCCTTCAACGACCTGGCCGCCGACAAGGCCGGCAGCCGCCTCGGCGAACTGGCCACACGTTCGCCCGAGACCGCGCGGCGGGTACAGGAAAGGCTGGCGGGCACCCATGACGCACGGCTGTTTTTCCCGGAGGTGAAGGATCTGCCGGAATTCATGAACCAATCGCAGTTCGAGCGCCGCTTTGGTGGTGTCGGCCAGCCTGCTTACGTCAAACAGGTTCAGGAAATAGAGGCCCGTATCGCCGCACTGCCGTTGTATCGGGAGTAAGCACTCTCGGTTAGCATGTTTGCCGCACTGCACAACCTGCCAGGAGACGGTCATGCCGCAAACCAAGATTCTGCTCGACGAGAGCGATATTCCCACCCATTGGTACAACGTCGTCGCCGATATGCCCAACCAGCCGGCACCGCCGCTGGGGCCGGACGGCAAGCCGATCGGGCCGGAAGCGTTGGCGCCGATCTTCCCGATGGCGCTGATCGAACAGGAGGTCTCGGCGGAACGCTGGATTCCCATTCCCGAGCCGGTGCGCGAGGCCTATCGCCTGTATCGCCCCTCGCCGATGTTCCGCGCGCATCGCCTGGAACAGATGCTGGGCACCCCGGCGCACATCTATTACAAGTACGAGGGTGTCTCTCCGGCCGGCTCGCACAAGGACAACACCGCCATCGCCCAGGCTTATTACAACGCCCAGGCCGGCATCCACCGTCTCGCCACCGAGACCGGCGCCGGCCAGTGGGGTTGCTCGCTGGCGCTGGCCGGGCAGATGTTCGGCATCGACGTGCGGGTGTTCATGGTGAAGGTGAGCTACGACCAGAAGCCGTTTCGCCGCTCGATGATGCACACCTGGGGCGCCGAAGTGTTTGCCAGCCCGTCGCCGCACACCGCGACCGGCCGCCGCGCCCTGGAAGTCGATCCGGATTCGCCGGGGTCGCTCGGCATGGCCATTTCCGAAGCCGTGGAAGAGGCGGCCAGCCGCCCGGACACCAATTACGCCTTGGGCTCGGTGCTCAACCATGTCTGCCATCACCAGACCATCATCGGCCAGGAAGCGAAAAAGCAGTTCGAGAAAGTGGGCGAATACCCGGACGTGGTGATCGCCTGCTGCGGCGGCGGTTCCAACTTTGCCGGCGCCGCCTTCCCGTTCCTGGCGGACAAGGCGGCGGGCGACCCGAGGGCGAAAAACCTGCGCCTGCTGGCGGTCGAGCCCACTTCCTGCCCGACCCTGACCCGTGGCCACTACGCCTACGACTTCGGCGACAGCGTCGGCCTCACCCCACTGATGCTGATGTACACCCTCGGCCACGACTTCATGCCGCCCAGCATCCATGCCGGCGGCCTCCGCTATCACGGCGATTCGCCCCTGGTGTCGCAGCTCTACCACGAGAAGTTGATCGAAGCCGTGGCGGTGCCGCAACTGGCCACTTTCGAGGCCGGCGTCGCCTTCGCCCGCAGCGAAGGCATCATCCCGGCGCCCGAGTCTTGCCATGCCATCCGCGCCTGTATCGACGAAGCCATGCAGTGCAAGGAAACCGGCGAGCCCAAGGTGCTGTTCTTCAACCTGTCCGGCCACGGCCACTTCGACATGGCCTCCTACGACAAGTATTTCTCCGGCCAACTGGAGGATTACGAGTACCCGGCGGCGGCCATCGACGAGGCGCTGCACCACTTGCCCAAGGTTGGTTGATGCGCTGCACCCGGGTTGTGGGCCATGAGGCGGCTCTGTTAGCATCGCGCGCCATGAAAACCTGTTACGCGCACTTCCTCTTTACGTTTCCGACCGCGCCGGCGGCCGGGATCGATTGATGCGCGAGCAGAAGTAAACCGCTTAATCCACCCGAGAAACCGCCAGGTCCTGGCGGTTTTTTCGTTTCAGGTTGGCCCCACAGGAGTTATTGCAATGACCGGATACCGTACCGACGACACCCGCATCGAACAGGGCGACGAATTGCTCGCGCCGATGCAGATCATGCGCGAGCTGAAGGCCAGCGAAGCCGCCTTGCGCACCACCTACCAGGCACGCACCCGCATCCACGATGTGCTGCGCGGCGCCGATGACCGTCTGGTCGTGGTGGTCGGCCCCTGTTCCATTCACGATGCCGGTGCGGCGCTGGAATACGCGAAGAAGTTGAAGCCCCTGGCGGACGAGCTGGCCCACGATCTGGTCGTGGTCATGCGGGTCTATTTTGAAAAGCCGCGCACCACGGTGGGCTGGAAAGGCCTGATCAACGACCCGCACATGGACGAGAGCTTCGACATCAACGAGGGCCTCCGCCAGGCGCGCAAGTTGTTGCTGGAAATCAACGAGATGGGCCTGCCCTGCGGCACCGAATTCCTCGACCTGATTTCGCCGCAGTACATCGCCGACCTGGTCGCCTGGGGCGCCATCGGCGCGCGTACCACGGAATCGCAATCGCATCGGCAACTGGCTTCCGGCCTGTCCTGCCCGGTGGGTTTCAAGAACGGCACCGACGGCAACCTGCGCATCGCCGTGGACGCAATCAAGGCCGCCGCCTCCCACCACCATTTCGTGTCCATCACCAAGTCCGGCCATGTCGCGGTGTTCAAGACCAAGGGCAACGAGGATTGCCACGTCATCCTGCGCGGCGGCAAACAACCCAACTATGACGCCCCGAGCGTCAACGCCGCTTGCGGCGAACTGGCGAGCAGCGGCCTGCGCCAGCAAGTGATGATCGACTTCTCCCACGCCAATTCCAGCAAGCAATACCAGCGCCAGATAGAAGTGGGCCACGACGTCGCCAACCAGATCGGCAACGGCGACAAACGCATCATGGGCGTGATGGTCGAAAGCCACCTGGTCGCCGGCCGCCAGGACCTCAAGCCCGGCGTGACCCTGACCTACGGCCAGTCGATCACCGATGCCTGTATCAGCTGGGATGACAGCGAGCCCCTGCTGCGCGAGCTTGCCGAAGCCGTGCGCAACCGCCGCCTGGCGCAGCCGAGCGACGAACAGTAGGAGACGAGATGGGTAGGTTGGGCAAAGCGAAGCGTGCCCAACATCGCGGCGATTCGTTGGGCACGCTTCGCTTTGCCCAACCTACGATGGATTCGGGCGACTCGATGAACATGGGTTAGAATGCCGCCCGGCGGGCCCCCCCGCATGGCTAAGCCGTGAACCTGGTCAGATCCGGAAGGAAGCAGCCACAGCAGCCGATGCCAGTGCCGGGGACCAGGCTCGCCACCTCCCCTTTTTCTCGCGATGCAACGCCGCGCCATGAGCCACCAAGTCCTTGCCCGCAAATGGCGCCCCAAGCGCTTTGACCAACTGGTCGGCCAGGAGCATGTGGTGCGCGCGCTGTCCAACGCCCTGGCCAGCGGCCGCCTGCATCATGCCTACCTGTTCACCGGCACACGCGGCGTCGGCAAGACCACGCTGGCACGCATTCTGGCGAAGTGCCTCAATTGCATACCCGGCGTCACACCGGAGCCGTGTGGTGAGTGCGCCGCCTGCCGCGAGATCGACGGTGGCCGTTTCATCGACCTGATCGAAATCGATGCCGCTTCCAATACCGGCATCGACAACATGCGCGAGATCCTGGAGAACGCCCTGTACGCGCCCACCGCCGGCCGCTACAAGGTCTACATCATCGACGAAGTGCACATGCTCTCGAAGAACGCCTTCAACGCCATGTTGAAGACGCTGGAAGAGCCGCCCAGCCACGTCATTTTCATTCTTGCCACCACCGACCCGCAGAAAGTCCCGGTCACGGTGTTGTCGCGCTGCCTCCAGTTCAACTTGAAGCAGATGCCGCCCGGCCACATCGTCGGCCATTTGAAGAACGTGCTGGAAGCCGAGAACGTGCCGTTCGAGACTGGCGCCATCAACCTGCTGGCACGCGCCGCCGCCGGCAGCATGCGCGACGCCCTCTCGCTGACCGACCAGGCCATCGCCTACGGCAGCGGCGAGGTCAAGGAAGACGACACCCGCGCCATGCTCGGCGTGATCGACCAGGCCTACCTGATGCCGGTGCTGGAAGCCATAGCCGACGGCGACGGCCCGCGCCTGATGAGCGAAGCGGGGGAACTGGCCGCGCGCGGCTTCTCCTTCGACGCCGCCTTGCAGGATCTGGCGGGCTTGTTGCACCAGGTCGCCCTCGCCTTGAGCATCCCGGAAGCGGTGGCGGAGGACGCGCCGGAACGCGAGCGCCTGTTTGACTTGGCGCAGCGGCTCGACCCGGAACGGGTGCAAGTGCTCTACCAGATCGCCACCCTCGGCCGCCGCGACCTGGAATGGGCGCCGGACGAATACGCCGGTTTCAGCATGACCCTGTTGCGCATGCTGGCCTTCGCGCCCTCCGACACGGCCCCAGTTGCCCGTGCCACGCCGCCGGCGGAGCGACCCGCACCGCGTCCCGCGCCCGCCGCAGCGGCGCCGCGCCCGGCCGCAGCCACCGCGCCCTGGGCTCAGGCGGCCAATGAAAGCATCCCGGCTGCTCTCCCCTCGCCAGCGCCAACACAGGCCCACGGAGAAAATAGCGACTGGCGCACCCTGGCCGAGAGCCTGCCTGGCGCCACGCGCCAGCTCGCCATGCAGTGCGAACGCCTGGAACATAGCGGCAACACGCTGCGCCTGCGCTTGCCGGAGAACCAGAAAACGCTGCTCGACAACTTCGGCGACAAACTCAAAGCGGCGCTGGTCGAGAAACTGGGAAATGGCCTGCAAGTTGAATTTGAACTCGCCGCCGCGACCGGCTTGTCGCCCGCCGCCGCCCGTGCCCGCGAACAGGCCGCGCGCCAGTCCGACGCGGAAGCGGCGATACAAACCGATCCCTTCGTCCAGACCCTGGTGCGCGAATGCGCCGCGACGGTCGCCAACATCCGCCCGCTGGCGGCGTGATTTTGTAGCGCCGGCATCTTGCCGGCGTCCTTGAACAAAGCGGGCAAGATGCCGGCGCTACTTTGAAAGGCACAACATGCTCAAAGGCGGAATGGGTGGCATCGGCAACCTGATGAAACAGGCGCAGGCGATGCAGGAAAACATGCAGAAGATGCAGGCCAAGCTCGCCGAGCTGGAAGTTGAAGGCGTCTCCGGCGCCGGCCTGGTCAAGGTCACCATGACCGGCAAGCACGACGTCCGCCGCGTGGCCATCGACCCCAGCCTGCTCGGTAGCGCCGAGGCTGACGACAAGGAAATGCTGGAAGACCTGATCGCCGCCGCCATGAACGACGCAGTGCGCAAGATCGAAGAAACCGTGCAGGAAAAAATGGCCTCAGCCACCGCCGGCCTGCCCCTGCCGCCCGGGTTCAAAATGCCGTTCTAGTGAGTAGCAAGTGGCGAGTGGCGAGTGGCGGGGGGGGCGGCGCCCCGCG
>JAUYFG010000058.1 GCA_030690985.1 Pseudomonadota bacterium
CGTTCCAGAAGCCCGGCCAGTCAATCGCTTCGATGATGCGCAAACTCTGTCTGCGTCCCCGCATCGTTCTCGACTATCTGCGGCTCACCAAAAACTCCGCCCCTGCTCGGCAGGATTCGTGAGAACAAATTTGCCCTGAAGCGCTCCCGGCGGCCACTCGTACTCATCCACTAGCTCACGTATTCCGGGCGGGCCCAGAGAATCGTTTTTCCAGATAAGCCTGAAATTCGCCGCTGACTTCCGGGTGCTTGAGCGCGTATTCCACCGTGGCTTCCAGATAGCCCAGCTTGGTGCCGCAATCGTAGCGCGTGCCGGTGAATTCATAGGCCAGCACCTGTTGTTCCTGGAGCAGGGCGGCGATGCCGTCGGTGAGCTGCAACTCATTGCCGGCGCCGCGTTCGATGTGGCGGAGGTGATGGAAGATGCGCGGGGTGAGTACGTAGCGGCCGACCACGCCGAGGGTGGAAGGAGCGACCTCAGGGGCAGGCTTCTCGACGATCTGGGTAACCCGCGAGATGCGCTCCGCCATCGGCTCGGAGGCGACGATGCCGTAGGAGCCGGTCTCTTCCGGCGCGACGTTCTGCACCCCCACCAGCGAGCACTGGTAGTAGTTGTAGAGGTCACACATCTGTTTCGTCACACCCGGCTTGCCGTCGATCAGGTCGTCGGCCAGGAGCACGGCGAAGGGTTCGTCGTTCACCGCCGGCTGCGCGCACAACACGGCATGGCCCAGGCCCATCGCCTCGGCCTGGCGAATGTAGATGTAGTTGAGGTTGACCGGCAGCATGCCGCGCAGGTCTTCCAGCGCCTTGAGCTTGCCTCTGGTTTCCAGTTCGACTTCCAGTTCGTAGGCCTTGTCGAAGTGATCGGCGATGGCGCGCTTGGTGCGGCCGATGATGAAGATCAGATCGGTGATGCCGGCCGCCGCCGCTTCTTCCGCCGCGTATTGAATCAAGGGCTTGTCGACGATAGGCAACATTTCCTTGGGGTTCGCCTTGGTGGCGGGAAGAAACCGGGTGCCCATACCGGCGGCGGGGAATACGGCTTTGGTGATGCGTTTCATGGTGGTCATTCTCCCTGTTCGAACAAATGCAGAAATGCGGCCTCATCCAGAATTTCAATGCTCAATTGTTCAGCCTTGACGAGCTTGGAACCGGGCTCCACACCCGCGACAACGTAATCGGTCTTGCCGGAAACACTGCCCGCGACCTTACCACCCTCAGCCTCGATGCGTGCGCGGGCCTGGTCGCGGGTGAGGTTGGGCAGGGTACCGGTGAGCACGAAAATCTTGCCGGCGAAACGCCCTGGAGACACCGGCAGCGCCTCGCCATCGACCCAGGCTTGTGCCTGGCGCAGCGCTTCGATCACTGCCAGATTGTGGCTTTCCCGGAAGAAAGCGGCGATGGAGGCAGCGACCACCGGCCCCACATCCGGCACCAGCAACAGCGCTTCCGCAGCGGCCGCCATGAGCGCATCCAGCTTGCCGAAGTGGCGCGCCAGATCGCGGGCGGTCTGTTCGCCCACCTGGCGAATACCCAGGGCGAAGACGAAGCGCGCCAGGGGCTTGTGGCGGCTGGCTTTGACGCCGGCCAGCAGGTTTTCCGCCGACTTTTGCGCCATGCGCTCCAGGCCGGCGACCGGTTCCAGATCAAGTGAGTAGAGGTCGGCGGGGGTTTGCACCAGGCCGCGATCGACCAGTTGCTCCACCAGCTTGTCGCCCAGGCCTTCGATATCCATCGCCCGGCGCGAGGCGAAGTGGATGATGGCCTGCTTGCGCTGCGCCGGACAGGCCAGGCCATTGCTGCAGCGCACGGCGGATTCGCCCTCCAGACGCAGCACGGGGGCGTCGCATTCGGGGCAAACCGTGGGCATGACGAAGGGTTCGTGCAGGGGCGTCACCAGATCCTTCATGGGTCGTCGCTCCAGTACCACACCCACCACCTCCGGAATCACATCGCCGGCGCGGCGCACGATCACGCTATCGCCCACCCGCACATCCTTGCGCCGCACCTCGTCCTCGTTGTGCAGGGTGGCGTTGGTGACGGTGACACCGCCGACGAACACCGGCTTGAGGCGGGCCACCGGGGTCAGTACGCCGGTGCGGCCGACCTGCACGTCGATGGCTTCCACCACGGTCAGTTCTTCCTGCGCCGGGTATTTGTGGGCGATGGCGAAGCGCGGCGCGCGTGAAACAAAACCGAGCCGCTCCTGGTCGGCAGAGCGGTTGACCTTGTAAACGGCGCCATCGATATCGAAGGGCAGATTGGGACGTTGCTCGCCGAGTTCGTTGAAATACGCCATCAGGCCAGCCACCCCCACCACCACGCGGCGCTGTTGCGCCACCGGCAGGCGCAGTTCGGCCAGCCAGTCCATGGCTGCGGCATGGGTTGCGGGAAGATCGGCGCCTTCGACACGGCCGATGCCGTAGCTGAAGAAATGCAGACGGCGTTGCGCGGTAATCCGCGAATCAAGCTGGCGCAAGCTGCCGGCGGCGGCGTTGCGCGGGTTGACGAAGGTTTTCTCGCCTTTATCGCGCGCGTCCTGGTTCAACTTGTCGAAGTCACGCCGCAGCATCAGCACCTCGCCGCGCACCTCCAGCAATTCGGGCAGGTTTTCGCCGGCAAGGCGCATGGGAATGGCGCGGATGGTGCGCAGGTTGGCGCTGACATCCTCGCCGCTGGTGCCATCGCCGCGCGTGGCGCCACGCACAAATAGCCCTTGTTCGTAGCGCAGGGTGATGGCCAGGCCGTCGAACTTGGGTTCGACGGCGTATTCAATCGGCCCCTCCCGCTCCAGGCCTTCACGTACCCTCCGGTCGAAAGCCGCCACTTCGCCCTCGGAAAAGGCGTTGTTGAGGGACAGCATGGGGACGTCGTGCGCAACCTGAGCGAAATCCTTGAGCGGCCCGGCGCCGACCCGCTGCGTGGGGGAATCGGAGGTAAGCAGTTCGGGATGCACCGCTTCCAGGTCTTGCAGTTCGCGCAGCAGCCGGTCGTACTCGACGTCCGGAATAGCGGGATCGTCGCGGACGTAGTAACGGTAGTTGGCGTCCTCGATCAGGCGGCGCAGTTCGAGGGCGCGCGCCTCACTCCTCACGCCTGTCCCCTCTCTGTAGGTTGGGCAAAGCGCAGCGTGCCCAACGAACCGCCGCAGTGTTGGGCACGCTGCGCTTTGCCCAACCTACGCCACTCACGCAAACAGCCGCAGCGCGCGCTCGCCACCCGCTGGAATGTTCTGCCGCTGCATGCGGGTATAAAACTCCACCAGACGCTCACGGTCGCGGTTCAGGCTGTCGTTGCTGACGGCACGCCCGTTGTCGTCCACCAGGCGCCCGGACAATCGATCAGCCAGGCTGTAGCCGAACTCGGTCATGCGGTCGAACACGTTGACGCCATCCGCCACCCGCGGCACGTCGAACAACAGGGTCACACCCTGCGTGGTCAGGCCGCGTCCGTCCTGGGGGAAGGGGTTTTCTTCCTGATTGATCAGGGTGAACAGGCTTTGGCCATTCACGTCGCGTGCATGGTAGACGCCGTCACGCTCCAGGGTGAGGCCGGCGCCGGCGGCCGCAGTGTGGATGGCCTCGCTGGTGAAGGGATGCGTATCGGTGGCGACCACGTTCAGCCCCATCAACACATCGACATTCATGCAGAACATATCGAGTTCGCTTGCCCGCGCCAGCGCTTCCTCCTTGTCCGGACAAATCACCGCACCACCGGCATCGGCGGCGAAGGTGTAGAGCGTGCGGCAGAAAGTATCGATCTGGTCCTGTGCGACGGCGCCGCCGCGATCCGCCAGTTGCAGCCCCAATTCCATCTGGCTATAGGCGTTGCGCGGATTGCCGGTAAGCGCTTCCCAGACGCCATCGGCGCGCAGACCGAATGAGCGCACCGGTTTGCCGATCCGGCGCAGGCTGTTGAGCAGCCCGGCGTAGGAGGTAAATGCCGGAGATGCGAACTTGAGCCGCGTGATGAACTCGGTTTGCACATCCAGGCCGCCGGCGACCTGCGGCGGAACGGCAAGCTCCGCAGCGGCAAGCGCGGTTTCGCTGAAAGAACGGGTCAGTGGCGGCAGGTAGCCGAGTTCCTCCACCTTCGCCGGCGCTTGCTCTACCTCGAACGCGGCGGGGGCAACAGGAGCCGGCACCGGCGCCTGTCGTGGAGCTTG
The DNA here is from genome assembly GCA_030690985.1 of Pseudomonadota bacterium. Taxonomy (GTDB): domain Bacteria; phylum Pseudomonadota; class Gammaproteobacteria; order Burkholderiales; family Thiobacillaceae; genus PFJX01. The sequence continues at coordinate 4,168 of JAUYFG010000058.1, forward strand.
AGGAGACGGTGGCGCCCGGCGGGAGGGAAGATCACCCAACGGCGGCGGCAAGGGGCGTTCCTCGTCACGTGGCTTCGCCGCATCGAGAGAATCGGGGAAGGTGAAATCAACATCAAGATGCCCACCGCGCAAGGGCGCGTCCGCCTCCTCGACTGCCTGACGGGCCTCCGGCGAAGCGGCCTCCTGTCCGGTCAACTGGATGCGGGTTTCGCCCTGGCGACGGCTGGAATCGGTGCGAACCGCCTCGCCCAGCATGATGTCATCGCGTTTGTGCGAGAACAGGCGATCAGCCTCTTTCCGGAAGCGCCGCTCCTGAACCAGGTTGTATATGACGATGGCGCCGATCATGCCGATGCCGACGATGGCCAGGACTATCTGGAGCGTGGTCATCATTTGCTTTTGTTCTCCTCACGAGGCAAATCGCCGGCATTTTCGCCAGACGCGCCGTTGGACACTCTACCGGCTTCAGGGTCGATTACATGAATAAAGACTTCGTCGGCCCGCACCATGCCCAACTCGAAGCGGGCGCGGCCTTCCAGGGCATCGTAGCCGCCGTGCAGATCCTGCGCTTCTGCCCCCAATTGGACGTTGCGCGCTTCCAGGGCCAGATTGGCGGTCTTCTGGGCGTTCACCTCCCGCTCCAGTTCCCATACCCGCAACCAGCTCCCCTTGCCCAGCCAGAGTGGGTATTGCAGCAGCAGGATCAGCACCGCCAGTGCCCAGGACAGCCCACGCATTTCATCGCAGTTGGTAGAAAGCTTCTTTCCCGGGGAAACGCGCGAGTTCGGCGAGTTCTTCCTCGATCCGCAGAAGTTGGTTGTACTTGGCGATGCGGTCGGCGCGTGAGAGGGAGCCGGTCTTGATCTGCAAGGCGTTGCAGGCCACGGCCAGGTCGGCGATGAAGGCATCTTCGGTCTCGCCGGAGCGGTGCGAGATGACCGAGGTATAACCGGCGCGCTTGGCGGTTTCGATGGCGTCGAAGGTTTCCGACAGGGTGCCGATCTGGTTGACCTTGATCAGGATGGAGTTGGCAATGCCGCGGGCGATGCCCTCGCGCAGGATCTTCGGGTTGGTGACGAAGACGTCGTCGCCGACGATCTGGGTGGACTTGCCCAGACGCCGGGTCATCAGTTCCCAGCCGTCCCAGTCGTTTTCCGCCATGCCATCTTCGATGCTGATGATCGGGTACTTGTCGACCCAGACCGACAGGTAGTCGATGAACTCGGCGGAGGTGAGTTGCAGGCCTTCGGACGCCAGCACATAGCGGCCATCCTTGTAGAACTCGGAAGCGGCGCAGTCGAGGCCGATCAGCACGTCGGAACCGGGCGTGTAACCGGCGCTCGCGATGGCTTCCATGATGAACTTGAGGGCTTCCTCGTTGGACTTGAAGTTGGGCGCAAAGCCGCCTTCATCGCCGACCGTGGTGGGGTGTCCCGCCTTGTCGAGGATTTTCCTGAGCGTGTGGAACACCTCGGCGCCGCAGCGCAGGGCTTCGCGGAAGCTCTTTGCGCCTGCCGGGATGATCATGAATTCCTGGATGTCCACGCTGTTGTTGGCATGCGCCCCGCCGTTGACGATGTTCATCATCGGCACCGGCAGATGCATCGGGCCGGCGCCGCCCAGGTAGCGGTACAGCGGCAGGCCGGCATCTTCTGCGGCAGCGCGGGCGCAGGCCAGCGACACCGCCAGCAGGGCGTTGGCGCCGAGGCGGGCTTTGTTCTCGGTACCGTCCAGGTCGATCAGGGTGGTGTCGATCAGATGTTGTTCTTCCGCATCGAGGCCCAGGATGGCCTCGGCGATTTCGGTGTTCACGTTCTCGACGGCGTTCAGCACGCCCTTGCCCATATAGCGGGACTTGTCGCCACCGCTGTTGCCGTCTCGCAGTTCGATGGCTTCGCGGCTGCCGGTGGAGGCGCCGGAGGGAACGGCGGCGCGTCCCAGGACGCCGGATTCGAGAAGCACATCGGCTTCAACAGTGGGGTTGCCGCGGGAATCCAGGATTTCGCGGGCGATGACATCAACGATTGCGCTCAATTTTTTCCTCTTTCTCTCAATAAGGCAGCGGTTGGCCGCCAATCACAGACGGGCTTCGATAAAGCCCTGTTGTTTCACCAAAGCATCGATTTCCTTAAGCGTATGCAGCAATTCTTTCATCAAGTGCAGCGGCCAGGCATTGGGTCCGTCGGATAGCGCCTTGGCCGGGTCCGGATGGGTTTCCGCGAACAGGCCGCTCACCCCCACGGCCACCGCCGCCCGTGCCAGCACCGGCACGAATTCGCGCTGGCCGCCGGAACGATCGCCCTGCCCGCCCGGCTGCTGCACCGAGTGGGTGGCGTCGAACACCACCGGGCAACCGGTGTCGCGCATGATGGCCAGGCCACGCATGTCGGAAATCAGGGTGTTGTAGCCGAACGAGACACCGCGTTCGCAGACCATGATCGTATCGGTGTCGGCGCCGCCCGCTTTTGCCAAAATCGCATCTTTCGCCTTGGCGACCACATTCTTCATGTCTCCGGGTGCCAGGAACTGGCCCTTCTTGATGTTCACCGGGCGGCCGGAAGCGGCGCAGGCCTGGATGAAATCGGTCTGCCGGCAGAGAAACGCCGGGGTTTGCAGGACATCCACCACCGCCGCCACCGGCGCGATTTCGTCCTCGCTGTGAATGTCGGTGATGACCGGCAGGCCCAGTTGCCTCTTTACTTCGGACAGGATGCGCAGGCCTTCATCCATGCCCAGGCCGCGAAACGACGTGCCGGAGGAGCGGTTGGCCTTGTCGAAGGACGACTTGTAGATGAAGTTGATGCCGACCTCGGCACAGATTTCCTTCAGTGCGCCGGCGGTATCCAGCGCCATCTGTTCCGATTCGATCACGCAGGGGCCGGCGATCAGGAACAACGGGTGGTCGAGCCCGACTTCGAAGCCGCAGAGTTTCATGGTTTATCGCCTATTTATTCACAGCGGAAAATAATCACTGGAGATAACCCCATTCCCGGAACTGAAAAGCAAGCTCGGCATCCGATTTAAACGCCTGGAAATAAATATATTCCGGCGCCAAATCCACACCGTTTTCCCAGGTAATTGTTTGCAAATCCTTGTCCACACGCAGCCGGGAAAATAGGGCAACGTCCTTCAGAGGCTCGAATACGGGGCCATGCAACGCTTCCGATAAATCTGCGTACCCTCGTCTGCCATTATTGAAAGTCACTTCCACCAAATAGTCGTGGAGATATTTGGCTTCGGTTACATGCAAGAACATTCTGATTACTCCAGGGGCTCGATGGGGTTTGGAATTTTGGAAGCGCTACAAAGATTCCAGTCCGCCAGTAGCTCCGCCTGATGCAATTCATACCAGTCGATGACATGGCGTAATGCCCGCCTGGGAAATACGCCTTCCACAACTCCACTGAGGATATTCACGCTGATCTCGTATTTCCCGTATTTGGCATGAAAATGCGGCGGCGCGTGATCATTCCAGAACATGGTGATCACAATACCGAGGAAGCGGGAAAGCTCAGGCATTCTTCCTGTCCTGTTGTACCAAGGCCGCTTCCACGAACGCCGTGAACAGCGGGTGCCCGTCGCGCGGGTTGGAAGTGAATTCGGGATGGAACTGGCAGCCGACGAACCAGGGATGTACCTCGCGCGGCAGTTCCACCATTTCGCACAAGTCGGTGCCAGGGGCGCGACCTGACACCTTCAGGCCGGCGTCTTCCAGCTTGCCGCGCAGGGCGTTGTTGACTTCGTAGCGGTGGCGGTGGCGCTCGACGATCTGGTCTTTGCCGTAAATTTCACGCGCCAGCGACCCGGCTTCCAGGAGGCAGACCTGCCCGCCCAGACGCATGCTGCCGCCCAGGTCGGACTGCGCGCTGCGCTGCTCGAAGCGGCCATCGGCGGTCTGCCATTCGGTGATCAGGCCGATCACCGGGTAAGGGGTTTCCGGCTCGAATTCGGTGGAATGGGCGCCCTGCATGCCGGCCACATCGCGAGCAAATTCGACCACGGCCAGTTGCATGCCCAGGCAGATGCCCAGATAGGGCACCTGGTGTTCGCGGGCATAGCGGATCGCGCAGATCTTGCCCTCGGTACCGCGCTTGCCGAAGCCGCCCGGCACCAGGATGGCGTCCATCTTCGCCAGGGCATCGCAGCCGTCACGCTCCAGGGCTTCGGAGTCGATGTAGTGGATGTCGACCTTGCTGCGGGTATGGATGCCGGCGTGGATCAACGACTCGGACAGCGATTTGTACGACTCGGTCAGGTCCACATATTTGCCGACGAAGGCGACGTTGACCTGATGTTGCGGATGTTCCAGCGCCTCGACCAGGCGCTTCCACACCGTCAGATCGGCCGCGCGCGCCAGGATGCCGAGCTTGTGGCAGACGATCTCGTCGAGCATCTGGTCGTGCAGCATGCCGGGGATTTTGTAGATGGAGGTGGCGTCCAGCGCCTCGATCACGGCTTCCGGCATGACGTTGCAGAACAGCGCGATCTTGCGCCGCTCTTCCACCGGAATGGAGCGATCGGCGCGGCACAACAGGATGTCCGGCTGAATGCCGATCTCGCGCAATTCCTTCACCGAATGCTGGGTCGGCTTGGTCTTCAGTTCGCCGGCGGCATGGATGTAGGGGAGCAGGGTCAGGTGGATGAAGCAGGTGCTGTTCCTGCCTTCCTCGATGCCCATCTGGCGGATGGCTTCGAGGAAAGGCAGCGATTCGATGTCGCCCACCGTGCCGCCCACCTCGATGATCGCCACTTCGGCGCCCTCGGCACCACGCTTGATGTAGGCCTTGATCTCGTCGGTGATGTGCGGGATGACCTGCACGGTCTTGCCCAGGTACTCACCGCGCCGCTCCTTCTTGATCACCTACTCGTACATCTGGCCGGTGGTGAAGTTATTGCGCCGGCTCATCTTGGCGCGGGTGAAGCGTTCGTAATGGCCGAGATCGAGGTCGGTTTCGGCACCATCTTCGGTGACGAACACCTCGCCGTGCTGAAACGGGCTCATGGTGCCCGGATCGACGTTGATGTAGGGATCGAGCTTGAGATGGGTGACCGTGAGGCCACGCGATTCGAGGATGGCGCCCAGAGACGCAGCGGCGATGCCTTTGCCCAGGGAGGACACCACGCCGCCGGTGACGAAGATGTAACGAGTCATGGAATAGGCAGAAGCAGGGATGGCGAATGATACCGGAAGCCCCCCCACCCGACCAAGGACTGGAGGGAGGCGACTCAAAGCACGGAAGGGCTACGAGGCCCGGAACAACCTCCCCAGCAATTCCGCCGCGCGCGACAAGGCGGTCACGCCGTGATCCAGCGTGATGGTGGCCTGGTGCTCGGGTGCCGCGCCCCAATCACGCAATTCACGCGCTTGCTGCCAGCGTTTCAGGTCTGAATCAGCGATCAAACCCAGTTTGGCAAGGGCGCGCAGGTTATGGCCGAAGGAGAGGGGATGCTGTTTACCCTGGCTGTCGGCACAGTCCACCGGCAGCCCTGCCTGGACACAACGCGCTCTGGCGCCGCGTTCCAGGACGCGGTAGCACTGCTCCACGCCCATCGCCATGAGCGGTTGAAAAAAATACCCATAAAGCATGCCGCCCCGCGCCGCCTCGAACATTCGGGCCACTTCCCCGTGGACGGCGGGATCGAGACGGATGGAGAGGAACGCCTCACGCCACTCGCGGGCATCCGCGACCTGGCTCTTTCCAGCCCTGTCCGCCAGCAAGCAGTTGTCATGATCAATCACTTTCAAGTGAAAACTCCCCTCCAGCGCCGATGGCATGGGTGTGCGACGTCATCGCCAAAGGCCGGCTGAAGCGCCTCTTCATCGGTCAGCGCCGTAGGTTGGGCACGCGCAGCGACGCCCAACCTACGCCACTGAGGCACCCGTTGTAGTCCTTTTCCCGCGCCGGATCGGACTTGCGCAGACCGAGTGCGCGCGGTGCGCCCTACAGCGTGGCTCACGCGCCAAAAAACAGATACGCCGCGAACACTGCCGCGACGAATCCGCCCAGGTCGGCCACCAGCCCGCCGGCCACGGCGTGGCGCACGCGCTTGATGCCGACCGAACCGAAATACACCGCCAGTACATAGAACGTCGTCTCGGTGCTGCCCTGGATGATGCTGGCCAGGCGCCCGGCGAAGGAATCGGCGCCGGAGGCCCGCATGGTTTCCACCATCATCGCCCGCGCCCCGGAGCCGGACAGGGGTTTCATCAACATGGTCGGCAGGCCCTCCACCCAGGCGGCGTCGTACCCCAGCATCACCACCCCGGCGCGCACCGCCTCGACGAAGGCCGGCAAAGCCCCGCCGGCACGCAGCATGGCAATGGCCACCAACATCGCCACCAGATAGGGAATGATGGTCACGGCGGTCTGAAAGCCCTCTTTCGCGCCTTCGATGAAGGCCTCGTAAGCATTCACCTTTTTCACGACGGCACCGACGAGGAACACCACGATCAGCGCCAGCAGCAGGAAATTGCTCAGCAGCGACGACTGCGCGGTCATCACGGCCCCCGGCAGATGCGCGAAGTACCAGGCCAGGCCGCCCACCACGGCGGTCAGCCCCCCCATCCAGGCCAGCACCACCCCATCCAGGCGGATGCGCTGCACCGCCGCCACGAACAGGAATCCGGCCAGGGTCGAGCAATAGGTGGCCATCAGGATCGGGATGAACACATCGGTGGGGTCCGCCGCGCCCATCTGCGCCCGGTAGGTGAAGATGGTCACCGGCAACAGGGTCACGGACGAGGCGTTGAGTACCAGGAACAGGATCTGCGCGTTGCTGGCCGTGTCCTTGTCCGGGTTCAGTTCCTGCAGTTCGCGCATGGCCTTGAGGCCGATGGGCGTGGCCGCGTTATCCAGGCCAAGCATGTTGGCCGCCATGTTCATGGTGACCGAACCCAGCGCCGGATGCCCGCGCGGCACCTCGGGAAACAGGCGTGTGAACAGCGGCGCCAGCCAACGCCCGAGAAGCGCGAGAAAACCGGCCCGCTCGCCGATTTTCATCACCCCCAGCCACAGGCACATCACGCCGGTCAGTCCCAGCGCCACCTCGAAGGCGGTCTTGGCGGCCTCGAAGGCGGCCTTCATCACCGCCGCGAAAATAGCCTGATCGCCGCCGAGAAACTGCATCACGGCGGCACCGAAGGCGGTAAGGAAAAATCCGATCCAGAGGGCGTTCAGCATGGCATGGCCGATGTTCAGATCGTGACGCGGGAAGGGCCCGCATTATGTCGCAGCACCTGCCGCCGATTGAACCCGGCGTGCAGATCGATCAACCTTGAAACCGCAGTTGACTGCGTCTTGGCCACCGGGATGCCGCATGGCTACAGGTTCACCGTTTCGGTGAATCCGCGTGGCGGCCGCAGGAGCGGGCTTGCCCGCGATTGGCGGCGGCGGTTTTTAGCGTGAAACAAGCCGCCCCTGTAGCGCAGGCGTCTCGCCTGCGCCTTGGCTCTGGATGCAGGCGGGACGCCTGCGCTACAGAGGGCGCCTGGTTGCATCATTCAAGGCGGCCTGGCCGCCATGACCGTGAGCGTGAAACAAGCCGCCCCTGTAGCGCAGGCGTCTCGCCTGCGCCTTGGCTCTGGATGCAGGCGGGACGCCTGCGCTACAGAGGGCGCCTGGTTGCATCATTCAAGGCGGCCTGGCCGCCATGACCGTTAGGATCAAACGCGGTTGTTGCAACGCCGGCCTCCTTGCCGGCTGCCCTCGGTCGAAAGCGCCGTAGGCTGGGCAAAGGCGTGCCCCACCACCATCACAACCATTCACCCCCACAGCAACATCGCGCGCAGCCCGCCTTCGGCGCGGTTTTCCAGGCTCAGCCTGGCGCCGTGCAATTGGGCGATACGGGCGACGATGGCAAGGCCCAGGCCGCTGCCTCCCTGGGTGACTTCGCTGCCGCGATAGAAACGCTCGGTGAGGCGCGGCAGTTCTTCTTCCGCCACACCGGACCCGCTGTCGTCTACCCATAGACGCGGCGCGCCATTCTCCAGACTTGCGCCCAGCGTGATACGACTGTCTTCAGGGCTGTAGCGGATGGCGTTATCGAGCAGGTTGCGCAGGGCCACGCGCAGGAGATCGGGGTCACCCGCCACGCTGGTGGTGTCCAGGATATCCACCTGCAACCGTTCCGCCTGGCTGCCCAGGTGCAGGTCTTCCACCACCTGACGGGCGAGCGCCGCGAGTTCGATGGGCTGCGTTGCGGGCAGACCGGCCAGCGGGTCGAGGCGGGCCAGACGGAGCAGTTGTTCCACCAGGCGGGTGGCGCGCCGGGTACCGGCAAGCACCTGTTCCATCGCGTGCGCGCGGCCGTCCTCGTTGTGGCTGGCGAGCGCGACCTGGGCTTGTATCTGGATGGCGGCGAGCGGCGTGCGCAGTTCGTGGGCGGCGTCGGCGGTGAAGCGACGCTCGCTGTCGAGGGCATGATTGAGGCGGTCGAGCAGGCTGTTCAGGGCGGTCGCCAGGGGCAGCACTTCGCTCGGCAGGCCGTCGCTTTCCACCGGCGTCAGGTTGGCTGCGGTGCGGCTGGCCATCTTGCCGGCGAGATCGTTGAGCGGGCGCAGGGCACGCCCCACCACCAGGTAGATCAGGACGCCCAGCAAGGGCAGCATCAGGATGATCGGAAAAGCGAGGTTCGCGGCGACGCGGCGCGCCAGTTCGTCACGAATCTCCAGGGATTGCGCGACTTCCACGCGCAGGGTGTCGTCCCCGGCCACCAGCACGCGCCAGCCCCGGCCCCGGGCATCATGCAGGTCGGCATAGCCGCCGGTGTCGTTCGGGATGTCCGGCGGCGAGGTGACGGAGGCAACCAGGACACGGCCCTGTCGGTCCCGGATGCGAAACGCGAGTTTCTGTTCGTAGGGATGCAGTTCCCGTTCGTCGAGCGCTTCGATGCTGGCGATGTGTCCTTCATCCTCGTCCACCATCTCGTGCCGGGTCTGCGCCAGAAGCAGGCGCGCGGATTGCGCGAGTTGGGCATCGAGCATTTCCTCGGCTTCGTGGCGGGCATCGCGGTAACCCCACCCCGTGGCGACCAGCCAGATCAGGGTGGTGGCGGCCAACAGCATGGCGAGCAGGCGGGCGCGTAGCGAATTCATGGCTTGTGTATTCATGGTGTTTCTCCCAGCACATAGCCCAGCCCGCGCACGGTGCGGATCATGTCCGCGCCGATCTTCTTGCGCAGATGATGGATGTAGACCTCCACCGTATTGCTTTCCACTTCCTCGCCCCAGGCATAGAGACTGTTTTCCAGTTCCTGGCGCGAGCGGATATGACCTTTATGGGTGATGAAGTCGTGCAGCAGCGCGTATTCCCGTGCCGACAGGTTGAGCGGTGCATCGCTCAAGGTGACGCGCCGCGCGGCCGGGTCCAGCGCCAGGCCGCCATGCCGCAGCAAGGGCGCCGCCGCGCCCGAGGCGCGACGCAACAGGGCGCGCAGGCGGGCTTGCAGTTCTTCCAGCTCGAAGGGTTTCAGCAGGTAATCGTCGGCGCCGGCATCGAGCCCGGCCACCTTGTCGGCGGTGGTGTCGCGCGCGGTGAGAATGAGCACCGGGGTGCGCTTGCCGCGCGCACGCAGTTCCCTGAGCACGGCGAGGCCATCGCGGCGCGGCAGGCCGAGGTCCAACACGCAGGCGTCGTAGTCTTCCGCCAGCCAGGCCAGGCGCGCCGCCTCGCCATCGCGCGCCCAGTCCACGCCATAGCCGTCCAGCATCAGCCCAGCGCGCAGGCCGTCGCCGAGCAGCGCGTCGTCTTCCACCAGCAGGATGCGCATCAGTTCTCCATTTCTTTTCGTACCTTGACCAACAGCGCCTGGATTTCCTGGCGGCGGCCGCTGTCGGCCAATTCGCGGCCGGGGCGGGCGGGCGCATGAAGCGCGGTTTCCAGGGATTTCAGCGCCTCGCCATAGCGTTCACGCTCAAACAGATACTCACCACGAAAGAAGTTGGGGTCAATGCCGTCGGGATTGATGGCCAGGGACTTGTTCAGCATTTCCTCCGCTTTGGCCTTGTCGCCGAAGCCGATGGGCCAGCCCGGCACCTTGTAATAGAGGGTACCCAGGCTGGTCCAGGCAGAACCTTTGAGCGCGTGGCCGTCCCGCTTGATCGCCTGTTCCAGTTTGTCTCTGGCCGCCTTGGCGAGGGACAGGGCGCCCATTCCCCCTTTCGCCCCGGCTTCGCTGGACAGGGCAATGCCTTCCCAGATCAGCGGTTCGGCACGGCCGGGATGGGCTTCGGCCAGCTTGTGGGCTTGTTGCACCAGGGCGTGGTAACGCGCCTCCTGCTGCTTTTCCGGGGTGCGATATTTGATGACGGCCCATTCGTCCTGGATCGGGCGGAGGGCGTCATCGAGCGGATCGGCGGCGGCCAGTCCGGCGCTGCCGGCGAGGCCGACGATGAGAAACAGTTTGGCGAGTAAATCGAGTTTCATAAGGGTTCCTTTGTAGCGCCGGCATCTCGCCGGCGAGCAGGTAGGGTGGATAAGCGAAGCGCATCCACCTATGGCGCTGGAATTGGTGGATGCGCTTCGCTTATCCACCCTACGGTTTTAGATTGCGGGCCTGGCATGGCGCTTGACGATGGCCAGCTTGGGCTTGAGCGCCCGGTCGATGAGTGCGGGTGCCACGCCGTTGAGCCAGGCGAACAGGCGTTCGGGAAAGCCGAGATAGGTTTCACCGCGCCCCGCCGCCAAGGCGGCGACGATCTGGCGCGCGGCCGCTTCCGGGGAGTCGCTCTTACTGCCCAGATCGGCGTTGAGCGCATTCACCGCCGGGGTATTGAGCGGGGTGTCGATGGCGCGCGGCGCGACATAAATCACCTCGATGCGGCCATCCGCCCGCTCCTGCCACAACTCCCTTCGCAGCGCCTGGGAGAATCCTTTCATGCCGGCCTTGGCGGCGGAATAGGCGGCAAAACCGGGGAACGGCAGGCTGCCGAAGGTGGAGCCGATGTTGACGATGGCCGCCCGCTCGCGTGACTGCAACAGGGACAGCAGGGCATGGGTCAAACGCATCGGCGCGGCCAGATTGGTTTCCAGCACATCGGCGACGCGCGCCCAATCCTGTTGCTCGAACAAGCCGAAGGCATTGATGCCGGCGTTATTAATCAGGACATCGGTCTGGAAGCGGCCCGCTTCTTCAACCAGGCGGGCGACATCGGCCGGTTGCTTGAGATCGACGGCCAGGGTGGAGACTTCCTGCCCTCCCCCCGCCAAATTAACGGCGAGCGTCGCGAGTTTTTTCTGATCGCGCCCCACCAACAGCAGCGAGGCACCCGCTTCTGCCAGGGCTTGCGCCAGCGCCTGGCCGAGGCCGCCGCCGGCGCCGGTGAGGAGGATGCGAGCGCCGTTCAGTTGCATGATTTGGCCCCCGATGTAGCCTCCGGCGCAGGCAAGGCGCGGAACACGTCGCCATAAAGCTTGTAGAACACGCGCGCGCAGCGAATGACCTCGTCCTGATCTTTCTCTTCCATGCGCTCCACCAGTTCCGCCAGGGTGCGGGTGTGTTCCAGATCCAGCGTGCCGTGCGAGCGCAGATAGGTGAAGGCGTTGTCGGGCAGGTCCAGGGCAAGCTGAATCTGGTCGGCGGCATTCAAGGCCAGCGCCACGCTGGTGCCTTCCAGGACGAACACCATGCCGAAGAAGCCGGCCGGGTTGCCGCGGTTCGCCAGGTCATAGGCATACGCCACCATCACCTCGGCGGGCAGGTCCGGCTGGCTGCGCCTTACCGCCGCCGCATCGCCACCGGCGGCGACGATGTCGCTGAGGATCCATTCCTCGTGGCCGATTTCCTCTTCGATATATTCCGCCACCGGCCGCTGCAGCCACGCCAGGCGCGCCGGCAGGCGGCAGCCGACAGCCATCAACAAGGGCGTGGTGTGGCGCACGTGGTGATAAGCCTGGCCCAGAAAAGCCAGATAGGCCTCGCGGCTGACCTGGCCGCGCAGAGAGCCGGCGATGGCTGGTGCGGCGAACAGTTGCGCGCGATCAAAGGTGGTGGCCTGGGTCAGATGTTCATAGAACGACATGGGAGTTTTCCTTGTTGGCATACAGGGCGACGACGGTGGCGAAAGACGCCGGCTGGACCCCCGATCGGAGTCGAGGGCAGGCGCCGGCGCTACATGGGATGGAGGTTCTCCTCGTTGACGTAGAGGGTGGCAACGGCAGCGGCATAAGCGGTGGCGATGGCCGCGCGGATGGGGCGGCCGTTGCCGGTCGCCTGTGCGTTGCCGGGGGTGAAGGGGGCGGCGACGATCCAGTCGCCGACTTGCGCGTAATCCGGCAGGCCGGCGTTGGCGCGCGCCACGGCGCCTGCGAGGGTTTCCGCAGCGACGCCGGGCAGCGCCACCAGTACGGCGGCCAGCCAGGGGCGCGCATCGCCGAATGCGACGGCCTGAACGATTTCCGGTTGCGCGGTGAGGGCGGCCTCGACCCATTCCGGCGCGACATTGCGGCCGAAGGCGGTGACCAGGAGGTTTTTCCGACGTCCGGACAAGTGCAGGAAACCGGCATGATCGAGATGCCCCAGGTCGCCGGTGGAGAAATCGCTCGTTTCCGGCTTGCCGCCATCGCCCAGGTAGCCCAGAAAGGCCGGGCTGCCGATGCAGATTTCCCGCGTGGCATCGACCGCCACGCGCACATGCGGCAGTACCTGGCCGACAGTGCCGGCCTTATCCGCGCCGGGATGATTGAGGCTGACCACGGAGCCACATTCGGTGAGGCCGTAGCCTTCGTAAACCGGCAGCCCAAGTCGCCACGCGCGGGTGATCAGCGCGGCATCGCAGCGGGCACCGCCGACGGCGGCAAAACGCAGGCTGGCGTAATCGCCCTGACCGTGGGCCAGCAGTGCCTTGAGCAGTTCCGGCACCAGAATCAGACTGTGCGGCCGCTCCTGCTCGATCACACCTCGCAAGGCGCGGGCATCGAACCCGGCCATGCCGCGCCAACCCAATTGCGCCAGGCCCGGCAACACGATTTCCGCGCCGCGCAGCAGCGGCGCATAAACCCCGGCCACGTTTTCCAGCAACAGGGCCAGCGGCAACACCGCGAGATGGCGCATGAGCGGCAGAGTGGCCAGGGTATCCACCAGCGCGGCGGCGGTTTGCAGCAACCCGGCTTCGCTCAGGCAGACGCCCTTGGGTGTGCCGCTGCTGCCGGAGGTGAATGACACCTTGGCGGTGCCCGCCGGCAAGTCCACGGGGGCGCATTCACGCCGCATCCAGGCCAGGCCGCGCCAGGTGGCGACGGAGAGGTAGCCGAGATTGAGCATCCGGATGCGGTCGGGCTGATCGGTCAGCAGTGCGTCGGCGCCGGTCTGTTCGAGCGCATGGGTCAATTGCGCCTGGGTGAAGAAAGCCGGCAGCGGCAGATGCACGCGACCGGCGTGCAAGGCCGCCAGATCGGCGATGACCCATTCCGGCGAGTTGTCGGCCAGCACGGCCAGCACACGGCAGTCAGACAGAAAAGTGGAGAGTGTCGCCACTTCATCCAGCACGGCGGCCGCGCTCCAGCTTGCCGAGTCGCCGCGCAGCACCACGCCCTCACATGCGGCCAGGGCCGCGAGCAGCGCTGCCGCGTTCATGCCTGAGCCATGCGTTCGAGCGCCAGGCGGATGCGGCCGGCGACCACGATCGGGCGGGTATCGTAATAACGGCCCCAATCCCGCGCCGCCTCGCCCAGGCGGGCGGGGTCGGCCACCGCCAGCGCCAGCGGCGGCAGGCCCATCTTGGCGAAAATGCCGATGAGTTCCTGGGTGGCGGTAAAGATCACCCACTCGTAACCGAGGCGGTCGAGATGGGCCGCCAGGGTAAGGATCATGCGCACCCCGCCGCCGGCCTGGCGCGCGGCCAGGTGGCCGACTTCCACCACTTTCTCGCGCGCCACCTGGTGCCCGGCCAGACGCGAAATCAGCGCCTCGGCGGGCTGTTCCAGATAGCTTTCCAGAAACAGGCGCCCGCTCGCGGCACCGCGCCAACCGGCGGCCGCATTGGGTTTTCCGTTCTGCTCCAGCAACATGACGTCCGGGGCGAAAGACGCCACGCGAGCGCCGTAATGCGCGGCAAACACGTCCTGGATGAATGACTCGGCCTCGCCACGGCGTGGCGAATCGGTCGGGATGATGCTGGCGGTCGAAGTCGGGCGCGATGCCGGGAAAGCGGGGGAAATACGGGCCAGTGCGTGCATGGTGCGATCCAGTTCCAGATGATGTGATGCAGTCTGCGGGGCGAACATTAATCGGACCTTAAAGTCGGCGTCGTAGGGCGGAATCCCCGCAAGGGGGAGGCCGAATCCGTAAGTGCTGAAGCGCAACGGCTTCGCTCAAGCAGCCTCATCGCGCCTTCCGCCGGGATTGTCGGAAGGCGCCGGCATGAAGCCGCCGGCTTTTCCGAACTACCGTGCTTTTGGGTCAACAAAAAAAATGCCGGCTGGAAGCCGGCGCTACAGGTTCAGTCTCGGTTCAGCCTCACCCCGGTATCCGCATCGCCGCGTCCTCGTAGGTGCCTGCTTCGGCATCCAGATGGCAGGCGGTACAGTTGGCCTTGCTCTTCACCTTGGCTTTGCTCCAGTCGGCGGCGGCGATCTCGTGGTGCTTCTTTACCCAGTACGGTGTTTCCGTGATGCGGAGCGGCGTGGCGTTCGCCGGCACGGAACGATTGATCTTCCAGGCGGCTTCGGTCGCGCCCTGATCCGCGGCATTGGGCTCGGCGAAGGCGAGTAGTTGGGCGATGGTGGTGGCGTCCAGCCCGAGATCGTCGCCGAAGTGGCGATCCTGTTGCGCCAGCAGGCTTTTCCAGGAACGCGCCGGCAGCAGGCTGGGGTGGAAGGCCTGGTGGCAACTACCGCACTCTTCCTGCCAGAGGGCGCTTTCGGGGAGTTTTTTGCCAATGAAGGCGATGCCCGTCTCGCTGCCGCGATACTGGAACCACCAGGCGGTGAATGCCGCCACAGCCAGCAACAGCAGCACGGCGACCAGGGTATTGGAGCGCACGGCCGGCGCATCAGGTTCGGCCTCTTTCCTGCCGTTCACCATGGCACGCGGCAGATTCTCGCGATGCAGCCAGCTTTCCAGCGCCACGCCGGCGAGATGGCCGAACACCACCAGCAACATCAGGCTGGCGAGCAATTCATGGCCTTCCTTGATCGCCTTGCCGAGCGCGTAGCCGAGCACCCCCGCCGCCGCGCCTTGTTGTTCCTCGCCGCCCTGCACGAACAAGCCGCTCAGCCCCACCAGCAAGCCCAGCCCAAGGAGAAGAAACACCGCCTGGCTACCGGCCGGGTTGTGGCCAAGATGACGCTTGGCCGTGCCACTCAGAGTCTGGCGCAGGTAATCCAGACCCGCGCGCGGACCGTACAGGAACGAGGAAAATCGTGCGTAGCGGCTGCCGGCCAGGCCCCAGACCAGGCGAAAGGCGATCAGGCCGAGCATGAGATAGCCGAGGAAGATATGCAGCGACAGCCATTCGTCCGATTCCGCCGTCAGCCAGGCGCCGACAAAGCTGGCCGCGAACAGCCAGTGGAACAGTCGCAGGGGTAGATCCCAGACCAGGATGGATTTCATGGGGTATCTCCAGAATCAACAGTAAGGCCGAAACGCAGGCCGGTGCCGCCCATGCCGGTGCCGCCGCCGGCGGCATGATTGGAGGTGCGGGCCATGTGCTACTCGCCTCAGCGCGGAATGCGCACACGGTGCTCGTTGAAATCACCCTTGTCGGCCGCCGGGTGGCAGGCGGCGCAATTGGATGGGCTCTTGATCGCGGCGCGCTTCCAGACAGCGTCGGAAATCTCGTCGTGCTCATGCAGGAAATGCGCGGTTTCCGTGATGCGCAGCGGCGCGGTGGGCGAGCGCCAGCGGCTGGCGGCATTCTTGACCAGGAAATCGGTGATTTCGCGGTTTTCCCGAGGGGAGAGCGAGGCATCGGTACCGAAGTGCTTGTCCAGGCTGCCCATCATCTTGCGCCAGGATTCGGCCGGCAGCAGGCGGGGCGGGAAGGCCAGGTGGCAGGAACCGCATTCCAGCTTCCATTCTTCTTTCGGCTGCGTGGGCAACATGCGGCGTTCATCGGCCAGGGCCGGGGTGGCCGCAAAAGTGGCGAGGGCAAGCATCAGGCTGAACAGGGTTTTCATGGGGCTTCTCCTTTTATTTGACGCTTATTTGACAGATAACAGCCAGGTGACGAAATCGCCTTTTTCCCTGGCGGTACAGGCGCGTTGCAGGACATCGTTGCAATTGCGCTTGAACCACTTTTCCACCTTGGCCGGATCGGTCAGGCGTTGCGCATTGGCGACGGGCGCCAGCGCTTCGATGACCTTGCCGGTCTTGGCATGGCGGCCGGCACCTTTGGGGCTATCGGTGTGGCAGGAGGCACAACTCATGTCGCCGTTTTTGGCGTGAAAGAACGTTTCGCCGCGTTGCGCGGAGAAATCACGAAAACCGGGTTCCTCTTGCTTGGCCGTAATGCGGTAGCTGTCGAGCAATGCGGTGCTGATGCCGGGTTGCGCCAGAGCAGGAACAGAGGACGTGGCGAGAATGGCGGTGAGGGCGAGGAGAGCGGAGATTCGGGTCATGGTCACTTCCTTTTTGAGGGGGTATGGCGACCATTCTTGCCACGAACCTTAAACCAGCCTTAACCGGGTTGTGGTTTTTCAGCTCCCGCTCACCGTTCATGGCATACGCGGTAGGAGCCGGCTTGGGGGCGATGCGCGGCCGGCTTGGGGGCGCGTTGTTCCACGCTAAAGACTTCCCCGTCGAAGCCGATAATGCGGACTACGACAACACTGCCCGGCCACCATGTCCCTGCCTCTGGAACGCGAAGAAATCCAGCGCATTACCGAAGAGCTGGAAGTCATTATTGCGGCGCATCTGGCCTGGTTCAAACAGATGAACCGCACGCTGGTGTGCGGCGGGCAAGTCAATCACAGCGATCTGGAAAGCGACGCACATCTGCGCTCCCCATTCGGCCAGTGGTATTACAGCCGGGAACCCTATGTGCTGGAGAGCACGCCGGATTTTCAAAATCTCGGCATCACCCAGCAGGCCATGCATGCCAGCGCCCGCCTGGCGTTGCTGAGCATCGTCGATCAGCGCCGCCCGGCGCCCGAGTTGTATGACCAGTGCATCGACCTGGCGCTGCGCCTCAACACCACCTTGCGTCGCCTGCAACTGGACATCATCGGCGAACTGCTCACCACCGACACCCTGACCGGCTGCGCCACCCGGCGCGGCATGATGCTGCGACTGCGTGAGGAGCAAGAGCGTGCCCTGCGCATCCAGCGCCCATGCTGCCTGTGCCTGCTCGATTTCGACCGCTTCAAGCGGGTCAACGACGACCTCGGCCACCCGGCGGGTGATGCCGTGCTGAGTCAGGGCATGAAGTTCGTCACCGGGGTGTTGCGCAAATACGATTCCATCTATCGCTACGGCGGCGAGGAGTTCCTCGTCTGCCTGCCGGGAACGCCACTGAAAGAAGCCGTCGTGGTGGTGGAACGTATCCGCGCCGGCCTGGAATGCCATCCGATACGCCTGCCCAGCGGCGATACCTTCTTCGCCACCGCTTCCTTCGGCGTCGCCGAAATGAATTCGCGCCTGCCGGTCGAGGAAAGCATCGCCACCGCCGACATGGCCCTGATCCGCGCCAAGGAGCAAGGCCGCAATCGCGTGGAAATCTGGACCTAGCGGGCCAGTCGGACTTAGGCTCGCAGGATGTAACTGCTCAATAACCCAAAAACCGCAGTTGGCCGCATCCGTCGTAGGAGCGGGCTTGCCCGCGATAGCCACCGTCGTATCGCGGGCAAGCCCGCTCCTACGGGGGCCACGGGACCGTCCACCCCGGCTAAACTCGCGGCTCGACTGACGCCACTCGCCGCCCCGTGAACCTCTATCCCCTGCTTCGCCCCCTGCTGTTCCAGCTCGACCCGGAAACCGCGCATAACCTCACGCTTACCGGCCTGCGCAATCTGCATGCGCTCGGGCTGCTCAAACCCTTCCTGCCGCACATACCGGAAGCGCCGCGCCGGGTCATGGGTCTCGATTTCCCCAATCCGATCGGCATGGCCGCCGGCCTCGACAAGAACGGCGAGGCCATCGACGCGCTGGCCGCGCTCGGCTTCGGTTTTCTCGAACTGGGCGCGGTGACGCCGCGTCCGCAACCCGGCAACCCGAAGCCGCGCCTGTTTCGCCTGCCCGTCGCCTCGGCCATCATCAATCGCATGGGCTTCAACAACCTGGGGGTGGACCACCTGCTGCGCAATCTGGAGGCGAGCCGTTTCCGGGGCATCGTCGGAGTCAACCTGGGCAAGAACTTCGATACGCCGATCGAGCGCGCCGCCGACGATTACCTGATCCTGCTGAACAAGCTCTACGGCAAGGTCAGCTTCGTGACCATCAACATCTCCTCGCCCAACACCAAGAATCTGCGCGCCCTGCAAGGCGGCGACGAACTGGATGCCCTGTTAGGCAGAATCAAGTCAGAACAGAACCATCTTGCCGAAGTACATGGCAAAACCATGCCGGTCGCCGTGAAGATCGCCCCCGACCTGGAAGACCCGCAGATCGCCGATATGGCCGCGCAGTTCCGCAAACACCGCATCGACGCGCTGATCGCCACCAACACCACGCTGGCCCGCGCCGGTGTCGAGCACCTGGCACACGGACAGGAAACCGGCGGCCTCTCCGGCGCCCCGGTGCGGGAGAAATCCACCCGGATCATCAAGGCCTTCCACACCGCCCTGGCCGGTGAAGTGCCGATCATCGGCGCCGGCGGCATCCTCAGCGGCGACGACGCCCGCGAAAAAATCGCCGCCGGCGCGGAGCTGCTGCAAATTTATACCGGCCTGATCTATCGCGGCCCGGAACTGGTCAGGGAGTGCGTGGAAGCCACTCGGTAAGCCCCGGATTCCGCTGCGCTGCATCCGGGCTACGAATCTTGGGCGCTAACCGGATAAGCACGCAAAGAACCGTGCGCGCGGGTTATCGAGATTCGACGGCACGTTCTACCCGGAGCGTGCTCCCTCTTGCCCAGCGTGATGAAACCCCGTGCCCGCCCGTGGCTATCCCTTGGTTTTTCTGCGCAAATTCCCCCCCCAGGCACAGGAAGGTGAAAAACATCGGTAGCGACGTACGGGGATGAACAGGCTAACCAGGCGGTCAATCAACCTGCGGCGTACCCGAAACACCGGGCCGCCGCAGTTCGGACAGACATACATATCGGACAACCGGCAGGTGACATCGTGGAATTTTTGATCTCCCCCCATTTCTGAGTTCATTGTTATTTCCCTGACAAGCAAACCTGACTGACCAAGCGATTATGGTAAATATGCTAAGCCATGCTGTCAAAAGATGTATGCATAAAGACTAGTTCCGCAAGCACCGCTTGCGAGAAAACCGGAATCAACCATGACCGGCCGTAATGGCCTCGCAATTTCTTCCATAGGCCGCCCAGACGCGCCCCCACTACACCGTCCCGCTGGAAGAAGTCGAAATCACCGCAATCCGCGCACAGGGCGCCGGTGGACAGAATGTCAACAAGGTCGCCAATGCCGTGCATTTGCGCTATGACATCGCGGCCTCGTCGCTGCCTGAAACGATACGTGAGCGGCTCCTGAAACTCGGCAATCAGCGCATCAGCAAGGATGGCGTGGCCATCATCAAGGCGCAGGAATTCCGCAGTCTCGATAAAAACGGATTTATGTGATTCGTAGTGGGTAACGCGTTACCGTAGGAGCGATAACCGCCGTCAATCGCGGGCAAGCCCGCTCCTACGAGCTCCTCCGTAGCGTGCGCTGTGCGCACGTTTTTTGTCCCGCAGGGCACGCTATCCCATGGGACACGTCCAATCGTGCGCACAGCGCACGCTACCCTCGCCGGTATGCGGTTTGATCGGCGTGACCTGCCCGTCGACCCTGCGCGTTACCCACTACGAATCACATAGAGCCGGATTTATTGAAGTAGGTGTTCGGGACGTTGCGGAAGTAGACGCGGGGCAGCGCCCAAACCAGTTGTAGGCCCTGTTGTAGGTGCGAATAAATTCGCACCTACAACCATGTCAACAGCGGATTTCGGCTTATTCCTCGACTTCAGAACCCGAATCCGGGTCTGCATCCACATCCACACCGGGTTCCACATCCACATCCGTTTCCGTATCGAGTATCCGTTGCAGGCCCGAGAGTTTCTCGCCGGCGTCCAGGTTGATCAGGGTGACACCCTGGGTGGAGCGGCCGAGTGAGCGGATTTCGCTGACGCGGGTGCGGATCAGCACGCCGCCGGTGGTGATGAGCATGACTTCGTCGGTCTCGTTCACCAGGGTGGCGGCGACGACCTTGCCGTTGCGCGCCGAGGTGGAGATGGCGATGAGGCCCTGGCCGCCGCGCCCGTGGCGGGTGTATTCGCCGACCGGGGTGCGTTTGCCGAAGCCGTGTTCGGTAGCCGTCATCACGCTCTGTTCATCGTTGTCGGCCACCAGCAGCGCGATCACGCGGGCATCCTCGGACAGGCGGATGCCACGCACGCCCCGGGCGCCACGGCCCATCGCACGCACCGCGTTTTCGTCGAAGCGGTTGGCCTTGCCCTCGTCGGAGAACAGCATGACGTCGTTTGATCCGTTGGTGATGGCGACGCCGACCAGGAAGTCGCCCTCGTCCAGATCGACGGCGATGAGGCCGGCCGTGCGCGGGCGGGAGAACGCGGAAAGCGGGGTCTTCTTCACCGTGCCCAGGGAGGTGGCCATGAAGATGAAGTGGTTCTCGTCGAATTCCTTGACCGGCAGGATGGCGTTGACCTTTTCGTCCTGCTCCATCTTGAGCAGGTTGACGATGGGCTTGCCGCGCGCGATACGCCCGCCCTGCGGCACTTCATAGACCTTGAGCCAGAACATGCGGCCGAGGTTGGTGAAGCACAGGATGAAGTCGTGGGTGTTGGCGATGAACAGCTTCTCGATGAAATCCTCTTCCTTGGTACCGGCCGCCTGTTTGCCGCGTCCGCCACGCTTCTGGGTGCGGTATTCGTCAAGCGGTTGCGACTTGATGTAGCCGGTGTTGGACAGGGTGACCACCATGTCCTGCGGGGTAATCAGGTCTTCCAGGGAAATGTCCGCGCCGTGCGCGATGATTTCCGAACGGCGCTTGTCGCCAAAAGCGGCTTTGATCTCGCCCAGCTCGGTGGTGATGATTTCGGTGACCCGCTCAGGCGTATCGAGGATGTCCAGCAGGTCGGCAATACGCACCATCACCTCGCCATATTCGCCGACGATCTTGTCCTGCTCCAGGCCGGTCAGGCGTTGCAGACGCAGGTCGAGGATGGCCTGGGCCTGCACCTCGGTGAGGAAGTAGCCGTCGCCATGCAGGCCGAACTCCGGCGCCAGGCTGAGCGGGCGGAAGGCTTCGGTGCCGACCGCCTCACCCGCTTCATTGGCACCAACGCGGGCCAGCATCTGTTCCACCACGCCGGAGCGCCAGGCCTTGGCCAGCAGCCCCGCCTTGGCTTCCGGCGGCGTCGCCGAGGATTTGATCAGGGCGATGATCTCGTCGACGTTGGCCAGCGCCACGGCGAGGCCTTCGAGGATGTGGCCGCGATCACGCGCTTTCTTGAGTTCGAACTGGGTACGACGGGTGATGACTTCGCGGCGGTGGCGCAGGAAGGCTTCGAGGATTTGCTTGAGGTTCAGCAGGCGCGGCTGGCCGTCCAGGATGGCCACCATGTTCATGCCGAAGGTGTCCTGCATCTGGGTGTGCTTGTACAGATTGTTCAGGACGATTTCCGGCACCTCGCCACGCTTCAGTTCGATCACCATGCGCATGCCGGACTTGTCCGACTCGTCGCGGATTTCGCTGATGCCTTCCAGGCGTTTCTCGCGCACCAGCTCGCCGATCTTGATGCACAAGTTGGCCTTGTTCACCTGATAGGGCAGCTCGTCGACGATGATCGCCTCGCGCCCGACCGACTTCTCGATTTCCTCGAAATGGACCTTGGCGCGCATCACCACCCGGCCGCGCCCGGTGCGGTAGCCCTCTTTCACGCCCAGCGTGCCGTAGATGATGCCGGCGGTGGGGAAGTCGGGCGCGGGGACGATCTCGATCAGGTCGTCGATGGAGATCGTCGGATCGCGCAACACGGCCAGGCAGGCGTCGACGATTTCATTGAGGTTATGCGGCGGGATGTTGGTCGCCATGCCGACAGCGATGCCCGAGGAACCATTCACCAGCAGGTTGGGGAACTTGGCCGGCAGAATCAGCGGCTCATGTTCGGAACCGTCGTAGTTGGGGCCGAAATCGACCGTTTCCTTGTCGATGTCCGCGAGCAACTCGTGCGCGATCTTGGACATGCGGATTTCGGTGTAACGCATCGCCGCCGCGTTATCGCCGTCGACCGAACCGAAGTTGCCCTGGCCATCCACCAGCGGGTAGCGCAGGGAAAAGGTCTGCGCCATACGAACGATGGTGTCGTACACCGCCGTGTCGCCGTGCGGATGGTATTTACCGATCACGTCGCCGACAATGCGCGCAGACTTTTTGTAGGACTTGTTCCAGTCGTTGGAAAGCTCGTGCATGGCGAA
>JAUYFG010000155.1 GCA_030690985.1 Pseudomonadota bacterium
TGGCGCTGAATGCAGGCGGGACGCCTGCGCTACAGAGGCGTGGTTGTTTCACGTTAAAAGGGACGGCGATCGATTCTCCCGGCGGCCGCGGTTGCGCTTTTGGCCGCCCGGGATGAATTGACCATGATCATGGTCGCCTCACGGCCAGGCGCCGATCATCAATACCAGAGCAATACATTCAAGCATTTCCACAACCCTTTTGAATTGCAGGAGACCGTTATGCGATTCGACCCGAACGCTGCCTTGCATGTGAAGAAAGTCAACTACCGGGAAGATGCCCGCGACAGCACCAGCCCTTACGCCATCTACACCTGCTCGGTGCTGGTCGATGGCCAGGAGGTGCTGACCGATCAGGAAGGCTACATTCTCGACATGGACACCTGGAGCGCTGGCTTCGCCCACGCGCAGGCCGACAAGGAAGGCCTGGTGCTGACCGAAGAACACTGGCAGGTGATTCACTTCATCCGCGAGTTCTACGAGGAGCACAACGTCCAGGCGCAGGTCCGTGACATGGTCAAACACTTCCGCGAGGCCTGGGGTCCGGAGCACGGCAACAGCCGTTACCTGCATGACATCTTCCCCATGGGTGGCCCGCAGAAACAGGGCAACCGCGTCGCCGGGGCGCGCAAGACCAAGGGTGAGCACTGATTCTCATCCGACCTGAACCAATAAAAACGGGCCTTCGTGGCCCGTTTTTATTGGGGATGCCGACATGGCAACACGCGAAATGGCCGGGTGCGTGGGAGGTGGCGGTTCCATTGCCTGGCAAAATGCGCGAAATCCACCCGTCCTCCGCCTTCTTCAAAGAGCGGCGCCCTGCCGGTTCCATGCGCGGGGGTGGCCCGCCGGCGGCTTGCCGGCGCTACAGGGCGCGAGTTTGTTTCACCCTAAGCCGGCAGAGCCGGAACCCAACAGGTAGCCCGGATTCCGCCAGGTTCCACTGCTTTGCTCCGGTTCGGCGTGAACCTGGGGGGAATAAAACCCCTCGCCTGCGAGCAAGGCGCGGACTTGTCGCGGCGCTTGATCCATCAGACGGCGCAACTGGGTTTCGTCCATGCGCTCGCCGTCACGCATCTGCAAAGCTATGTCCCTGGACCGGAACGGGCAGTGACGTTGGGCGTCGCTGCGCGTGTCCAACATCGCGGCGGTTCATTGGGCAAGCTTCAACGTATAGGCGGGCGGCGTGTACTCCAGCACCACGGTGCCCAATAACTGGTTCAGTCCCATGATGGGAATGATGGCGAGCAGGTTGCCATTCGCGCCACGTTCGACCTTGATTTCGCTGGCCTCCAGATACTGCGCGGGGTAGAGGCTGGAGAAGGCTTCGGTGAGCTTTTTGCGGTCGCTGGCGACCAGCACCTTGCCGTCCGGCTTGGCCAACAGCGCCGCCTGGAAACCCTGCATTCGCACCAGATCGGTGAAATATTGGTCCACCTGGTCCAGGTTGGCGGCCATCACCTCGCGGCGGATGACCCAGGCGACGGGCACGCTGAACCTGCGCAAAGACGCCTCGGAATGGCGGGCATCCAGTTGCCGGGCCTGTTCGATCAGTTGGTCGTGGGCCTGGAGCTGCTTCGATTCGGCCGCAGCGAGCTTGTTTTCCAGCGAAGTCACGGCGACCACCCTCCAGCCATGCATGGCCGCCGCCACGAATAGCAGGATGCCGACCAGAATCAGCATGATCTTGCGTTGGCTGTCCATGCCCGTGGCCGGTGCGGTTTTCGTGCTGACTTCTTCCACGATCTCTTTATTCGTATTCATGTCTTGCTCCTGTTGTAACTCGTCATGGGTCTTTATGAGTCGCCCCGCCCTATGAAACCACTGCCGTAGGATGTGGTTACCGAAGGGTAGGGGCTTCATCAGAGCGCAGCGAACCGCATCATGCCGCACATGCCAGGTTGATGCGGCTCGCTGCGCTGCATCCGGGCTACGAATCATGCTGAACAGTCACCCTGTTTGTCGCGATGTGCGCAACCCGGCCTTGGCTGAATTGCCGCCGGTGGGCAGGCAAGCGGCTGGATTTGCCACTGCCGTGGGATGATTCACTCCCGAAAAAACAGCCCTCATGCCGGAGCAAGCAATGAATCAAGCAAGACGAAACATCCTGCGTGGAACGGTTTCGACCGCCGCGCTTTCAGTCGCGGTTGCGGCGGGAATATTGCGCCCCCAGCAGGCGGCCGCTTCCAGTACGAGAAGCAGCCTGGAGCAAACGCTGCGAGCGTTACAGGCCGGTAATCCGGTGTTGACCAGCGCGATCAGGGTCAACGCACCTGATATCGCTGAGGATGGCGCGAGTGTCTTTATCGATTTTGTCTGCGCGCTGCCCGAGGTCGATGCCCTGATGGTGTTCGTGGACCGCAATCCGCAACCCCTGGTCGCGGCATTCCAGATCGCGCCGGAAGTGGTGCCGGCGCTGCAAATTCGCATCAGGATTGCCCAGACTGCCCAGGTCTGGGTGGTGGCGCGCAGCGCCGGGCAGTTCTACAAGGCGGCGAAGACCGTCAAGGTGACCGCCGGCGGGTGCGGTGCCGGAGTGAATTGAGCCTGGAGCGAGTCAAGGCCGGTAGGCGCCGCGTATCCAGCGCGGGCCGGGCTGATATGCTTCGGCTTCTGCCATCGCGGTAAATATCACCAGGATTTTCATGTCCCGAACCGTCAGCCTCCTCTTCGGCGTTCACGCCCACCAGCCCGTCGGCAACTTCCCGGAAGTCATGGAAGATGCCCACCAGCGTTGCTACAAGCCCTTCCTGGAAACCGTTTACCGCTACCCCGACTTCAAGTTCGCGCTGCATGCCTCCGGCTGGTTGCTGGAATGGCTGTTCACCCATCATCCCGAAGATATGGGTTTGCTGCGCGAGATGGCCGCGCGCGGCCAGGTGGAGTTCTTCGGCGCCGGTGACATGGAGCCGGTGCTGGCGGTGATTCCTTACCGCGACCGCATGAGCCAGCTTGCCGCCATGTCCGACCGCATCGAACAGGTTTTCGGCCAGCGCCCGGAAGGCGCCTGGCTCACCGAGCGGGTCTGGGAAGCCACCGTGGTGCCGGCCCTGGCCGATTCCGGCATCCGTTATGTGATGGTGGACGACTACCACTTCCTCTGTGCCGGCGCCGAGCGGGAGCAACTGAACGGCTACCACACCACCGAGGAAGATGGCCGCCGTATCGACGTCTACCCCATCTCCGAGGCACTGCGTTACCGCCTGCCGTTCTCGCCGGCCAACGAAGCGGTCGCTTACATCGAATCGCTGGCGGATGACACCGGCGACCCCGCCGCCATCTACTTCGACGACATCGAAAAATTCGGCATCTGGCCGGAGACCTACGATTGGGTCTACGGGCGTGGCTGGCTCAAGGATTTCATCGAAGGCGTGCTGGCCTCGCAGACCATCCGCAGTACCCATATCCGCGACCACCATCGGGAAACGCGCACCCGTGGCGTGGTCTACCTGCCCACTGTTTCCTACAGCGAAATGGGCGAATGGACGCTGCCGGCAGCGGCCGCCCGCCGTTACTCGGAACTGGTGCACGCGGCGCAGCACGAAGGCGTGCTGGAGCGCGACCGCCCCTTTATCCGTGGCGGCATCTGGAAGAACTTCCTCACCCGCTACCCGGAAGCCAACTGGGCGCACAAGCGCATGCTGGGGCTGTCCGCGCGTCTGGCCGCCCTGCCCGAGGCGCAGGTGCGCCAGGATCTGGTCGAACTCCTGCATCAGTCGCAGGCCAACGATGCCTACTGGCACGGCCTGTTTGGCGGCATCTACCTGCCGCATCTGCGGCGCGCCATCTGGCACGCCATGATTCAACTGGAACGCCGCCTCGACGGCCTGCAACCGCGCCCCTCCCTCGCCACCGTCGACCTCGACCTCGACGGGCGCGAGGAAGTCTTCCTCAGCAGCCTGGCCCTGCAAGCCGTGATGCGCCCGGACAAGGACGCCGCCCTGATCGAACTGTCCAGCTATGTTCTGGCACAGAACTTCGCCGATACCCTGCGCCGCTATGAAGAGCACTACCACGAGAAGGCCAAGGCGGGCGCCGCCGCGCTCAAGGAACATGACGGCGAGGGCATCGCCTCGGCGCATGACGTGGTGCGCTTCAAACACGCGATCAAGCCGGAAGACCTCACCCCCGACAGCCGCACGCGCGGCCTGTTCGCGGAAAGCTGGACCGACTTCGAACAAAAACTGCCGGTGGAATACGCCACCACCTTCGTCCAGGGCGGTGCCGTGCTGTGCATGGGCGAGGCGGGGAAAACCCGGGTCGCCAAGGTCTACAGCGTGCGCGACAACCTGCTGTCGGTCGCGCTGAAAACCGTGGGCAATGGCCGCCTGTCCACCCGCCTCAATATCGCCATGCCCTGCTGCGATGGCCCGGCCGGGCGCTATGTGGTCAACGGCGCCGATGGCCAACCCCATATCCCCGGCGGCTTCGGCCAGAGCTTCACCTGGGACGCGCTCGCCGACCTGGGTATGGAAGACCATTACCTCGGCGGCGCCATCCGCCTGCGCTCCTCCATCCCGGCCCGGATCAAGGTGCAACCGCACTACACCGTTTCGCAATCCGAAGCCGGCTTCGAAAAGATCATGCAGGCCATCGAACTCACCCTCATCTGGGAAGTGGACGGCGCCTTCGAAGTCAATCTGCAACTGGAAGTGGCCGCGCTGGCCAGGTAGGGAGGCTACGAATGGCCCGCCGCCCCATCAATTCTGGAGAATCTGAACAATGAGCAACGACAGCATCGGCCACGGCAAAGTGGTGTACATCACCTACTCGGTCCTGGGCGAAGAGGGCCAGGTCATGGGCCAGCAGGATATGCCCACGGGCTATGTGCATGGTGCCGGCAGCGGCCTGTTCGATGCCGTGGAACGTGCCCTGGAAGGCCGCCGGATCGGCGACCAGGTGAAAGCTGAAGTGACACCCGAAGAGGGCTTCGGACAGAGCGATCCGAGTCTGGTCATCGTCGATGAGATCGACAACACCCCGCCCACCATCCGCTATGTCGGCGCCGAAGCCGAATTGCAGAACGATGCCGGCGACCTGCTCACCTTCCGCGTGGTCAACATCGCCGACGGCAAGATCACCCTGGACGGCAACCACCCCCTGGCCGGCCGCACCGCCACCGTGGTCGCCACGGTCGTTTCCGTGCGTAACGCCACCCAGGAAGAAATGCGCACCGGCTTCCCCGCCGAACAAGGCCCGCCGACCCAGCACGCGTAGGGCGGATGAGCCGGCGTCTTCTTGCCGGCGTTATCCGCCGAATGCCGAACATTCGGCGGAAGGCGCGATAAAGCCGCTTTTCCGCCCTACGCGTGCTCACCCGCATCCTTGCGGAAATGCGCGGCCTGCTCGGCACCCCCATCGCCTATGACTCCGACCACGGCGGCTATCGCTACACCCAGCACGCGTAGGGCGGATGAGCCGGCGTCTTCTTGCCGGCGTTATCCGCCGAATGCCGAACATTCGGCGGAAGGCGCGATAAAGCCGCTTTTCCGCCCTACGCGTGCTGGAAATTCCATCGCCATGCTGCTGGGCGGCGATTGAGCAAGCGCAGCCTGGCTGCCGCGCAGCGGCATCCAGTTACCGGCTTCCATTTCATTCCATCCGGACGGCACCCCCTCAATAGCTAGCCGTAACGAATTAGTCTGACTAGACTTGACCAGAATTAGCCAGATAGGAGCTCCCATGCAAACCCTCAACATGCTCGAAGCCAAGACTCATCTCTCCCGCCTGGTGGAAGCGCTGGAGAGCGGAGCCGAGGACGAAATTCTCATCGCCCGGCATGGTCGGCCCGTGGCGCGGCTTTCACGGCTGGCAAAACCCGACGCCAGTCACCGCATCGGCGTCGCCAAAGGGCGGTTCGAAGTGCCGGACGACATCGATGCCCATAACGACGAAGTCGCCCGGCTGTTCACCGCATGAGGCTGCTGCTCGACACCCATATCGCCCTCTGGGCCATCGCCGACAGCCCACGCCTCCCCGCCGCCGCGCGCCGCCTGATTCTGGCCCCGGAGAACGAGGTCTATGTCAGCGCGGCGAGTATTTGGGAAATATCCATCAAGCATGGCCTGGGACGCGGCGACATGCCGATTTCCGGGGAGACGGCCCTGGGTTATTTCCGTGCGGCGGGCTACCGCCTGCTGCCGGTGCAGCCGGAACACGCCGTAGCCGTGGAAACCCTGCCGCCTCTGCACGCGGACCCATTCGACCGTCTCCTGGTCGCCCAGGCGCTGACCGAACCGTTGCGCCTGCTCACCCACGACGAGACCGTCGCCCGTTACAACGACACCATTTTGCTGGTTCGATGACCCCCGACACCTTCATCGCCCGCTGGGACGGGCGCAGCTTCAAGCCGCATCCCGCCACGGGTGAAGCGGTTCCCGACGAGCGCGCGCAAACGCTGCTGGAACGCTATCTCAACCCTCGTCGGGCGGCCTGGCCGGAAGCGGATTACGTGGTGGGCAACCCGCCCTTCATCGGCGCCGCCACCTTGCGCGCAGCCCTGGGCGACGGCTATGTGGCAGCCTTGCGCGGGGCGTGGAAAGACGTTCCCGAATCCGCCGATTTCGTCATGTTCTGGTGGCACCACGCCGCCGACATGGCGCGTAGGGGGCGGATACGCCGGTTCGGCTTCATCACCACCAACTCGATTCGGCAGACCTTCAATCGGCGGGTGATCGAGGCATTCGTAGGGTGCGCCGCGCGCACCGATTCCGGCTCTCCGGTGCGCGCGGCGCACCCTACGGACATCGGTTTGACCCTCCTTTTCGCCATCCCCGACCACCCCTGGGTGGACGAAGCCCTGGGCGCGGCGGTGCGTATCGCCATGACCGTGGCGGAGGCCAGGCAGGGCGGCAGTGGCCGCCTGCTCAGCGTGACCAGCGAGATTGGCAACGACGGCGGCAACGACGGCGAAGGCCTCGACGTTCAGCTTGCCGAGAAGATCGGCGTTATCCACGCCGACCTCAGCATCGGCGCTCAAGGCGAATGCCGGTGTCAGCTCACGAGGTGTTCAACTTATGGGCGCCGGCTTCATCGTCACGCCGGAACAGGCGGCGGGTTTATGTAGCGCCGGCTTCCAGCCGGCTGGTTTGGAAGAGCCGGCTGGAAGCCGGCGCTACAAGGATCCGCTGATCCGCCCCTACCGCAACGGCCGCGACCTCACCGACAAGCCGCGCGGGGTGCTGGTCATCGACGCTTTCGGCCTCACGGAAACGGAACTGCGGCAACGCCATCCCGCGATCTGGCAATGGTTGTACGAGCGGGTGAAGCCGGTCAAGACGGTGGGCAACGGTCGCCTGTCCACCTGTCTCAACCCGCATCGAGTCTGGTCGGCGCGGCAGCGGAGTAACGGACGGATAAGCCACCCTGGCGGGTTCAACGCGAATACAAGACATGCCGGTCGGTGTTTATGCGCCGCCGAATCAACCCTTGTTCCAGCAAGCGGGCGAGGGCGGTTTCCACGGTGTGGACATCCACGCACCAATCGGCCGGCAACCACCATTTGGCGATGCCATCCGCGCTGTCGACGGCCTCGGGGTGGGCGTGCAGGTAGCGCTGGATGGCGTCGACTACATCGGTGAGGTGCTGTTGCTGTGCCTGCATGACGGCCTCCTGTATGGGGGCGCTGCTGTGCCCCGCCGGCAGGAAGACTGGCAAGTGCTGTGCCAGTTATCGCGGGAGGTGGACTCTATTGATTCAATGGCTTATGGCCGGCTGCTGTCTCTCAGGTGGGTCTTGCATGACCCATTCGGACAAGTTGATTCGACCGCCCGGGTCAGCCATGACCCGATGCCGTGAGGACGCTCACCCGTTTGGGTGAATCTGCGTGGTGGCCTACGACGCGGTCAACTGCGGAATCCAGGATGAAGGGTCAGCGGTACAGATTGGCTTCGATCTGGTACTTCTTCAGCAGCTTGCCCAGCGCGCGGCGTTCCTTGCCGGCCATGCGGGCGGCTTGTGAGACGTTGCCGGCGGATTCCCGCATCAAGCGCAACAGATGGCTGCGCTCGAACGACTGCAATACGTTTTGCTTGGCTTCGTTGAAGTTGAGGGTGTTGGAGATGCCGTGGCGGCGGTCGGGTCGCCGGCGGCGCTCGTTCGCCAGTGCGGGGGCGCGGATGTGTAGCAGCGGGCCGTCGGCGAGCAGGAATTCGCGCTGGATGCGGTTCTGTAATTCCCGGATATTGCCTGGCCAGGGTTGGCTGGCCAGCCATTCCAGGGTGTCCGGGTGCAGTTCCTTGCCGGGAACCTTGTAGCGGCACGCGGCCTCGGCGATGAAATGGCGCGCCAGCAGTTCGATGTCGCCGCCGCGCGCGCGCAAGGGCGGTACCGGCAGTTCCATGACATTCAGGCGGAAATGCAGGTCTGCGCGGAAACGGCCCTCCTCGACCAGTTGCTCAAGCTCGACATTGCTGGCGGCGAGGATGCGTACCTGCGCGAACTCCGTGCGGCTGCTGCCGAGAGGCCGATATTGGCCGTCCTGGAGAAAGCGCAGCAGGCTGACCTGGGCTTTCGGGGAGAGTGAATCCACTTCGTCCAGAAACAGGGTGCCGCCTTCCGCCTGGGCGATCAGCCCGGCCTGGCTTTCACGCGCGTCGGTATAAGCGCCCCGGTTGTGGCCGAACAGTTCGTTTTCGATCAGGTGGTCGGGCAGGGCGCCGCAGTTGACCGGGATGAAGGGCTTGTCCCGGCGCACGCTCAGATAGTGGATGGCGCGCGCGGCCAGTTCCTTGCCGCTGCCGGTTTCGCCGGTGATGAGGACGCTGGCGTCGTAGCTGGCGATCTTGTGCAGTACCTCCAGCATTTCCCGGAAAACGGGGGAATTTCCGATCAATCCATGCGGTTGCGGCAGATGGGTCATCGCAGTCTCCTCTGGCGGTGAACTAGGGCGCCACTTTAATTGATATAAATGAACTAGTACCGTAGCAAATCATTTGGGTAATTGCCAAGCACGGCATCGTTTTATTCCTATTGATCCTATTTCCGGCAGTTGACCACATCCACGTTCCTGGGTGTTTCGCGCTCACGGTCATGGCGGCCAGGCCGCCCCGAATGCTGCAACCAGGCGCCCTCTGTAGCGCAGGCGTCCCGCCTGCATCCAGCGCCAAGGTGCAGGCGAGACGCCTGCGCTACAGGG
>JAUYFG010000169.1 GCA_030690985.1 Pseudomonadota bacterium
ACACGCCCAGCACGATATACAGGGCATGCACCCAGGCGTGCATGGCGAGTTCCACCACGGTGACCAGGGCGGCGATGATGAGCACGAACACCGGGATGCGGATTTCATGCGGGATGATGGTGCGGATTACCGCCACCGAACCGCTGGCCACCGCCATCACCAGGGTCGTGGCGAGGCCCAGCGAGAGGGCGTTGACCACATTGCTGCTGATCGCCAGCAGGGGGCAGAGGCCAAGAATCTGGACGATGCCGGGGTTCTGCTTCCACAGGCCGTTGTAGAGGATGTCGCGGGTTTCCTGGCTGAACATCATGGTGCCTTCGGTAGGATGTGGTGAGCGAAGCGAACCGCATCATCGTTGTTGGCGTGGTTGATGCGGTTCGTTACCTCACCACATCCTACGTCCAGGTTCATGGGTGGCCTCCAAGAAGTGCTTCACGGTGCGCCGCGAAATACTTGAGCGCCTTGTGCGTGGCCTTCACGATGGCACGCGGGGTGATGGTGGCGCCGGCCATGGAGTCGAAGCGGCCGCCGTCCTTGCGCACTTGCCATCGCTCGACCGGGGTGTCGGCGAGGCTGTGGCCGTCGAACTGGGTAATCCATTGGTTCTTGGCGATTTCGATGTAATCGCCCAGGCCGGGGGTTTCCCGGTGCGCGGTCACGCGCACCCCGGCGATGCGGCCGTCGGCGTGGATGCCCACCAGCAGGCGGATTTCACCGGCATAGCCGTCGGGGGCGGCGGCTTCCAGCACGACTGCCGTTGTTTTGCCTGCTTTCTGGGCGACATAGGACAGCCCCGGCCGTTTCAGGCCGAGCAAAGCGTCGACCGGCAGGGGGCGGGCGTCGCCCACCAGGTCGTTGTCGAAGCTGCCGGGCGGCAGGGTCTGCGAAATCAGCGCCAGTTTTTCCGCTTGTTCGGTGATTTCGATGGCCGGGCGGGTGAGGGTGTAGGCCCCGGACAGGAGGCCGGCACCGACCACGGAAAACACCAGGAGCGTCAGCGCGGTAGAGAGCGTTTCGCGTAGCGTTCGGGTCATGGCCAGGTACTCATGCTTGCCCCCGCTTGCCGCCGCGTTTGTGGCCGAACACGCGGGGTTGTGTGTAGGCGTCGATGAACGGCACGGCCACGTTCAGCAGGAGGATGGCGAAGGCCACCCCATCGGGATAGCCGCCAAAAGTGCGAATGATGACCGTGAGGAAGCCGGCCAGGCTGGCGTAGATCAGCTTGCCGCGCGGCGTGCCGGCGGCGGTGACCGGGTCGGTGGCGATGAAGAAGGCGCCCAGCATGGCGCCGCCGGAGAGCAGGTGGAATAGCGGCCCGGCATGCTGCGCGGGGTCGAGCAGATGCAGCACAGCGGCCGTGGCGGCGATGCCGGCCAGGAATGCGAACGGGATATGCCAGGTGGTGAGGCGGTTGGACACCAACAGGAGGCCGCCGGCCAGATACATCAGGGCGACGATTTCCTGGCCGCGTCCGCCGGCCCAGCCGAAGATCGGCTGCCCGAGGATGTCGGCGGCGTCCTTACCCAGGCGTACCTGAGTCTTCCAGGTATCCAGCGCGGTGGCGGAGGTAAAGGCATCCGGGCTGATAGCGCCGGCGCCGGCGAACACCAGATCGAAGGCTTCCCACAGGTTCGGGGTGGTGAGGGCCACGCCCACGGGGGCCGCCCATTGCGTCATGGTCACTGGGAAACTGACGATCAGCGCGGCATAGCCCACCATCGCCGGGTTGAACAGGTTCTGCCCGAGGCCGCCGTAGAGGTGCTTGGCCACCACCACGGCGAAGAACACGCCGGTCAGATACAGCCACCACGGCGCCAGCGTGGGCAGGGCCAGGGCCAGCAGACAAGCGGTGACCAGCACCGAGCCGTCGCTGATAAAGGGTTTCAGGGGGATGCCGCGCATCAGCAGGATGAAGGTCTCGAAGCCGATGGCAAAAATACTGCACAGCAACAGACTGACCAGTATGGCGGGGCCGAAGAACCAGACATGGGCGATCACACCGGGAATCAGCGCGGCCAGCACCTTCAGCATCACCAGGGTGACGGAGTTGTTCTCGCTCAGGATGTAGGGGGAGCCGTTCATGCGTGATTCCCGTCATTCCCGCGCATGCGGGAATCCAGGTTGTAGGGCTGATTGCAGTTTGATGAACGAGCTGGATTCCCGCCTGTGCGGGAATGACGATTGAGATGGCGCCCTACTGGCACTGGCACTGGCAAGCTCATTTGCCTTCCTCGTGTTCCGGACGGGTGTCCGCCTGGGCGCGGCGCGCTTCGATTTCGGCGATCTGCTTTTCCACCACTGGCGGCAGGTTTTCGGTGTTCTGCGGCGTGACGCCTTCCTTGGCTTTTTTCGCGCGGTCCAGGGCCGCTTGCAGGATGGCTTTCTTGCGTTCGGCTTCCGGGTCGGCGGCGGTTTCCGCGACACCCGCAGCCGTTACGGCATCCCTGGCCTTGTTCTCGGCGACCTTGGCGGCGAGTTTTTCCGCTTTCTCCTTCTTCTCCCGCTCCAGACGGAATTCCTTGAATTCATGGCGGACGCGGGCCTGGTCGGCGTCATTCTTGTGGCGTTCGCGTTCCCAGATTTCGCTCTTGGCGAAGCGGAAGAAGTCCACCAGCGGAATCTGGCTGGGGCAGACGAAGGAACAGCAGCCGCACTCGATGCAGTCGAACAGGTCGTAGCTCTGCGCCTTGCCGAAGTCCTTGGCGCGGGAGAACCAGTACATCTCGAACGGTTGCAGAGTGGCCGGGCAGGCGCGGGCGCAGGCGCCACAGCGGATGCAGGGCAGGGCGGTGGGTTTGGCCGGGAAGAAGTCGGGGTGTTTGACGATGATGCAGTTCACCGCCTTGGTCAGGGGCGCCGTATCGTCTTCCAGGTCGAAGCCCATCATCGGGCCACCCACCAGGTGGCCGGTTGCGCCGGGCAGGGCGCCGCCCGCCGCCTGCAACAGTTCCGCCAGCGGTGTGCCCAGGCGCGCTTCGTAATTGCCGGGACGGGCAACATGGCCGGTCACCGTCACCACCCGGGAGAGCATCGGCTCGCCCAGGGCCACGGCGCGATAGAGGGCGTAGGCGGTGCCGACGTTGAATACCTGTACGCCGACATCGGTGCAGCGCACGCCGGCGGGGTTTTCCTTACCGGTCAGGGTATAGGCGAGTTGTTTACCGGCGCCGCCGGGATAGAGGGTGGGCACGGCGATTACCTCGACCTCGCTTGCCGCCGCCGCGCGCAGGGCGGCGATGGCTTCCGGTTTGTTGTCCTCGATGCCGATCAGCACCTCGCGCGCACCCAGCATGTGGCGCATCACCGCCACGCCTTGCAGGATTTCCGCCGCGCGTTCACGCATCAGACGGTCGTCGCAGGTAATCCAGGGTTCGCACTCGGCGCCATTGAGAATGAGCGTATCCAGGTTCTTCGTGGCACCGGGGTTGAGCTTGATGTAACTCGGGAACACCGCGCCGCCGAGGCCGGCCAGGCCCAGGTCGCGGATACGGTTGCGCAGCGCGGAAGGATCGAGTGCTTGCCAGTCGAGCGGCTGGAATTCGATGGATTGATCGAGCCCATCCGACTCGATCACCACGCACAGATCGGCCAAGCCCGAGGGATGCGGTACTTCGTGCGCCGCCACCGCCAGGACGCGGCCCGAGGTGGGCGCGTGGATGGCGGTGGAAACATAACCTTCCGGGGCGCCGATCATCTGCCCGCGCAGCACCGTGTCGCCGGCCTGTACCAACGGCCGCGCCGGGGTGCCGATATGTTGCCGCAAGGGCACCACATAGCGCGGCAACAGGGGCATGAGGCGAATCGGCGTGGCGTTGGAGATGTCCTTGTGGCCTTCGGGGTGGACGCCGCCGTTGAAGGTGAAGAGCTTGCGGGCCGCCCTTGTAGCGCCGGCTTCCAGCCGGCTTTTCTGGGCCGTCATGCCACCCTCCGGATCGCATGGATCGGGTAACGCCATTTCCAGGTAGCCACGTCTTCCTTGATGACTTCCATGTGGATGCAGTCGACCGGACAGGGCGGCAGGCAGAGCTCGCAGCCGGTGCACTGGCTGGCGACGATGACGTGCATTTGCTTGGCGGCGCCGACGATGGCATCCACCGGGCAGGCCTGGATGCACAGGGTGCAGCCGATGCAGGTGTTTTCGTCGATCACCGCCACCGATTTCGGTTTTGACTCCAGGCCCGCACCCAGTGGCTTCGGCTCGACGCCGAGCAGTTCTGCCAGGTGTTTGACCCCTTCCTCGCCGCCCGGCGGGCATTTGTTGATATCTGCTTCGCCTTTGGCAATGGCCTCGGCGTAAGGCTTGCAGCCGGGAAAGCCACACTGGCCGCACTGGGTCTGCGGCAGGATCGCGTCGATCTTCTCGACCAGGGGGTCATCCTCGACCCGGAATTTGATCGCCGCCCAGCCGAGGATGCCGCCCAGTACCAGGCCAATGCCCGCCATCACCAGGATCGCGGACAACATTACCGGATCAACCCCGCGAACCCCATGAACGCCAGGCTCATCAGGCCGGCCGTGACCATGGCGATGGCCGTGCCCTTGAATGGCTTCGGCACCTCCGCCGCTTCCAGGCGCTCGCGCATGGCGGCGAACAGGATCAGCACCATGGTGAAGCCGAGCGCGCCGCCCATGCCGAAGAACAGCGATTCCATGAAATTGTGCTGTTCCTGCACATTCAGCAGCGGGATGCCCAGCACCGCGCAGTTGGTGGTAATCAAGGGAAGATAGATGCCCAGCACCCGGAACAGCACTGGCGAGGTTTTTTTGATGAACATCTCGGTGAAGCCGACGATGCCGGCGATCACCACGATGAACGACAGGGTGCGCAGATAGCCGAGATCCTGGCCAAGCAGATAGGTATCGATCAGATAGCTGGCGCCGGAAGCCAGGGTCAGCACAAAAGTGGTGGCGGCCCCCAGGCCGATGGCCGTCTCCAGCTTGCGTGATACGCCCATGAATGGGCACAGGCCCAGGATTTTGGACATCACGATGTTGTTTACGAACACCGTGGCGATGAGGATGAGCAGGTAGTTTTCCATTTGGGCGGGAGCGTGCGGCGGGCGCGATTATCGCCCCGCGCCAAGGGTGGCAACAACCCTGCACGTCGTGTAGCCACCACGCGCCGGCCGCGCCTCCCGACTTTCTTATTCCATTACTCCAGGGTTTCCGTGTCTTCATGGCGATAGGCCGGGGCGCAGGCGCAGAGCAGACGCAAGGTTTCGCCGCCATTGTTGTGCAGGCAATGCGCAGTGCCGGGCGGAATGAGGAGGTTGCGGCCGGCCACGGCAGCGACGGCGGCGGCGAGGGAAATGGCAATGCCGAGAGCGATCATGTGGCAGCCATTACCGCCCTTGTAGCGCCGGCTTCCAGCCGGCATCTGTGCCCAGGCAAACGTGGGCCGGCGAGACGCCGGCGCTACATAAAGGGCTTCTTGACTCAGGCAGCAATGCCTTCCAGCACTTCCTGCTGTTCCAGCCATTCGACTTCAAGTTGTTCCAGTTCCTTGACCAGGGTGGCTTGCTCGAACAGGCGGGCTTTGAGGTCTTCCTTGCGGCTTTCCACATAGAGGGCGGGGTCGGTGAGCAGGGTTTCCAGTTCCGCGCGGCGCTTGTTGCGCCGTTCCATCTGTTCTTCCAGCCGCTTGATCCGGGTTTCGACGGGCTTTTTTTGCGTGGACAGGCGCTGCCTCGCTTCGGCTTCCTGGCGTTTCTGTTCCTTGCGGTCCACCGCCGGCGTGGCGGCGGCGGATTCCTGCGCCACCGGCTTGCCCAGCTTGGTTTTGAACAACCAGTCGCGGTAGTCGTCGAGATCGCCGTCGAAGGGTTCCAGGCCACCGTTGGCGACGATCAGGAATTCCTCGGTGGTAGCGCGCAGCAGGTGGCGGTCGTGCGAGACCAGAACCAGCGTGCCTTCGAACTGGGCCAGCGCCACGGTAAGGGCTTCGCGGGTTTCCAGGTCGAGGTGGTTGGTGGGCTCGTCGAGCAACAACAGGTTGGGGCGCTGCCAGACGATCAAGGCCAGCGCCAGGCGCGCTTTCTCGCCGCCGGAGAAGGGAGCGATGCAGGCCGAGGCCATTTCGCCGACAAAGTTGAAGCCACCGAGGAAGTTGCGCAATTCCTGTTCCCGCACCGTGGGCGCAATCTTGGCCAGATGCCAGAGCGGGCTCTGGTCGTGGCGCAGCATTTCCACCTGATGTTGGGCGAAGTAGCCGATGGACAGCCCCTTGCCCTGGCTGGCCTGGCCCGAGAGGGGGGGCAGGTCGCCGACCAGGGTCTTGATGAGCGTTGACTTGCCGGCGCCATTGACGCCGAGCAGGCCGATACGCTGGCCGGCCTGGAGGGTGAGGTTGATGTTTTTTAGGATGACCACGCCATCAGGTAGCCCGGATGCAGCGTTAGCGGAATCCGGGGATCGCGCGTCCAAAGGCCCCGGATTCCGCTCACGCTGCATCCGGGCTACGGGTTCCTCCGGGGGGTAACCCGCCACCACGTTTTCCAGCGTCAGCAGCGGATTCGGTGCCCGCTCCGGTTCGCGGAACTCGAAGCTGAAGCCGGCGGCGGCGTGGATGGGGGCGAGATCCTCCATCTTCGCCAGCATTTTCATCCGCGATTGCGCCTGTTTGGCCTTGCTGGCCTTGGCCTTGAAGCGGTCGATGAAAGATTGCAGGTGGGCGCGTTCACGCGATTGTTTCTCGAACGTGGCCTGGCCGAGGGCGAGGTCGATGGAGCGCTGTTTTTCGAAGGTGGAGTAATTGCCGCCGTAGCGCTTGATCTTCTTGTCGGAGAGGTGGGCGATGACGTTGACCACGCCGTCGAGAAAATCGCGGTCGTGGGAAATGATGATCAGCGTGCCGGGATAGCGTTTCAGCCAGTCTTCCAGCCAGAGGATGGCGTCGAGGTCGAGGTGGTTGGTGGGTTCGTCGAGCAACAACAGGTCGGACGGGCACATCAGCGCCTGCGCCAGGTTCAGGCGCATCCGCCAGCCGCCGGAAAAACTGGCGACCGGCTGGCTCATTTGGGCGTGGCTGAAGCCCAGGCCGGTGAGCAGGGTCTCGCCGCGCGAGCGCACGGTGTAGGCATCGGCATCGGCCAGGGCGGTGTGGAGTTCGCCGATTCGGTTGCCAACCTCGTGGCCGTCGTGGGCGGCTTCGGCGTCCAGAAGTTGGCTTTCCAGGCGGCGCAGGGTGGTATCGCCATCGACGGCGTAGTCCAGCGCGGTGCGGTCGAGGGCCGGGGTTTCCTGCGCCACATGGGCGATACGCCAGGCGGCGGGAAAATCGACATCGCCGGCGTCGGGATGAAGTTCCCCGCGCAACAGGGCGAACAGACTGGATTTTCCGGAACCATTGGCGCCGATAAGGCCGACTTTTTCGCCGGGGTTGAGGGTGAGATCGGCGGCTTCCAGCAAAGGCTTGGTGCCGCGTATGAGGGTGAGTTTCTGGAGTCGGATCATGGCGCGCGATTATCCCTGAAACCCGGCAATAACCAGTGGTTGACGGATGGGCCGAGTGCTCGTAGGTTGGGCAAAGCGAAGCGTGCCCAACATTTCACGCACGGGTTGTTGGGCACGCTTCGCTTTGCCCAACCTACATTGCTCACGACCATGCGCCGCCCGATCAGTCTGAAAATTTTCAGCATTACCCTGGCCCTGCTGCTCCTGATGGTGGTGGTGACCTGGTTTTCGGTGTTCAACCTGCGCCAGTTGCACAACCAGGTGCGCGCGCTTTCCGATACCTATCTGCCCTTGCAGCAGATGGTGGCCAGTGTGGAAATCCTGGTGCGCCAGCAGATGGTGCACATGGAGCGGGTCATCGGCGGGATGGCCGCAGTCGTTCCGGACCAGGCGTTTCTGGATAAGGAAAACCAGGATTTCGATGCGCGCGGCATCAACGCCGATCAGATCGTCGACTCCTCGCTGAACCTGCTGAAAGAGGCCGACGCCAACCGCGACATCGAACTCGACCGCGTCACCCTGGCCGTGCTGGGGCGGCAATTGCCCGGCGTTCAGACCGCGCGGCAGAACTTTCACCGTACCTTCCGACTGTTCCAGATCGAGGCGGCGGAGGGCACGCAACGCTCCCTGCAACGGGTGCGCGAATCGCTGTTGCGCGACAAGGATGCGCTGGATAGTGAAATCCAGAAGGTCATCGACCTGCTCAACAAACTCACCCAGGACACCGCCGAACAGGCCAAGGCGGAACAAGCGCGCGCGGTGCGCCTGAACTGGATCATCACCGGCATTGCCACCCTGCTCGGACTGATCTTCGCCACCCTGGTCACCCGCTCCCTGGTCGCTCCCATCCTGCGTCTGCTGGGCGGTACTCAGGCCGTGGAGCGGGGCGATCTCGGTGTGGAAATTCTGGTGCAGACGCGCGACGAACTGGCGGTACTGGCGGATTCCTTCAATCACATGGTGCTGGGCTTGCGTGAGAAGGAGCGCATCAAAGCCACCTTCGGCCAGTACGTCGACCCGCGCATCGTGCGCGGCCTGCTCGATAACCGCCTGCCCGCCGAGGGCGGCCAGCGCCAGTTGATGAGTGTGTTCTTCTCCGATCTGGCCGGCTTCACCCAGATGTGCGAAGGGCTGACCCCGGACACGGCGGTGCGTTTCCTCAACCGTTACTTTTCCCTCACGTCGGAAGTCATCCGCACCCGCCAGGGCATCATCGACAAGTACATCGGTGATTCGGTGATGGCCTTCTGGGGGCCCCCCTTCACCGACGAAAACGACCACGCCGAACTCTGCTGCCTGGCCGCCCTGGATCAGATGGCGCAGATGGAGGCGTTCCGCGCCGACCTGCCCAATCTGATCGGCGTGCGCTACGGCCTGCCCACGGTGAACGTCCGCATGGGCATCGCCAGCGGCGAGGTCACCGTGGGCAACATCGGTTCCGATACCGCGCGCGGCTACACGGTGATCGGCGATACCGTGAACCTCGCCTCGCGCCTGGAACAGGCCAACAAGTTCTACGGCACCCGCATCCTGGTCAGCGCGGAAACCCAGCGCCTGGCCGGCGACACCCTGGCCTTCCGCGAGATCGATACCCTCCGCGTGGCCGGCAAGCAAGAGCCGATCCGGGTGTACGAACTGCTCGGGTTACGTGCCGATCTGGCGCCCGGCTGGGAAGCCGGCGTGGCCACGTTCGAAACCGGCTTGCTGCACTACCGCAAACAGGAATGGGACGCCGCCGAAACGGCGTTCCGGCAATGCCGGCAACAGGTACCGGAAGACCCGCCCAGCGCGGTGTTCCTGGAACGCATACGAACTTTCCGGGAAACCCCGCCGACCGCCGGTTGGGATGGGGTCTGGGTGGCGCTGGGCAAGTGATCGGTCCGCGATCCATGTAGCGCCGGCATCCGTGCCGGCGTGGTTGAGAAACGCCGGCAAGGATGCCGGCGCTACCGTGTTTTTCAGTTCGCTACACCCCAGTCCGAATGGCAGGTGCAACTCGGGCTGCTGGTGTTGTCGCAGCAGACAATCTTGCCGGCGCGACAACCGCACACACCCTTGTGGCCCTTGCAGCAATCGCTCTGGCTGACCTGGGCGGTGTCGATGCGTTGACCGCTCGACGCGGGGCAGGCTTCTTGCAACAGGGACGAGCTTGTCGGCGAAAGGGAAGCGGTGTTTGCCGCCGCGCTATCCGTAGCGGCAGCGCCGGAATACAGCAGCACGGCCAGCAACAACAGCTTGATTGGTTTTTTCATGATGGGTTCTCCAGAAAGACGCCATCCCAATATATGTGATCCTGTTCCCGGTTGGCGTTCCATGGCGCCATAAGCAAAAAAAACGGCTGCCGAAGCAGCCGTTCTTCTTGATGCCAGCCCGTATTACTTGGCGGGAGCGGCAGCGGCAGCAGCAGCGGGAGCAGCAGCAGCAGCGGGAGCGGCAGCAGCCGGTGCGGTCGGGAACGGGAAAGCGAAGGGCTGGCCAGCCGGAACCTGGAACAACTGGTTCAAGGCGTTCAGGTCGAACGGAGCAGGAGCGCCGGCAGCCGGAGCCGTAAAGGTGGGGAAGGCCGGCAGGGTCGGCAGCGCGGTGGTGGCGCCCGGGGTCATGAAGCCTTTCCACATGTCACCGTAAGAAGCCGGGTTAAGGGTGGCGCCGGCCCAGCCCATGTACAGGTTGGGGTTCATCGGAGCCATCATGAGCTGAAGGGCGCGGGGGTCCAGGGGGGACATCATCCACTTCATGTACACGTTGGGGTTGACGCTATTCATGGCCATTTGCAGGACTTTGGGGTCCAGCGGAGACATGGCCCAGCGCATCAGCTTGCCCGGATCCGTCATTTGGGTCAGCGCGGCGGTGTAGAAATTGGGGTCCATGGAAGCGGCCAGCCACTTCATGTAGACGTTCGGATCAGCAAAAGCGGCCATGTTGGTATAGGCGCCGGGCTGGGTCATGGAGTTCATCATGTTCAGCCAGCTGCCCGGCTCCATCATGTTGTTGCCCATGGTGGTGTAGAAACCGGGTTCGGTGACGGCGTTCAACCAGGGGATGAACACCTTCGGGTCCTTGTAGGCGGTCATGTTCTGGGTCATGTCGGTCATGCGGGCCAGCCACTGTTCCGGGGTCTGCGGGACTTGTTTGGCGGGGGCGTCAGCAAAAGCGGCGGGGGCGGCGCAGACCAGCAGGGCGGCGACGAGGGATGTCATTTTCATTGCAATCTCCTTGAGGTAATGGGGAAAACCTGGACAACTAGTGGGGGTGAACATCTCGGCGAAAGCAGAATATCAACATATCCTGATGTACTCCAAGCTCTCATAACTTTGCTTTATCGACAGCATTCAATTGTTGTGTTTCCGCGACATCGGGGGGCTCCCTATAATCCGCCGCATGAAACAACCTGTAGCTCTCGGGGCCGACGGCTGGGATCGGCCGGAATGGTCTGACGCGTTCTATCCCCCGGATATGCCGGAAGCGTGGCGTCTGACTTATTACAACACCCAGTTCGATTGTGTATTCCTGGCCGCACAGGTCTGGCGCCAGGCCGACGCGGCAGTTTATGAGGCATGGGCCGCCGATACTCACGAACACTTTCTATTCTTGCTGGAAGGCGCGCGCCCGGAAGCGTTGCCGGAGGAGTTGGCGGGGCGTGCGCGGGGAATAAGTCGGGATGATCCCCGGCTGCTCTGGTTCGATCGCCAGACTTCGCTGAAAACACTTGCCGCGCAACTTGCGCCACTTGGCAACGAAGCACCGCTTTACCTGCTCAGCCGCGATGGCGATCTGGGACAGGTCGAACGAGTGCGTACCCTGCTGGAATTGATGGGGCTTTGAGCCATGTGGCCCAGGCCATAGAATGCCGCGCGTCCGTTCTCAATAGACAAGAAACCCGTTTCTCCCTGTGTCAGACAATCTCATCGAAATTCACGATTTG
The DNA here is from genome assembly GCA_030690985.1 of Pseudomonadota bacterium. Taxonomy (GTDB): domain Bacteria; phylum Pseudomonadota; class Gammaproteobacteria; order Burkholderiales; family Thiobacillaceae; genus PFJX01. The sequence goes on from JAUYFG010000169.1 coordinate 11,378, forward strand.
TCCTTTGCCTATGGCAAGCGGCTGGTGCTCAAAGGCATCGACCTCACTGCCAGGCGCGGTCAGGTCATCGCCATCATGGGTATTTCCGGGGGCGGCAAAACCACGCTGTTGCGCCTGATCGGCGGTTCGCTTAAAGCCACCAGTGGCGTGCTCAAGGTGGATGGTGTCGACATGAGTGGCCTGGATCGGGACGCGCTGTATCAATTGCGTCGGCGCATGGGCATGTTGTTCCAGTTCGGTGCCCTGTTCACCGATATGTCGGTATTCGACAACGTGGCGTTCCCGCTCCGCGAACACACTGACCTTCCGGAAGAAATGATCCGCGACCTGGTGTTGATGAAGCTGAATGCGGTGGGGCTGCGCGGCGCACATGATTTGCTGCCCTCGGAGCTTTCCGGCGGCATGGCGCGCCGCGTGGCACTGGCGCGCGCGATAGCCCTGGAGCCGAGTTTGATTCTTTATGACGAGCCGTTCGCGGGTCTCGACCCGATTTCCCTGGGCGTCACCGGCAACCTGATCCGGCGCCTCACCGATACCCTGGGGGTGACTTCCATCGTCGTTACCCATGACATCCAGGAGTCCCTGCGCATGGTGGATTACGTCTACTTCGTTTCCGAAGGCGTGATCGCGGCACAAGGCACCCCCGATGAACTGCGCGCCTCGACCGAACCCTTCGTGCACCAGTTCGTGCATGGTGAGGAGAACGGGCCGGTTCCCTTCCACTATCCTGCCCCCCCTTACGCTGATGAACTGGAGCTTGCCGCATGTTAGGGTCTGTTCATGAATAACCCGAACATTCTGGCCGCGCTGTCGAGCGCGCTGCGGCGTTGCCGGTCGCTTGCATGGAATGGCCAAGCGGCGCGCCCGGCGTCTTGCATCGCATCCCGCCAGCACACCCATAATTGTCCAGGTTATCCATGAACAGACCCTTAGCCAGTCTTCTCGACAGCCTGCGCGGCATCGGCGCCCATGTAATCGACGGCATCTGGCGCATGGGGGTGGCGACGCGCTTCTTCCTGATGACCCTGCTGCAATCCGGGCAGAGTTTCCGCCGCTTTCATCTGATCATTCGCGAGATATTCAGCGCGGGTGTTCTTTCGCTGATCATCATCCTGGTGTCCGGCCTGTTCGTCGGCATGGTGCTGGGTCTGCAAGGCTATGAAACCTTGCAGACCTACGGCTCCGAGGAAGCCCTGGGTACTCTGGTCGCGCTCTCCCTGGTGCGCGAACTGGGGCCGGTGCTTGCCGCATTGCTGTTCGCCAGCCGCGCCGGTTCGTCAATTACCGCCGAGATTGGCCTGATGAAGGCGACCGAGCAACTGGCAGCGATGGAGATGATGGCGGTGGACCCGATCGCTCGCGTGGTGGCGCCACGTTTCTGGGGCGCGGTGATTTCCATGCCGATTCTGGCCGCCCTGTTCTCCGCGATGGGCATCCTCGGCGGCTATCTGGTCGGCGTGGTGCTGATTGGGGTCGACGAAGGTGCGTTCTGGTCACAGATGCAGGCTGCGGTCGATTTTCGCGAAGACATCCTCAACGGGGTCATCAAGAGCGTGGTGTTCGGTGTGGCCGTGACTGCCATCGCGCTGTTCGAAGGCTACGATGCACCACCGACGGCGGAGGGCGTCTCCCGCGCCACCACCCGCACCGTGGTGACTTCTTCCCTGGCCATCCTGGGCCTGGATTTCATCCTGACCGCATTCATGTTCCGTGGAGTCTGATTCATGCAACGCGCAACGCTAGATCTCTGGGTAGGTATCTTCGTGGTGGCCGGCATCGCCGCCATCCTGTTTCTGGCCCTGAGAGTGGGCAATATGGGGAGCTTCGACAGCACCTCGACCTACACGGTGAAAGTCTCGTTCGACAACATTGGCGGCCTCAAGGCGCGGGCGCCGATCAAGAGTGCCGGCGTGGTCGTGGGGCGCGTCTCCGAGATCGGCTTCGATTCCGCCATATATGAAGCGACGGTGTCGCTGAAACTGGATACCCGTTACAAGTTTCCCAAGGACAGCAGCGCTTCCATCATGACCGCTGGCCTGTTGGGCGAGCAGTACGTCGCCCTGGAAGCGGGTGGAGAAGAGAAGATGCTGGGAGAGGGGGATACCCTGAAAATCTCCCAGGGTGCCGTGGTTCTGGAGAACCTGATCGGCCAGTTCCTCTACAACAGGTCGGAAGACCAGCCGAAAGCCGCTGAACCGAAGTAAGACTGCGAATCTGTGGCAAGCGCACATACCACGAATGCCAGGCGTGGCCAGTAGGAACAACCGCTTGACCATTCGGCATCCGGCCCGCACAGTAAAAACCGTTTCGATTTACCAGGACTCACCATGTATCGCTTGTTGCAACCCTTCCTCCTCATTCTCGTCACCGGCTGGCTCTCCGTTTCTGTGCAGGCGGCTGACACAGGGCCCGATGTTTTGGCCAGGAACGTTACCAACGACGTGTTGCGCATCGTCCGTCAGGACAAGGACATTGCCAATGGCAACACGGGCAAGATTCACGCGCTGGTCGAGGAGAAAATCCTGCCCATCTTCAATTTCAAACACATGACCCAGTTGGCGGTCGCCAAGCATTGGCCCAAGGCGACGCCGGAGCAACAGGACAGCCTGACCGGCGAGTTCAAGACCATGCTGGTGCGCACTTATGCCTCGTCGCTGACCAGCGTGGCGGACTACAAGATCGAGTTCAAGCCGTTCCGTTCTGCCCCCGGCGATGGCGATGTCACCGTCAACACCGAAGTGAGCAAGCCCGGCGCGCCCCCCATCCCCATCGATTACCGTCTCGAAAAGACTGACAACAATGGTTGGAAGGTGTTCGATGTCATCGTCGACAATGTCAGCCTGGTGACGGTTTACCGCAATTCGTTCAACTCCGAAGTGCGCAAGGGCGGCATCGACGGCCTGATCGCCGCGCTCGCGCGCCGCAACAAGAAGCCATGATCCTGAATCCCGTAGTTGATCGCCTCGTAGGAGCGGGCATGCCCCCCCTAGCCACTGTGGTATCGCGGGCAAGCCCGCTCCTACGGCGGCCACGCGACATTACCCAACGGGTGAGCGCCATCGATGGCTCCGGCGCCTGTGTCCAGGCGATGTACAGGCTGTCATGGCATCGTCAACTGAGGAATCCAGGATGATTCGGGTGGACGCCGGCGTCGCCGTGCTCGATGGCGACCTGACCCTGGCCAACGCCATCCAGTGCCTGGCCGAGGGGGAAGCCGCCCTGAAACAGGGCGTGACGGCATTCGATATGGCGGGTGTTGGCCATCTTGATTCTTCCGCCCTCAGCCTGATGTTGTCCTTGCGCCGTCGCGCCGAAGCGGCCGGAAGCGCCATCGAGTTCCGCAATATTCCGGATAGCCTTGCCAGCCTCGCCAAGTTGTACGGCGTCGACGAGCAGATTTAACCCCCCTGCTTTCATGACAACCGCTGTCCGCCTGCGCGGCGTGGCAAAGCACTTTCCGCGTGTGCATGCCCTGCGCGGCATCGACCTCGACATCGAACAGGGCGAGTTCTTCGCCCTGTTGGGCCCCAACGGCGCCGGCAAGACCACCCTGATCAGCATCCTCGCCGGCCTCACCCGTGCCAGTTCCGGGTCGGTGGAAATCATGGGCTTCGACGTGACCCGCGAGTATCGCCAGGCGCGTCGCGCGCTCGGCGTGGTGCCGCAGGAACTGGTGTACGACCCTTTCTTTACCGTGCGCGAGACCTTGCGCCTCCAGTCCGGCTATTTCGGGCTGCGCCACAACGACGACTGGATCGACGAACTGCTGGCCAATCTGGGGCTCAGCGACAAGGCGGATGCCTACACCCGCCGCCTTTCCGGCGGCATGAAACGGCGGGTGCTGGTCGCGCAGGCGCTGGTGCACAAGCCGCCAGTGATCGTGCTGGATGAACCCACCGCCGGCGTCGATGTGGAATTGCGGCAATCGCTCTGGGCCTTCATCCGTCGCCTCAACCGTGAAGGCCACACCATCGTCCTGACCACGCATTATCTGGAGGAAGCCGAGGCGCTGTGTGAGCGGGTGGCCATGTTGAAAGAAGGCCGTATTGTTGCCCTGGACCGCACCGAAAATCTGCTGCGCGCCGGGGCCGAGCGGCGTTTGCTGCTGGAATTCGATCCCCCTGAACTACCCGCTTTCCTGCAATCTCGCCTGAAGGGCCGGGATGGGCAGCGCTTCATCCTGGACCTGCCCGACTATGGCGATCTCGAAGCCATCCTCGCCAACCTGCGCGCGGCCGGCATCGGCATCCGCAACATGAGCCTGGGCGAGGCCGATCTGGAAGAAGTGTTCTTGAAGATCATGCATGGGGGGGAATCATGAGCCGCTTCCGTCATTCCCGCGCGAAACGTAGGTTGGGCAAAGCGCAGCGTGCCCAACATCGCAACGGTTTGTTGGGCACGCTGCGCTTTGCCCAACCTACGGAAGCTGCCCCATGAGCGGCTTCCGCACCCTGCTCTACAAGGAAATCCTGCGCTTCTGGAAAGTGCTGGTGCAGACCGTGGGGGCGCCAGTGCTCACCTCCCTGTTGTATTTGCTGATCTTCTCGCACGTGCTGGAAGACCACGTTCAGGTCTATCCCGGCGTTCACTACACCGCGTTCCTGATGCCGGGACTCATCATGATGTCGATCCTGCAGAACGCTTTCGCGAACAGTTCCTCGTCGCTGATTCAGTCCAAGATCACCGGCAACATCGTGTTTGTCCTGTTGCCGCCGCTGTCCTATCTGGAGTTTTTTCTCGCCTACCTGATCGCGGCGCTGGTGCGCGGTTTCGCGGTGGGGCTGGGGGTGTTGCTGGTCGGCCTGTTCTTTGCCGACATCGAAATGCGCTATCCCCTCTGGATCTTGGCCTTCGCGCTGGCTTCAGGAACCGTGTTCGCCTGCATGGGCATCCTGGCGGGGATCTGGGCGAACCAGTTCGACAACCTCGCCGCCGTGCAGAACTTCATCATCATGCCGCTCACCTTCCTGTCCGGTGTGTTCTTTTCCATCCATTCCCTGTCACCGTTCTGGCAGGGCGTGTCCCACTTCAATCCGGTTTTCTACATGATCGACGGTTTTCGCTATGGCTTCTTCGGCCAGGGCGATGTCGACCCCTGGCTGGGACTGGCGGTGGTCACGCCCTTGGTCCTGCTGCTTTCACTCCTGACTTTGGCGATGCTGAAGTCCGGCTATAAACTTCGCCACTAATTTTTCAGGATATTCAAATGGTTACCCCAGAAAACATTCAAGAATGGATCCAGGCCGGCCTGGAGTGCGAACACCTCCAGGTGGCTGGCGATGGCCAGCATTTCGAAGCCGTCATCGTTAGTTCGGCCTTTGCCGGCAAGCTGCCGGTAGCGCGCCATCAACAGGTGTTTCAGGTGCTGGGGGAGCGCATGCATGCACAAATCCACGCCCTGTCGATGCAGACCTTCACCCCGGAAGAGTGGAAAGCTCGCCATGGATAAGCTCGTCATCACCGGTGGCGCCCGCCTCTCCGGCGAGGTAGCCATTTCCGGCGCCAAAAACGCCGCCCTGCCCATCCTCTGCGCCAGCCTGCTTTCCGCCGAGCCGCTGACCCTGACCAATGTGCCGGGGCTGAACGACATCGGCACCATGCTGAAGTTGCTTGCCCAGATGGGCGTCAAGATCGAACGAGAGGGGAATCGCGTCACCCTGGACGCTTCCGGGCTGAACAACCCGCTGGCTCCCTACGAACTGGTAAAAACCATGCGCGCCTCGATTCTGGTCCTCGGGCCGCTGGTTGCGCGCTGTAGCGAGGCCAAGGTGTCGCTGCCCGGTGGTTGCGCCATCGGTGCCCGGCCGGTGGATCAGCACATCAAGGGCTTGCTGGCGATGGGCGCGGAAGTTGGCGTCGAACACGGCTACGTGGTGGCCAAAACCACCGCCGGCAACGGCAAATTGAAAGGCGCCCACCTGTTTACCGACATGGTCACCGTGACCGGCACGGAGAACCTGATGATGGCCGCCTGTCTGGCCGATGGCGAAACCGTGATCGAAAACGCCGCGCGCGAACCGGAAGTGGTCGATCTGGCGCAATGCCTGGTCAGCATGGGCGCCCAGATCAGCGGCGCCGGCACCGACGTCATTCGCATTCGCGGGGTCGAGCGCCTGCATGGCGCCACTCACCGCATCATGCCGGACCGCATCGAAACCGGCACTTTCCTGTGCGCGGCGGCGGCCACCGGCGGCGAAGTACGCCTCACCGGCACCTCCACCGGCTACCTGGACGCCGTGATCGACAAACTCATGGATGCCGGCTGCGAGATCGTCGGCGAAAAAACGCCTGGTCGTGAATCCATCCACCTCATCGCCCCGGCCCGCCTGAAAGCCGTGTCGATCCGTACCGCGCCGTATCCGGCCTTCCCCACCGACATGCAGGCGCAGTTCATGGCCATCAATGCCGTGGCCGATGGCACCGCGATCATCCGCGAGACCATCTTCGAGAACCGTTTCATGCACGCCGTCGAACTCCAACGCTTGGGGGCGGACATCCAGATCGACGGCAACACGGCAGTGATGAAAGGGGTGGAAAAGTTGCAGGGCGCCACCGTCATGGCCACCGACCTGCGCGCCTCCGCCAGCCTGGTCATCGCCGGCCTGGTCGCGGAAGGGGAGACCCACATCGAGCGCATCTACCACCTGGATCGCGGCTACGACCACATCGAAGCCAAACTCACTGCCCTGGGGGCGGCGATTCGGCGTGAGAAAGCCTGACCCGGCGGGCGGGACGCCCGCGATCCCGTAGCCCGGATGCAGCGGAGTCGTTGGCGCGTAGCGCTTACGAATCCGGGGGATGTCGGGGCGGCGGCCATTCCCCTGATTTCGCCCGCGAAACGACTTCGGCAATTCCAGGGCTCGCGGGCGGGCTACGCGCTACGCGCTGGCTGCACCGCATAGCCCACGGGACGCCGGTGCGTGGGAGCCGGGGGGCCATAACCGATCCCGCTGGGCTGGTTTTCGTTATCGACGGGCAAAGCCCGTCCAGGCATCCGGGAAATAGGTAAGCCGATTGACCCAATACGGTGTCTTCGCCATAGTTGCCGCCATTACAAGAACAAATCCAGATTGCCACCTGGGAGGAATCACAAAAATGCCCTCTCGCTGCATCCGCCGGACCACGGGCACGACTTGATCGGGGAGTAAACACGTGACAACCATCGCTTTCATTACCGGCCTGGTCCTCGTATTCGCGGCCTTGCTGGCGTTCGAGAAGTTGAATGATCCATCCGGGTCCAGCCGAGGGGATTTCGGCTTGCTTGCCTGGTTGGCCTCCGGAAACTGGCCCGCCAAGATCGGCGCGGGGCTCCTGATTCTCGGCGTGGGCGCGCTGATCCGCTATTTCCTGCTCAACGTCGATCTGCCCCCGGACCTCAAGCTCGGCAGCGGCATTTTCTCGGCAACCCTGTTCGGCGCGATTTCGTTCCACCTGCGCGGGCGGCCTGACCGTCGGGCGTTGCATCGGGCGCTGGCGGGTGCGGCACTGGGGGTCACGTATCTCACCGCCTACAGCGCTTATGGCTTCTTCGGTTATATCGGCGAGGTCGAAGCCCTGGCTTTTCTGGTGCTGGTCGCGGCAGCCGGCGGGGTGTTTTCCGTGAACAGCAACGCCCTGTCCATCGCCGTGTTGGCGATGCTGGGGGCTTTCGCGGCCCCGGCCTTCACCATCGGCAATCCCGGTCCGGGTGCCGTGTACGGCTATTACCTGGGTGCCAGCGCCTTCACCTTCGTGCTCGTGTATTTGCGGGGCTGGCGCGCCCTGATCCACCTGAGTTTTCTCTTTACGCTCGCCGGGGCGTTGTTTTTCGGCTGGACGCGGCAGTTCTACCAGCCGGAGCACTTTGCCGTTCTGCAACCGCTGTTGCTCGCGCTCGTCGCCATCCATCTCGCCATGCCTCTGGCCGAGCGGCATGCGGCGCCCGGACGTTGGCTGCAACGTTTCGATCAGGCTTACTTCTTCGCCCTGCCCGTGGTGGCGGCAGTCCTGATGTTGCTGGTATCACCGCTTACGAGAGCCGATGGGGCGCTGGGTTTCGCCGCACTCGGTACCTTATGGGCGTTGGCCGCAGGGCTGATCGCGCGCCTTCGCATCGAGGGCGCGGCGAGGCACGGCATCGTCGCGCTGTTGTTCTTCCTCGGCGCCGCCTTGCTGTATCTGGACAATCTGCCCTGGCCATTGTTCGCGCTGATCGCGGCGTCGCTGCTACTCGCGCTCGCGCCCCGCCTGAAGCTGTCGCGCGAAGTGGAACAAGTGCTTTCCGGTGCCGTGCTCGTGTTTTGGATATTCCATGCCTTGGGAACACTGACGGGCCACTTCGATGCTGATGCCTACCTGGGTTCTGTCCTCGCGCCGCGTTTGTTCGCTGCTGCCGCATTGGTGATCGCGAGCGTCGCCGCCCGAAGAAGCGGGCTGTTCATGGGCAACGTCCTCGGTGTGCTGGCGCTCGGCTGGACCGCCTTCGTCGTGGTGGGGGAGGTTGCCCGGCTGCATCTGGAGCATCTGCCTCAGTTGCTGCATTTTGCCGTCATCACCCTGGTGCTCGGCTTCGCCATCGTTGCGCCGGGAAAGCGCGTCGCTCTGGGGTGGATAGGCGCACTAGCCGCCTTGCTCGTCGGGTCTGCCGCCTGGGCCGCCTGGAGCGCAACCGAGGAGATGGCCTGGATTCTGCTGTTGTTGGCGCCGCTTTCCCTGGCCTTGCTGGCCAAGCGCCTGGACATCGTCGACGACGAGGAAAAGACGGCCCCGATGCTCCTCGCCGCGATCATTCCGCTGGTGCTGGCGCCCTGGGTGCTCAGGCTCGGATACGTGGGTTTCGCGGGAACCCCTTTCTTTGCCTTGACCCTCATCGTGGCGAGCGTATTCGCCCTGTCCCTGCTCGGGATAGCCCGCCCATGGCGCAACCCGATGTGGCGACTGGCGCAGCAAGCGTATTTATGGGGTATCGCGCTGGCCATGGCGGGCGTATTGCTGTTTCACATCGAACGTGGCCTGTGGCCGGTGCTCTTCGAACTGTTCGCGCTCGCCACACTGGTCGCCATAACCCGCTATTTCGACAACAAGCCGCAACGCGATGTGGCCGGTGTCATTTCCGTCAGTCTGGCCATCCTGGTGGTGCAGGCGATGCTCCTGCGTGCGTTCGGGCCTCCCGGGGTGCTTAGCATGGCCGATCTTGCCCGCATGGCATTGCCGGCTGTCGTCTCGCTGATGTGGGCGGCCTTCGGCGGCGGAATCTGCTGGTGGAGCACACGTGTCGCTTCTCGGCAACTCTGGGGGATGGGGGCCGTTTTTCTGGTCGCAGCGGCCGTCAAACTGGTGTTTTTCGACTTCGGTTCGTTGGGCCAACTCGGCAATATCATCGCCTTGATCCTGGCGGGAGGCGTTTTTCTCGGTGTGGCCTGGCTGGCCCCCATTCCAGCTCGTCTCCCGCCGAAGCCTGGGAAGGACGAGCCTGGCGATATCGGGAGCGGCGGCGGAGTCCACATGGCGAGCGGCTGGGCATTCTCAGCCGAAACACCACGCGAACAACCAACTCCAGGCGCCGAACCGGCTCCGGAGCCCTCCGTTACGCCGTCGACGACCGCCCCCCGGTCACGGCGCGAGCCAGAGATACCCATCGCCTGGCAGACACAGGAACCGGCCGAGAAGAAATATTTCTTCGCCAAGACAGCCGTGTTGGTCTTACTCGCAGTCCTTGGGCTGTCCGGCGTCCACGCCTTGCGTCGCGATGAGGTATCCGTAAAAACCATGCCTGCACCCAGTGACCCGGCACCCGCGCCACCGACACCGGCTTCAGTTCCGGAGCCCTCGCCTGCGGAATTCGTCTCGCCCCCCGCAGCTAAGCCACCACGAGTGGTCGATGCCTGCTCGCAGTTCGTGGAGCGCCTTCCCGCCGATTACGTGCTGCTTGCCGGCGGTGAATATGGTGGACGAAAACTCGAATTCCAGATTGACGATTCAGGCCACGATGCCACGACTTTCGACGTCATCGTCAATGTTCCGAACCGTCCCGTCGTCCTGGCCTTGGGGGCTTATGAACCTGCGGTGTGGAACATTCGCCGGGAACAGCACACGCAAATCGCAGCCGTGTGGATATCCGGGTACCACCGGCAGGCGATCGCTGGACTGGCTTCGGATGTGCCCGTGTTGAACACGAGCCATGGGGATGGCAATTCGTGTGGCAGTTTCCATGTCACCCGTGGCAATGCGAAAAATGTCGATGCGCTGTTGCGTCATGTCCTGGGCCGCTCCGCCGAGTCTTATTACCTCGCATCCAATGCAAAGGTGCTCATAGGCAACGATGTACTGCCCGATCGCCTGGTTCAGGATGGCTTTACCCGCGTCGATAGTTTTCGCGACCTGAACAAGCCACCGGCCGGGCAGGCGGGTTTGGACAAGTTGGTGGCGGACGGCCTCTTGCGCCCGGCTCGCCAGGAAGACGCCTTCGCCTGGGAAGAGGCCAAACGCCAGTCGCAGGGGCGCCCCCGATTGCATATCGTGGGCGGTAATGCAGAACTGTTGCGCGTGCTGTTTCGCGGCTATGTCGTCCTCGGTCCGATGGCTTTTCCTGCCGGTTTGAATGGTGCGCACGCTGTCTCTTTCTTCGTGCCGCGTGGCGTGCCTCGGCCCACCGGCGATCCAGGCCATTCAGCCGTCTACGATCTGAATCTCGTGGCGTGCAGCGGAGCACTGTGCCGGTAGCGAGACTTGGTCGAAACAAGCGCGTAGCGCTGCAGGGTGGATGTGCTTCGCCTATCCAGCCTGATGAACCGACGGGTTATTCCGCGCAGGTGGGCGGAGGTGCGCCAGCACAAACTGGCAAGTGATAGTCGGTGCAAGTCCGATACAAGAAAGGAGTAGCGAACCGTCTTGGCCCCGAGTCATGCGTGGTACATCGCGAGGTGTGCAGCGAAGCGTTGACAGGGGGCCGGCAGGCCAGCCATTGAGCCGCGATATGAACCTATCCAGGATGCCGACGCTGTCTCCGTATGCGGAAGGCCACACACAACAGGGCGCAAACGCGAGTCCTGCTGTGATCCTGCGCGGTCGAAGACACTGAGCATGTCGGGAAGTCACTTGCACAGGAGCTGGGAGATCTCATCGGTGCCCGAAGGCAATACTGCTTCGGGCGGGGCAGGGAAGGGCAACCGTACTCCTGCCATCCACGCCGGTGAGAAGTCGGATGCGCCCGTAGTACCGAAGAAGTCCCCGAACAAAGCGCAAGCCGCGGAGGGGATGGAGGCAGGGCTAATTTGCCCCATCCCAAATCCATAAGTGACACAACGGGTTAAGCGAGGTTGCTGGACAAGCGCCATGCTGAACGGTATAAGAAGGGGATGGCGAGCGCCCCCTTCCCCGATCCGTCCTTGCTGCTGAAGTC
>JAUYFG010000172.1 GCA_030690985.1 Pseudomonadota bacterium
ACTACCGGTAGCCCGCGTAGGATGTGGTTGCCGAAGGGTATAAGCAGGGACTTGGCCGCCGTCTTTTGGCGGCTTAGTTCTTCGCTTAGGGGCTTTATCAGGGGCTTCATCAGAGCGCAGCGAACCGCATCAAATAGCGCAGCCGTGGTCGATGCGGTTCGCTGCGCTCACCACATCCTACGTCTCCACACCAGCGGGGACGCCTATGGGCAAACGTCCAGTTTGCCGCCCTTGAAGCAGAGTTTTCGCACTTGGCGCACGGGAGCCCCGGCGACGGGTTTCCGGATTTTTTTCGCGAGCGGAGCCCGCTTTACTGGCGCCGGAGATACCCCGACGCCGGCGGGCACGGCGGGAATTTCGACCTGCGCGACGGACACTGCGGGAGGTGTGGCGACCGGCGCTACAGGTTTGGCCACTAGCGCAGCGGGGGTGGGCATAGCGGCAGGTAACGACGTTGCGGCTGGCGCGACAGGCACTGCGGGCGGCAAAGGTGTGGCGACCACCTTGTCAGCCGGTGGCTCTGCTGGCGCCGCCGGTTTGGCTACCTCCGGAACGGGGACATGCGTAACGACGGGCACGGCAACCGGCAAAGGTGCCGCAACGGGTATGGCGGCAGGCGGGGCAACGGCGGCGGGGCTGGCCGGCACAACGGGTTGCGGGGCGGGTTGCTGCGCAGGAGGAATCACCCAGAGCCAGAACGGCGTGGGGAAAGGGATGGCCTGGCCGTTCGCCGGCACTGCCCAGACCTGTACCGGCTGCCAGGGCCAGAACGCGGGCTGCTGGGCGACGGCGAGGGAAGACAGGGCGAGCAGCGAGAGTGCAATGGCAGTGCGCTTGAGCAAAATAAACCTCCTGTTATGTCCCCGTGTCGGGGTTATGGCCGATGCAGTGGAATTCCGGGACTTTCATGCGTAGGGCGGATGCCCGCAGAGCGATCCGCCATCGTGCGCAGCAAATGGCGGAACCGCTCCGCGTTCCGCCCTACTCGCCAGGATCATCGCTATCTGGCCAGCTCGGCGCCGATTTCCGCGAAGGTGCGGGCGACCGCGATGGTTTCGACGCGGGCGCCCAACTGCCGGCCGATCTGCGATACGGAGAACATGCCACGCAGCATCTGGCCGCGATCCGGGGTGCGATCGACCACCAGCGCGTGCTGGCGGCCATGCGCCTTCAGAGTGGCGAGGATGTCGCCGACGTGGGCCTTCTGCACGTCTTCCATGCCCAGCACTTCCAGGCGTTCGCGCGGGGTCATGATGTCTTTCACCATCACGTCGGCATGGCGGATGCCCTGGTTCTGCACTACCTGCATCGGCTTCTCGCCGGTCAGGTCGGTGGCGGTGATGAGGCCGAGGATATGGTTCATGTCATCCACCACCAGCAGCATGCGCACGCCCCGGTGGATCATCTTGGCGCGTGCGTCCTCGATGGTCTCCAGCGGAAAGATGGTGTAGGCGGTGACGATCTGGAAATCGGTCATCACCTGCAGCGCCGGCTCGTCGGCACTCACTTGTTCCGGCAGCACCTGCTGCGGCTTGTGGAAGGTGGCGCCCTTCTGCAAGGGCGCGGTGGGGATCAGGTTGTAGGCATGGGTCATGGATTTCTCTCGCTTTTGTTCAAGGCCTGCCGACACCTTGCTCACGCAGGTTCAGGCAGAACGGATGGCGCACATGATGATGCTGGGCATCCGCCGTCAGAAAACGTTCGAGCTCGCCCAGCGCCAGTCGATAAATCTCCTGCTTGAATTCCACCACCGCCTCGGCGGGCGCCCAGTAATCACACCAGCGCCAGGCATCGAACTCGGGATGGCTGGAAGCCCGCAGGCTCACATCGCATTCACGACCGACCAGACGCAGCAGATACCAGATCTGTTTCTGGCCCCGGTAATGTCCGCGCCATTCGCGTTTCACCCAGTCGCGCGGCACGTCATAGCGCATCCAGTCGCGGGTGCGCCCGAGGATGCGCACATGCTCGGGCGCCAAGCCCACTTCTTCCATGAGTTCACGAAACATGGCCTGCTCCGGGCTTTCGCCGTGCTTGATGCCCCCCTGCGGAAACTGCCAGGAGTTCTGCCGCACGCGCTTGCCCCAGAACACTTCATTGCGGGTATTGCAGATGACGATGCCCACATTCGGCCGGTAACCGTCTTTGTCGATCATGGCGGTCCCCAAAACACATAATTGCCGCAATTTTCCCATCCCCAGCGGGGGATGGAAAGCGGGGCTACAAAACGAATCCGCGTTCTCCTACCGGATTCCAGTGCCGCATGCGGCTGACGAAGTCCGGGAACTCCAGATTCAGCGCGGCCTGCCATTTCTCGGCGGCGCGCTCCAGCGGCACGAAACCCACGTTCGGCAACGGTTTCTTGAAGGCGAAAACGATGATGTTCCCCTTCTTTTCCGATGGCAGTTGCAGGACATGTTCGCCAAAAGCGGCGGCAATGCGTTCGTAGTAGCGCGGGAAGTAGTCGTCCGAGCCCCACAAATTGAACACCGCCACCCCGCCCGGCCGCAGCATGGCTTTGCAGGCCTGATAAAACGCGATGCTGGAAAGCGCCTCGACGATGCGCTTGGCATCGTAGCCATCGACCAACAGCACATCCTGGTTGTTCGAGTTGGCATGGACATAAGCAGCGCCGTCGCCGACCTGCACATCCAGGCGCTCGTCGTCGGCCGGCAACAGGAAATAGGCGCGCGCGGCAGCGACCACGTCCGGATTGATCTCCAGGGCGGTAAGCTGGGTCTCCGGCAGATTGCGGTGGATGAATTTGGCGATGGAACCGCCGCCCAGTCCGACCAGGGCGATGTCCTGTGGATTCGGCTGAAACAGCAGAAACGTCAACATGGCGCGGGTGTACTCCAGTTCCAGCGCCCACGGCTCCTTGATCCGCATGGCGCTCTGCACCGCCGGTCCACCCAGGTGGAGATAACGCACACCGCCACGCTCGCTGATCTGGACAGGTTCTTGCGCACCTTTGCGCTGACGGGAAAACAGTCGCATTTGTTACCATTCGGCCTTCTTTTTCGGACCTCAAAGCCTACCATGCGCATCTCCCGGTTTTTCCTCTCCACCAGCAAGGAAGCCCCTGCCGAGGCGGAATTGCTCAGCCACAAACTCATGCTGCGCGCCGGCCTCATCCGCCGCCTCGGCTCCGGCCTGTATACCTGGATGCCGCTCGGCCTGCGGGTACTGCGCAAGGTGGAAGCCATCGTGCGCGAGGAGATGAACCAGGCCGGCGCGCTGGAATTGCTGATGCCCGCCGTGCAACCGGCCGAGTTGTGGCAGGAATCCGGGCGCTGGGCGGTGTTCGGGCCGCAGATGCTGAAGATCAAGGATCGCCACCAGCGCGATTTCTGCTTCGGCCCCACCCATGAGGAAGTCATCACCGACATCGCCCGCCGCGAGATTCGCTCTTACCGCCAGTTGCCGGTCAACTTCTATCAGGTGCAGACCAAGTTCCGCGACGAGATCCGCCCCCGTTTCGGCGTCATGCGGGCGCGCGAATTCCTGATGAAGGACGCCTATTCCTTCCACCCCAGCGAAGACAGCCTGGATGAGACCTACCAGGCCATGTACGCCACCTACTCGCGCATCTTCACCCGCCTCGGGTTGAAGTTCCGCGCCGTGGCGGCGGACACCGGCGCCATCGGCGGTTCCGGCTCGCACGAATTCCACGTCCTGGCCGACTCCGGCGAGGATGCCATCGCCTTCTGTCCGGACTCCGACTACGCCGCCAACGTGGAAATGGCCGAGGGCCTGGCGCCCACCGCCGCCCGGCCGGCCGCCACCGAGGCCATGCGCGACGTCGATACACCCAAGCAGACCACCTGCGAGGACGTCGCCGCGCTGCTTGGCATTCCTTTGCAAAAGACCGTCAAGCTCATCGCCGTGATGGCCGAGGACAAGCTCACGGTCCTGCTGATCCGGGGCGATCACAACCTGAACGAGGTCAAGACCGGCAAGATCGCCGGCCTGGCCGATTTCCGCTTCGCCGGCGACGAGGAAATCCGCGCCGCCTTCGCCTGCCCACCCGGCTTCCTCGGCCCGGTCGGCCTGGACCGCTCGAAGATCCGCGTCATCGCCGACCGCACCGTGGCCGCCATGGCGGACTTCGTCTGCGGCGCCAACAAACCCAAATTCCACACCGCCGGCGTCAACTGGGGCCGCGACCTACCCGAGCCCGACCTGGTCGCCGATATACGAAATGTCGTCGCAGGTGACGTTAGTCCCGACAACAAAGGGACTTTGGGAATCTGCCGAGGCATCGAAGTCGGCCATATCTTCAAACTGGGCACCAAGTATTCGCAGGCGCTGGACGCGAAGTACCTGGACGACAACGGCAAGTCGCAGGTCATGGTCATGGGCTGCTACGGCATCGGCGTCTCCCGCATCGTCGGCGCCGCCATCGAACAGGGCAATGACGAGCGCGGCATCCTGTTCCCGCAATCCATCGCCCCGTTCGAACTAGCCATCGTCCCGCTCGGCCTCAAGCGCAGCGAGGCGGTAAGAGAAGCGGCGGAAGCGCTCTATACTCAAATGACAGCAGCCGGCATTGACGTGGTCTTGGATGACCGCGACGAGCGGCCCGGCGTGATGTTTGCAGACATGGAGTTGGTCGGCGTACCGCATCGCGTAGTGGTCAGCGACCGTGGCCTGAAGGAAGGCATGCTGGAATATCAAAGCCGTCGTGATTCCGCCGGCACGAAGATTGCGCAGGCAGATGCGGCGAAGTTCATTGAGGAGCAGGTCAAAGAATGTCGAAACACGGATTGAAAGCGAGTCTGGCGCTAGCTGCCTTCCTGGCTGGTGGCGCTTGGGCGGGTGGGCAGAAATACGAGCCCATGTCCGCCAGCGTGCGATCGCAGCTTTCCAAGGCGGTGTCCGACACCGCCGTCGAGAGTGCAGCCTTCGCCGACACGCCCTACGTCCAGGCCTGGCTGGCGGAAATGTCGCGGCGTCTGGAGCGGCGCGTCCCGGATGCCGAGTTCCGCGAGGACTTCCTCAACACCCTGCATTACGAGGCCACCCGCGCCGGGCTCGACCCCGAATTGATGCTGGGCCTGATCGAAGTGGAAAGCGGCTTCAAGAAATATGCGGTATCGACTGTGGGCGCACGCGGCTTCACCCAGGTCATGCCGTTCTGGGTGAACACCATCGGCACCCGCGAACACAACCTGTTCCACCTGCGCACCAACCTGCGCTACGGCGCCAACATCCTGCGCCACTACCTCGACATCGAACGCGGCGACCTGTTCCGGGCGCTGGGCCGCTACAACGGCAGCCTGGGCAAGGCGGAGTACCCCAACATGGTGCGCGCCGCCTGGCGCAGCCACTGGACCTTCGGCGTCGACCCGAAATCCTTCCGGCCGGCCAGACAGGTGCAGGCGGTAAGCGGCCGGGATGGCTCCTGAACCCTCCTCCCGGCGAGCGCTCGTATGTTTGCCGGCATATCGGCGGCGATCTCGCGCGCTACCCGCCAGTGAGACAAGATCAGTCGGGACCGTTCGACTGCGGATCGGGAGTGCGCGATCCCTACAAGCTTGAAGATCAACAACCGCCTCGCCGCAGAAAACTGACCTGACCGGCCTGGACCAGGGGCTGCCGCCGAGCACAACCGTAATCCACGCCAACGATAGGCTGATATTCAGCGGATGACTGACTATCAGATCAAACGAGCCGAAGGCGCTTGTTCGTCCTCAAGAGATGGTCGAGGCGGTGCTGTCAGTTGGCGTGAAGGTCAGCTTTGGGCATGGCGAGCATCGGACCGGACCCGGCCAGTTTGAGACGGCTAGGTTGGTGGCGCGGGCGTCTCTTGCTCGGCCAAACCAGCCAGACACGGTCACCACATTGCGGCCGCTGGTCAATGACTGTTTCCTTGATCGTCGGCTGGCACTTGACGACCAGTTTCTGACGCCCATCCTTCTATGAAATGACGGACGACAATCTGGGGGTGACCCGCCATTCGCTAGCTTTCCGCGAACTACGGTTCAACGGCCACAGTGGCTGGAAACCCCGCATACCATTCCGAATGGTCCCCATCGTGTCCAGGCATACCAGGCTTGGTCAGGCAACCCTTTGGCGAAATGTAGCTGTCGATCCGCCTTTCCGGACGCTCGTGCCATCGGATATTGAAGGCCGCAAGTTTGGGGAAGAAAAACAAGTTGCTGTATGGCAGATGATCGTGAATCCACCAAGCCATCGCGCGCCAGTCGGCTCCTTCTGCATAGCGATCAGCAAACCAGGGAATAACGATGCACGCGGTGGCACCCAT
Organism: Pseudomonadota bacterium; assembly: GCA_030690985.1. Classification (GTDB taxonomy): domain Bacteria; phylum Pseudomonadota; class Gammaproteobacteria; order Burkholderiales; family Thiobacillaceae; genus PFJX01. The sequence continues at coordinate 6,269 of JAUYFG010000172.1, forward strand.
GTGCCCGTTTTCATCCAGGCGATCCCAAATGTGAGCCGCGTGGTTTTTCTCGTTGGAGGCGCAATTGAGTTTGTTTCTGTTGCCATAATCGTTGATCGACGGCGAACGATACGCGGAACGAATGGCGATGCGACCGAATGTATCTTGCAACGGCTCCAGCAACTCCTCGCACAGATGCCGACCAACGGTAATCGCCAAGTCTGGTTCGTCCGGGATGTTTGGCATGCCATACAAATTGGATATTTCGCTGTAGAGAAAGTCACGGAAATAGAACGACTTCGACAGACGTATCCTGCCCAGGTCTTCCAAGACCAATACGGTGGTTGGTTTATTCATGCATATCTCCATGTCAATCCAGGCTTGGTGCAGCTCGTCGAATAGCGATCGAATAGGCCTTATCTTCAAGACGCATGAATTTCCGTAAGCCCAGTGGTTTTGTGTAGGCGTCGATCTGGTCGCGAATCGATTTCTGAACGTCACCGCTTTTCACCTTGTAGTCAGCCTCCGGGTCTTGACCGGCTTCGATGTTCTCGATGATGCGCAGGGTGTTGCGGGTGATGGAGAACTGCTGATCTGTCCTGACAGTGACTCCGATAGGGGTCGCCATGGACTCGATGTGCAACCGGAACCACCCGGCGCGGCCAGCCTCGGTTGCACCATATTCATAGCTGTACCCGTCGCTGTCGAAGAAGATGATGTTCGGACTAGCCGAGAGCCTGAAATAGACCTGGTCGCGCGATTCGAGCAGATGCAGACCGGCAGCTAGCAATTTCGATGCCAGCGCATGCGCCCGACGTGACGCATCGTCCTTCAGCAATCTGACCCACCCCCTTGGCAGCAACACCACATCTCGCACGTCGGTAAATGCGAGTTGCTTGGCATGCCAAGCCAAACCCCAAAGCAGAGCGCATTCCATGTCATCGAGTTTGATGACCACAGGCTTTTCCTTGCCTGTCCGCCCTATCAACATTGCCCTGCTCGCTGCACAAGGGATGTCGATGGCATCCGTTTCTTCCTGGTAGCGGGGCTGGTCTTCGATTGCCTCTTGCGCTTCGTTCAGTACAGCAGTCAGGTTTTCTCCAAGATCTGCATGCAGTGCTTCGATATAGGCAGCGTGGCCGTCCAGGGTCGCCCGCCTTACCAGATCGTCCACGCCAAACCATGCAAAACGGTCTGGGTGAGTACATAACCGGTCAAACAAATGGACCAAGCCAGCCGGCGTCAAGGTGACTTCAAAAACCAGAATCAGATATTCCGTGTAAGCGTGGTTATTGCGGGACCCTTCGACTTCCCTATAAGTCTTAAGCGTCTTCCAGAGCTTAAAAGTGTAGTGGGAAGGATGGACCAGGCCGGTTTCTTCCAACATTTCGCGAATGAACGTGGTGGGCACGGTCGCCAACGCCTCGGCTGAACCGGATTGCTGAATATGCGGCAAACTTTCTGCGGTTTGCAACTCCTTGGGTAAATCCAGCAGATTGAAACGCCCTCCTGGCAACACGAAGTTACCAGCCTGTCTACGCGTCTTGTCTTCACGGTGATGCAGCAGGAAACGACCATCCAGCCTAATGAGACCCCACGCCACATAGACGAAGCGAATGGGAATGGCGGATTGCCGTCTATGCCCACTCACTCGATGGATTTCAAGGGTTCGCAGCAGGTTTCGCTGTTCCTCGACAACATCCTCCGGGCGGTGTGGACCCTGCTCCCAGTAAGACGCTTCAAGTAAATCCTGATCCTCGTCAGCCAACACACTGAGCAAGGAATTTGCCATCAGTTGCGCGGGGAAGGACACGAACCTCCAGCGCCCCTCACGTAGTTGTTGCCGGTCCAGAAGCGACAGGCTGTCAAACAGGCGCTGAACCAGTCTGACGTAAGCGGTTGACACCTCATCGGAAGCGCCACTGCTGCCTCTGATCTCTTGAATGACATCCGCGATAACCATCGCAGTGCAGTGATGCCCCTCCTCGGCGTGGTGCGGCAGGCGATCCTGGATAACTCTGAGAATGATTGAGGTCATCCCTGGAAGCTGTACGGATAAATGGTCAAGGCCAATTGGTAAAGGAAATCATCTTGTCCGCTGGGGGCAGCGCGGAATCGGGTTGTGTCAAAGTTGAAGTTGCAGAACATTTGCAAGAAATGCTGCCGCTTTCCTTTATCAGACTCTCGTTCCTTGAATTGACCGAACGAAGCAGGCACCAGCCCATGCCAATACATCTGATATAGAGCTTGAACGTAATTCACCTCACCCACACCAGCTTGAGCCAGATTGTTGACCATGTAAGCGAAATGGCGAGATTCAGGCAGTTTCTTGTCCTGAATCAGATCCCGCATTTTTTTGTAAGTCCTGACCAGACTACCCTGCAGTGCCAGTTCATCCAATGACTCCGGTACCCTCGCATCCAATCCTCTCAACTTAAGCCCGCGCTGCATGAAATGTTGCTGGATTGTGGTAGAATAAGTCATCGTAACACATTGATACCTAAGGATATTTACCATGTCGACCTCAATACCAGACTGTTCTTGTCGGGTTCTTTAGCT
>JAUYFG010000186.1 GCA_030690985.1 Pseudomonadota bacterium
ACTTCAGCAGCAAGGACGGATCGGGGAAGGGGGCGCTCGCCATCCCCTTCTTATACCGTTCAGCATGGCGCTTGTCCAGCAACCTCGCTTAACCCGTTGTGTCACTTATGGATTTGGGATGGGGCAAATTAGCCCTGCCCAGCCCTGCACCACCACCCACCACGGCCTGACGCCGGAAGAACGCGCCCGACGCGGGATTTCCGACGCCATGCTGCGACTGTCGGTGGGCCTGGAAGATGCGGCTGACCTGATCGCCGATCTGGAACAGGCGCTGGCATGAGTGAACCCATGAGCGCGCCGATCTACCTCGATTACAACGCCACCACCCCGGTCGACCCGCGCGTGCTGGAAGCCATGCTGCCGTGGTTGCGGGATGGTTTCGGCAATCCGTCGTCCGACCATGTTTACGGTAGACGCGCGAAGGCGGCTGTGGAAAACGCGCGCGAACAGGTCGCCGAGTTGATCGGCGCCCGACCCGGCGAGATCGTCTTCGCCAGTTGCGCCAGCGAGGCCAACAATCTGGCGCTGCTGGGGGCTGCGCGCGCCTTGCGGGAGGGCGGCCGCCGTGGGCTGCTGTTTTCCGCCGTCGAGCATCCTTCCGTGGCGCAACCCATGCGGCATCTGGCCGAGACGGGCTGGAGTGCGGAAGAACTGCCGGTGGATACAACCGGGCGGGTCGATCCGGCGCACGCGGCAGCGGTTATCACCGCCGAAGTGGCCCTGGTCTCCTTGATGCTGGCCAATAACGAGGTCGGCACGATCCAGCCGGTGCGCGCCGTCGCCGATCTGGCGCATGCCGCCGGCGCGTTGATGCATGTCGATGCCGCCCAGGCCGTCGGCAAGATGGCCGTGGACGTGGACGCGCTCGGCTGCGACCTGCTCACGCTGGCCGGGCACAAGTTCTATGCACCCAAAGGCGTCGGCGCCTTGTACGTTCGCAGTGGCACGCTGCTCCAACCGATCCAGTACGGCGCCGGCCACGAAGGCGGCCTGCGCCCCGGCACCGAGAACGTGCCGCACATCGTCGCTCTGGGCGAGGCGGCCAGGCTGGCACGGGAGGAACTGGAAGCGGAATCCGTGCATGTCCGCGCTTTGCGTGACGACCTGCACACCCGACTTGCCAGCGCCATCCCCGGCCTGCTCCTCAACGGCCATGACCATGAGCGCTTGCCCGGCACCCTGAACGTCTCCTTCCCCGGCCTCAATGGCTGGCAGTTGCTGGCCGCCACGTCGGATTTGGCGGCTTCCACCGGCTCCGCCTGCCATGCCGGGCAACATTCGGCCAGCGGCGTGCTCGGCACGATGGGGCTGTCCGACGAACGTGCCGCTGGGGCGGTGCGCCTGTCCCTGGGGCGCTTCACCACGGCGGCGGAAATCGAACCAGCCGCCGCCGCGCTGATCGCCGCCTGGCGTCAGATTGCTGCACAAATCGCGGCATGACCCCGGCGGAGTACGACGCCTGGTACGACACCCCGCGCGGGAGTTGGATCGGGGCAACGGAATTCCACCTGCTGCAACGCCAGCTCGCGCTGCAACCCGGCGAAACCCTGCTCGATGTGGGCTGCGGCACCGGCTGGTTCACCCGCCGCTTCGCCGCCGGCAACGGCTGGTACGTCACCGGCCTGGACAACGACGCTGCCCGCCTGGCCTTCGCCCGCGCCCATGGCAACCCCGGTGGCCGCAACGAGCGCTACCGGAAAGGCGATGCCCGCGCCCTGCCCTTTGCCGATGCCGACATCGATTGCGTGGTTTCGGTCGCCGCCCTGTGCTTTATCGAAGACTGGCGGCAGGCCCTGCATGAAATGGTGCGCGTGGCGCGGCGGCGGGTGGTGGTCGGCCTGCTCAACCGGCACAGCCTGTTGTGGCGGCAGAAAGGGCGGGGTGGGGAAAATGAGGGGGGGACGGGCGGTTATCGCGGCGCCCATTGGCACAGCCCCGACGAGGTGCGCGCAGCCTTGGCGGCACTGCCGCTGGCCAATATCCAGGTAAGCACGGGGTTGTTCCTGCCCGGCGCCTCGCCCCTCGCCCGCGCCTGCGAACGCTGCCTGCCGAACCGCCTGCCCTGGGGCAGCTTCCTCATCGCGGCGGCGGATAAACGGCAATAATCCCGCGCCTCCCCCTCACCGAGCCATCGCATGAATCCCGGATTGATTGCCCTGCTGGCCATGCCAATCGCCATGCTGCCCGGTCTCCCTGCCAGCGCCGCCCAGACCCAATCCAGTGACGCCGAAACGGCTGCTACGACCTGGGAAACCCAGGCCCACGGCGTCACCCTCTCGCTCACCCAGATCCTGCCGGACCCGGCGCGGGCGTTCTATCTCAATCGCGGCTTTCCGCCGGAGGCGGCGGAACTCTATGCCACCGCCTGCGTATACATGACGGTGCTGCGCAACGATGCGGCGCCAGGCGAGTTGAGCTTCCGCCTGGCCGATTGGACCGTGCAAAGCGCAGGCCAGGCGCGAGTGCCCAACGCCGTGGAGGAATGGATGACGCAATGGCGGGCGCGGGGCCTGCCGGAAGCGGCGCAGATTGCCTTCCGCTGGGCGCAGTTTCCGCCGGAGCAGGAGTACGCCGTCGGCGAGTGGAACCAGGGCATGTTAACCACCGGCCTGCCGCCCGGCAGCCGTTTCGATCTGATTGCCCGCTGGACGGTGGCGGGAAAAACCTTTGAAGGGAAACTGGAAAATGTCGTTTGCGCGCGCTGAAGCCGGAATGAAACGAGGCCTGTTTGCACTCCTGCTGGCCGGCATGGCCGCACTTCCCGGCATGACCGCCCTGCCCGGTATCGCCGCCGACCTGCCGCCGTTGACCCACGGCCTCACCCCGATGACCGAGCCCAAGCCCGCGCCGGCGCTGCGCCTCGGCGACCTGGACGGCAAGATGCACGACCTGGCCGATCTCAAAGGCAAGCTGGTGGTGGTCAACTTCTGGGCCACCTGGTGCCCGCCCTGCCGCCGCGAAATGCCCTCGCTGGAACGCCTCAAGCAGCGCCTTCAGGCGCGCGGCCTGGCGGTTCTGGCGGTGGACGTGGGCGAGAATGCCGACACGGTATTCGCCTTCACCGGCCAACTGGAACCGGCGCCCAGCTTCCCTCTCCTGCTGGATCGCGATTCACAAGCCATGCAACGCTGGAAGGTAAAGGGCTTGCCGACCACCTTTGTCGTCGATGCCGCCGGGAAGGTGATCTACCGCGCAGTGGGCGGGCGCGAATTCGAGCACGACGCCGTCGTCAGCCAGCTGTTGCCGCACCTGCCCGACCAGTAAACCCGGAGTGGTGGCAAGTAGCGCCGCCGGGGTTTCGGCGGCAACCACCACGGCCGACTCCTTGCGGGTGCGCCGACGCGACAAACCTTCAGGTCGCCTCGGGAGGCTTGGGCGGCTTCTTGCGGCGATTCCGGAACGATTTCCGACCCTCTCGCGGCTCCCCGCCCTCACCACCCTCACCGCCCTCACCGGGGGGGGTGGGCCGGGGATGGGGGTTTGGGTTGGCGTGGGGCCGGGGGTTCGGCCTGGGATTGCCATGCCCGGAAGGTGCATTCGAGCGCGGGCGCGGGCGTGGCGGCGCGGAGTCCGAGCGGGGTGGTTGCGGCGCGCCATCCGCGCGATTACCAGGCGCCAACGAGATTTCCAGCTCATGGAGTTCATCCCATTCGGCCTCGGTACGCAGCCGGTCGGGGATAGCCAGAAGATCTTGCAGGCGACGACGGGGGGGGACAGGTAGAGGTTCATTCATGGCGGCATTATCCCATTCCAAGGCGGTAGCGGCCGATCAAGGCGTTTCGTTTTTCTTCGAATCTGACGCAAACCCCAGGGCACGCCAGCCGGCGATGCCCAGTTTCTTCAGGGTTTCGATATTGCGGCCGTAGATCGCCTCGGCATCGGGATAAGTTTCCACGGCGCGCGCGATGCTGTCTTCGCGGATCAGATGCAGGGTCGGGAACGGCGAGCGATTGGTGTAGTTGCTGATGTCATCCGGCTCGGTATCGGCGAACTGAAATGCCGGGTGGAAGCTGGCGACCTGGAGGATGCCTTCCAGCCCGTGCTCTTCCACCGCCGCTTCCGCGATGATCGTGAAGTCGTTGAAATCCTCGAAATCCGCCAGCAGGGTCGGGTGGATCAACAAGGTGGTGTCGATTTCCGCCGGGTCGGTCGCCGCCAGCAGGTCCAGCTCGCGATCCAGCTCCTCGAGAAAGCCATCGAGGTGGGTCGCCTCGCTGACCACAAAACGCACCTGCTTCTTCACGTAGACCGATTTGGCGAAGGGGCACAGATTCAGCCCGATCACCGCTTTTTCCAGCCACTGCCGCGTGGCGGCGAGCACTTCATCCTTGTTCACTGCTTCCTGAGTCATGTCGCTTCCAGTAATGAAAAATGTAGCGCAGGCGTACCCGCAAGGGGCAGGCCGTGGTTGTAATGCCGCCGAAACCCTAGCGGCAACAACCACGCTCTCTCGCCTGCTTCGTTCTTCTGATCAGCCCTACGAAGCAGGCGAGACGCCTGCGCTACAAACTACCGCATCCCCCACCCCGATCCGGCCCCCAACCAGCACCCGCGCGTTAACCCCGCCATGCCCACGCATCGCGTTATACCCGCCTGGGCCGAGAACTTCCTCCATGCGCGAACAGGGCGCGCAATGGCCCGTCACTTCCAGCACCACCTCGGCCCCGATCCTGAACAGCAGCGGCTGGTCCCGGAACAAGGCGCGGGTGGCCAGCAGATTCAGCCCGGACACCAGCAAATTGCGCCGCAGCAGGGCCGGATCGACAGCATCCATGCCCATGAACGCGGCCACGGCGGCCAGATGTTCAGCCTGAATCAGCGTGACCTGGCGAGCACCTCCACCCGGACTGACCGGTGTTCGCAGCGCGCCACGGTCACCCTCCAGGCCACGCGCGGCAATGGCCAGTGCGGTTTCCACGGACTGCACCGCAACACGCCGCTGCGGCCGTAGATAGATTTTTTCGATGCGGCCCGCGCGCGGGAAATGCCCCGCGAGATCGCGCATCGCCGGCTTGCCGCCATCAGGACTCATGGCTGCCCATGCGCGCCGCCAGGCTCTCCCAACGCATCTCCCGCAGGCTCTGCGCCAGCCGATGCACCTCGCCGGTTTCCACCAGACGGCGCCGCTCCAGGCCGACCGATACGCCGTGGTGACGCAGCATTTCACGCAAGGCCTCGTGTTTGCGCTTCGCGTCCGGGTTGAGCACATCGCCACGGCGGGTGTGAAAGGCATCCTCGCCCGCTTCACAGACCGTGGTGAAGACATTGAACTGGCGGCAAGCCATCGGCCGTAGCGGGTGAATCGCGCAGGCCTCATCGACCAGGAACGGGCAGGCGCCCAGGTCGCGATGCCGGAGCAGTTGTTGCCGCACCCGTTCGCGGCTCTCCCCCTCCAGCTTCTCCACGGCAAACCAGGTGATGCCCATCAATTCCAGCGGATAGACCGGGATGTCCGTATGGCTGCGGCAACAACTCGCGCACCCCCGCGCGCAAGCCAGCTTGCGGCCATCCGCCTTGATCGCGGTGGTCACACCCTGATTGGTGATGAACTGGATTTCGAGCAACAACGCCAGCCAGGGCAGGCGTTTTTCGTCGTCGGGAAAGCGCAGACGCGCGGGTTTACTGGACATGCAAGGGAAGGGAAATGAGCGAGGGGCGAGGATAGCAGGGCGGGACGGCAGCTGTAGCAGCTTCCCGTGGGCGGATGAGCCGCAGGCGTTATCTGCCGAATGCGCGACTCATACGGCGAAAGGCGCTTCACTTTTCCGCACTAGCGAATCTCGATCACGCTCCCACCAGCCTCCAGCAGCACGCGCAAGTCGGGCAGCAAAGCGGTGAAGGCATGCAGCAAGATGGCCTTGCGGCAATTGCCCAACCGAACCCAGACGACCTGTGGCGGGATGCTTCCCTGTCTATCCGCCATCAAAGGGAAGTCTTCGTCCTTGGTGACGCTGGTCATGCCATGCTTCTTCGCATGCTCCCAGATCACCCGATGGTCTGTTGCGCCCATGCCGATGTCCTGGACATTCTGGAAGTCCTCCTGCAACAGGAGCAGGAACCCGGCCTCGGCAATGGCGGCCTGGGGCGTCTGGCCGCCTGTTTCCTGGATTCCCTCGCCACCCTGGAACTGCCCGCCATCGGTTACGGCATCCGCTACGAGTTCGGCCTGTTCGATCAGGTCATCAAGGATGGCTGGCAGGTGGAGGTGACCGACGCCTGGCTGCGCGACGGCAATCCCTGGGAACTGCCCAACCGGCAGCGCCGCTATCCGGTCAGGCTGGGCGGCCATACTGAGCAATACAGCGAGCAATACAGCGACGGGCAGGACCGCTTGCGGGTGCGCTGGGTGGCGGGCACGACGGTGTATGGCGTCGCCTTCGATACCCCCATCCTCGGCTACGGCGTGGCCAACGTGAACCTGCTGCGGCTATGGAAATCGGAGGCGCGCGACTCCTTCGACTTCCAGGCCTTCAACGCCGGCGATTACTACGGCGCGGTGGATGAAATGGTCGAGGCGGAGAACCTGACCAAGGTGCTCTATCCCAACGACGAACCGGAAGTCGGCAAGGAACTGCGGCTGAAGCAACAGTATTTCTTTGTTTCCTGCTCCTTGCAGGACATGGTTCGCATCGTCCTGCGCGACATGGGTGACCTGGCCCGCTTTGCCGATAAGTTTGTCGCCCAGCTCAACGACACCCACCCGGCCATCGCGGTGCCGGAATTGCTGCGCCTGCTGGTGGATGAGCACGCGTTTGCCTGGGAGCAGGCCTGGAGCATCACCCGCAAGAGCTTCGCCTATACCAATCACACGCTGTTGCCGGAAGCGCTGGAAACCTGGCCGCTGGACCTGTTCCAGCGCATCTTGCCGAGGCATCTGGAGATCATTTACGAAATCAATCAACGTTTTCTCGACGAAG
>JAUYFG010000187.1 GCA_030690985.1 Pseudomonadota bacterium
ACTTCAGCAGCAAGGACGGATCGGGGAAGGGGGCGCTCGCCATCCCCTTCTTATACCGTTCAGCATGGCGCTTGTCCAGCAACCTCGCTTAACCCGTTGTGTCACTTATGGATTTGGGATGGGGCAAATTAGCCCTGCCCACGCGGTGCCGCTGCGCGACACGCACGGCAACATCCTCGCCCTGCTCGGTTTGACGCGGGACATCAGCGAGCGCCGCGCCGCCGAGGCGGAACGCGCGCACCTGCAGCAACAGTTGCAGCACGCGCAGAAGCTGGAAGCCATCGGCCAGCTCACCGGCGGCATCGCCCACGACTTCAACAACATCCTCGGCGCCATCCTGGGCTTCACCGGCCTCACCCTCGACCGTTACGGCGCGCAACTGCCGGAAAAAGCCGTCAGCTACCTCAACGAAGTGCAGAAAGCGGGCGAACGCGCGCGTGACCTGATCCAGAAGATGCTCGCCTTCGCCCGTGGTAGCGGCGGCGAAGCGCAATTGCTCGACCCGCGTCCGCTGGTCAGGGAAGTCATCAAGATGCTGGCCTCCACCCTGCCGTCCAGCCTGGAGATGAAGGAACAGATCGAGCAAAGCGTGCCGGCCGTGCGCATCGACCCGGTGCAGTTGCACCAGATCCTCACCAACCTGGTGATCAACGCCCGCGACGCCACCGGCGGCCAGGGCCGCATCGAAGTCGGCCTGCGCCTCACCGTGCTCACCGGCCAGGTCTGCGATGTCTGCCATCAGCCGGTGCAGGGCGAGTTCGTCGAGTTGACTGTGCGCGACGACGGCAGCGGCATCGCGCCGGAAGTGCTGCCGAAGATCTTCGACCCCTTCTTCACCACCAAGGACGTCGGCAAAGGCAGCGGCATGGGCCTGGCGATGGTGATGGGCATCCTGCGCGAACACGACGGCCATGCCCTGGTGGAGAGCCGCCTCGGAGAGGGGCATGGAACGACTTTCCGCCTGTTTTTCCACCCCGCCAACGGCCACGCGCCGGAAGCGCTGGCACCGCTGGCGACGGTCGCGGTCGCGGAGACGGGCGGGCGCCACATCCTGGTGGTGGACGACGAAGTGCCGCTTGGCCAATTGCTCGGCGAAGTGCTCGATGCCAACGGTTACCGCGCCACCGTGCACGCCAACCCGCGCACGGCACTGGCGGCGTTCCAGGCCGATCCCGGCAGCTTCGACGCGGTGATTACCGACCAGACCATGCCGGGGATGACCGGGGTGGAACTGGCGCATGAACTGCTCGCACTCAGGCCGGACCTGCCGGTGCTCATGGTCAGTGGCTACTCGGACAAGGTGGATGCCGAAACCGCCGAGAAACACGGCATCCGCCGCTTCTTCTACAAACCGGTGGAGAGTGGGGCGTTGCTGGCGGCTTTGCGCGAGGCGCTGTTGTGAGGCGGGTTGTAGGTGCGAATGCATTCGCACCTACGGTCATCACCGTAGCGCCGTAGGTTGGGCAAAGCGAAGCGTGCCCAACATCGCGGCGGTTCGTTGGGCACGCTTCGCTTTGCCCAACCTACGTCACTTTTGCAAAGGGGGAAGGCACCCTCGCCAGCACCTGTGCCGAAATCACCGTAGCCGGAAGCGCCCAACCAGCTCGTTCATCCGCCGTGCCAGGGTAACCAGTTCCTCGCTGACGCCACGGGTTTCCACTGCTTCGTTGGCGGTGCGCCGGGCGATCTGGCCGATGCTGGCCATGCGCTGATCGACAGCATCGGTCAGCTCACCCTGGGTGCGTACCGATTGCGCCATGTGGGCATTGAGTTCACGGATGTCGGCGACCCGGGTGGCGATGCGGTCGAGCCCCGCCACCGAGTTTTCCAGTTGCCGGCTGTGGCCGGCGGCGGTGTTCTGGGCCGCGTTCATCACCTGTACCGCGTGGCGTGCTTCCTGGCGCAGTTGTGTGACGATGTCCTCGATGTCGCGGGTGGATTGGTGCGACAAATTCGCCAATTTGCGCACCTCGTCCGCCACCACCGCGAAGCCGCGCCCCATCTCACCGGCACGGGCGGCTTCGATGGCGGCGTTGAGCGCCAGCAGGTTGGTCTGTTCGGCGATGCCCTTGATGACTTCCAGCACATTGCTGACCTCCTGGCTGCGCTGATCCAGAGCTTCGATCACCGTGCCGGCTTGGCCGATTTCCCGCACCAGACTTAGGATGCCGGCGATGGCTTCGCGCGTCATCTGGGTGCTGTTGCCGGCTTCCTGGTCGGCGGCCACGGAGGCTTCGGCGGTTTTCGCTGCGTCCACTCCCGCCTCGGCGGCAATGCTCTTGAGATGGCCGATGGAGTGGCTGGTTTCTTCGGCCGCGCGCAGTTGCTGGCTGGCCGCCTCGGCGGTGAGCAGGGAAACCGAGGAAACCCGGTCGGCCGCGCCGGACAGGCGCCCCGAGGTTTCCGCGACCAGCCCCAGGCTGGCGCCGAACTTGTCGAGCATGCTGTTGATGGCCTGCGCCAGGGCGCCCACTTCGTCGCCGGAAGTGACCGCGAGACGGCGGCCCAGGTCGGCGTTCTGTTCGATGTCATGCATGGTATTGCGCATGGCGAGCAGCGGTTTGATGACGATGCCGCGCAACAGGACGATCACCACGGCGATGCCGAGCAGGGAGAGCAACAGGTTGAGCCCGGCCACCAGGAGCAGGTTATGGCGCGAGCCGGCATCCAGTTCGTTCAGGGAATAGGTAATGCGCACGGCGCCGAGCACGGTATCGGGGGCCACCTGGTGGCAACTCAGGCAGTTGGTGCCGAGATGATTTTTGCTGGCCAGTAACGGCGCCAGGTAAGTGACGAAACGCCCCTTGGCATCCGCGCCGACCTCGACGATCTGTTCCCCCTTGATGGCGCGCCGCTCCAGGTCGTCGCGCGGCGCCGCCTGGCGGGTGCTGACGCCGTCGAGCACGCTGGGCGCATGGACGATGCTGATGTCGCGGACGCCGGGCATGGCCAGGTATTTGCCGCGCAGGCTTTCCTGCTGCGCCATGCTGCCGGTCAGCATCAGCGTATTGATGCCGTCGAAATAGGAAAGCGCGGCATCCCGGGCTTTCTCCTGGCCGATCTGCAAGGCCCAGGCGCGCTCGTTGTTCCCCGTCAGCAGGGTGGCGGTGGCGAGGATGGCGAGAAAAGTCAGGACGATGGCGACAACGATCTTTGCCTGCACGGACAGCGTGGCGAGTCGGCTCATGGCAAGTTGCCCTGGGAATTGTCGGAATGGTTTTTTATCGGCTGATTTCCCAAGGACTTTAGGCACTTACGGCTCAAGTCTTCACATTTCATGGGCAGATTGGTAGCCCGGATGGAGCGAAGGCGGAATCCGGGAAGGGGTGTGGCGCGTTTCCCGGATTCCGCCTTCGCTGCATCCGGGCTACTTGTTTGGTTCCGGCTCTGCCGGCTTAGGGAGCGTAGGAGGCGCGCTCGACGAGGCTCCACGTTGCGCCGCGTTACTCGGCCCGTAAACGGGTCTCCTACGCGTTTCGCGATAACCCGACCGACGCACTAAACTGCGCTTCTCCACCGTTTACCCGCCTCCCTCATGGTCCCCCACCTCACTACCGCACTGACCGGCCCGCTGCTGGAACTGGAGCGCCAGTTCATCGAAGCGCAGGGCGATATCGAACACTGGCTGCGCTTGCAGTGGCTGGCGCATCCGGCGCCGTTCTACAGTTCGGTGGATCTGCGCAATGCCGGCTTCAAGCTGGCGCCGGTGGATACCAACCTGTTCCCCGGCGGCTTCAATAACCTGAACCCGGATTTCCTGCCGCTGGCGGTGCAGGCGGCCCAGGTGGCGGTGGAAAAAATGTGCGCCGACGCGCGCAGCTTTCTCATCATTCCCGAGAACCACACGCGCAACCTGTATTACTTGCAGAACGTCGCGGCGCTGGCCGACATCATCGGCAAGACCGGCCTCTCCGTGCGCATCGGCAGCCTGATCCCGGATCTGGCGGAACCCCTGCTGCTGGACCTGCCGAATGGTGGCCAGCTCACCCTGGAACCGGTCCGGCGCGAGGGCAACCGCTTAAGACTGGGCCCCGGATCGGAGTCCGGGACCAGCTTCGACCCCTGCTCGATCCTGCTCAACAACGACCTCACTTCCGGCGCGCCGGCCATCCTGCAAGGACTCGATCCCAGCCAGACCATGCTGCCGCCGCTGCACGCCGGCTGGGCCACGCGCAGCAAATCCAAACACTTCGCCGCCTATGACGGGGTGGCGCACGACTTCGCCGGCCTCATCGGCATTGACCCCTGGCTAATCAACCCCTACCACGCGCTGTGCGGTGAGGTGAATTTCCAGGCGCGCGAGGGCGAGGAATGCCTGGCCGACCATGTCGCCGCGCTGCTCGAAAAAATCCGGGTCAAGTACCGCGAACACGGCATCGCCCGCGACCCCTTCGTCATCGTCAAGGCCGATGCGGGCACCTACGGCATGGGCATCATGACCGTGAAATCGCCGGACGACGTGCGCGACCTCTCTCGCCGCCAACGCAACAAGATGGCGGTGGTGAAGGAAGGCCTGTCGGTCACCCAGGTGCTGGTGCAGGAAGGCGTGCCCACCTTCGAGAGCATCAACGCAGCGGTCGCCGAGCCGGTGGTCTACCTGATCGACCACTTCGTCATCGGCGGTTTTTACCGCGTCCACACCGGCCGCCGCGTCGATGAAAACCTCAACGCCCCCGGCATGCACTTCGTCCCCCTGGCCTTCGACCAGAGCGGCAGCTTCTGCGACTGCGGCGCCCGCCCCGACGCCCCGGTCAACCGCTTCTACACCTACGGCGTCCTCGCCCGCCTGGCCGCGCTGGCGGCGGCGTATGAGCTGGAAAAAACGGACCCGGAGAAGGCGATCGAGGCCAACCCCGATTTGCCGATTGCTACGCAGGAAGCCACAAACCGGCCATGAGTAAAAGCCACGAACTCGCGAACTTCATCTGGGGCATCGCCGACCTGCTCCGTGGCCCCTACCGACCGCCGCAATACGAGCGCGTCATGTTGCCCCTGGTGGTGCTGCGCCGCTTCGATTGCGTGCTCGAAAGTACCAAGGAAGCCGTACTGGCCAAGTATTCCCAGTACCAGGGCAAGCTCTATGGCGATGCACTGGACAGCGTGCTGAACAAGGTTTCCGGCCAGCGCTTTCATAACCACTCCCCCCTCAGTTTCGCGAAGCTCAAGGGCGACCCTGACAACGCTCACCTGCACCTCGTCTCCTACATCAACGGTTTCTCCGAGAACGTCCGCAAGATTTTCGAGCGCTTCGAGTTCGGCAACGAAATCGAACGCATGCGCGAGCACAACATCCTGTTCCTCGTCATCCGGAAGTTCTGCGAGGCGGACCTTCATCCCGACGTGGTGGACAACATCGAAATGGGGCTGCTGTTCGAGGATCTGATTCGGCGTTTCAACGAACAGGCCAACGAGACGGCGGGTGACCACTTCACGCCGCGCGAGGTGATTCGCCTCATGGTGAACCTGCACTTCTACCGCTACACCCCGCCCCGCCCCCTGGCCGAGATCGACACCGACCTGAAGCGGGCGGAGGATGAAATCGTGCGTCTGCTGCGCGAAGTCACGGCGGAGTCGCGGGCGTGACTGCGGTCGAACTGCTGGAAAGCCTCAACCTCCTCGACGAGCACGAGCGCATCGAGGCCAAGCGTGCCTCGGAAGTCGGCAAATCCATGCTGGAAACGATTTGCGCCTTTGCCAACGAACCCGGCCTGGGTGGCGGCTGGATCGGCTTGGGTCTTGTGCGTGAAGAGTTGGCGCTCTTCCCTTCTTACGAAGTCGAGGGCATAGACCAGCCGGACAAACTCTCGGCTGATATCGCCAGCCAGTGCCGCGACATGTTCAATCTGCCCCTGCGGGTGGAAATCTCGACAGAAAACGTACAAGGCAAGAACGTCGTTATTGTTTTCGTCCCTGAGGCGCAACCTCAGGACAAACCGGTCTTCTTCAAAAGCCAGGGCTTGCCCAAGGGCGCCTTCCGCCGCATTGGCAGCACCGACCAGCGCTGCACCGACGACGACCTGGCCGTCTTTTACCAGGGTCGCCAGCAGGAGAGTTTCGACGCCGCCATCGTCGCCGATGCCACGCGGGATGATTTCTCCCCGGAGGCTATTGCCGACTATCGCCAGTCCCGCGCCGATGCCAACCCGGATGCCGAGGAACTGCGCTGGTCCGACGACGAGCTGCTGCAAGCCTTGGGCTGCATCCGCCGCGATCAAAAAGGCGAATGGAAACCCAGCGTCGCCGGCGTGATTCTGTTCGGCAAGCCCGCAGCCCTGCGCCGCTGCTTTCCCATGACCCGCGTCGATTACATCCGCGTGCCAGGCCGCGAATGGGTGCCCGACCCCGACCGCCGATTCGATACCGTCGAGCTGCGAGACCCGCTTTTCCGACTGATTCGCCGAGCCCAGGCGGCCGTGCTGGACGATCTGCCGAAAAGTTTCGGCCTGGAGGAAGGCGAACTCCAGCGCCAGGACAAACCAGTGATCCCCTTGCGGGTCATACGCGAAGCGCTGGTCAATGCCCTCATGCACCGTAGCTACCGCAGCCACAGCCCGATGCAGATCATCCGCTACGCCAACCGGCTGGAAATTCGCAACCCCGGTTACTCGCTGAAATCCCCGGAGCACCTGGGCGAGCCCGGCTCGCAACCGCGCAACCCAAAAATCGCCGCCGTACTGCACGAAACCCGCTTCGCCGAAAGCAAGGGCAGCGGCATCCGCGTCATGCGCGAGAGCATGGAACAGGCCGGCCTCACCCCGCCGCTGTTCGAATCCGACCGGGGCGCCGACCAGTTCGTTGCCCGCTACTTCTTCCACCACTTCCTCGGCGAGGAAGACATCGCCTGGCTGGCCCAATTCCGAGATCTGCACCTCAGCGAGGACGAGGCCAAAGCCCTGATCGTCGTGCGCGAAGCCGGCGCCATCGACAACGCCACCTACCGCGAGCTGAGCAAGGTGGATGCCCTGGCCGCCAGCCAGGCCCTGCGCCGACTGCGGGATGCCGGTCTGCTGGCCCAGAAGGGACGGGGTTCGGCCACTTATTACGTGCCCACTGAGCTTTTGGCCGTGGAAGGGGGCTTATCCAGTAACCCCCCCTCGTTATCTGGCAACCCCGAGGGCTTATCTAGTACCCCCCCCGCGTTATCTAGTAACCCCGAGGGCTTATCTACCAACCCCCCGGCCTTATCTACCAACCCCCTCGGCTTATTAAGTAACCCCCGTGGCCTATTGAGTAAGCCGGGGCGCTTATTGAGTAACCCCCTGGAGGCAGAAACGGTTTTCGACGAAGCCCACCGCACCGAACTCCTGAACGACTTGCCCGGATCGTTGGCCGCAGCCATCGGCGCCATCGGCCAAAGGCATCCGCCGGAAGAAGTGCGTGGCCTGGTCCTGGCGCTGTGCCAACTGCGGCCCTGGCGCACCGAGGAACTCTCCCACCTGCTCCGGCGCCGCCCGGAGACCATCCGCCAGCACTATTTACGCCCGCTGATGCGGGATGGGCGATTGGTGATGACCAACCCGGACGAGCCGAACGATCCGCAGCAGGCGTATCGGGCGGTGGGGGGCTGGCATGAAAAGCATTAATCGCATGAAGCTGAAATACGTCGCCGACTTCATCCAGCGGGGTGATGCGCCGACGTATGTCGACTCAGATGGTGTGTCGGTCATCAACCAAGCCTCCCCCCGTGCGGCTTGCTGAAGGAAGCCACGGGCTACCAACGCAACCGTATCTTCGTCTTCGAGCGATATTTGGCGTTGTTCGTCAGTTGAATTTGCGTCACGAAGTCGAACCAAGTGTTTCTATGGTTCGATATTTCGTAACTACTCAGCACCCAATCCTCTCAACTTAAGCAATCCCCCCTCAAGTGGTTGATTTGTATCCATGTTTCCGATGCGGCTTAGGATGAGCGGGTCTGGGTTTAGTGGCTCCGGCCACGAAGCGGATCAGGTTTTTTGCCAACTCCGCGAACA
>JAUYFG010000061.1 GCA_030690985.1 Pseudomonadota bacterium
AGCGGGCTTGCCCGCGATACGACCGTTGTAATCGCGGGCAAGCCCGCTCCCACGGCATGACGGTTGTTGCACATGGACAAAAATCGGGTTGTTTCGCATGGTGCTCACCGCGTAACAAAAACAAGCAAAAAGATCAGCGTGGCGAAGCTGTAGATCAGATACCACTGGATACGGCCGTGTTGCAGGCGTCCGGCTTGGGCCGAAAGCCAGGAAACCAGGTCGGCGATGGGCTGGTAGATCAGCACCCAGAGCATGTCGCGGCTGTCGCCCCGGTATTTTGGATGGCGATCGAACGGGTCCGGGGTTTCCCGCTCCACCTGCATGAAGCTGCTGAAAATCTGCCGGATCGGCTGGCCGAAGCCTTCCGCGCTGTCCTGCATGCGCGCGTCCTGCTCCGGGTAGCCGCAATCCCACGGGTCGGCGCGGCGGACGCGGCCGTGATAGGCGCGGCGCACCCAGATGAACACCAGCAGCAGGATCACCAACACGACCGCGAAGAACACCAAGGGCGCGTAGCTGGCGCGCTCGGCCGAAACCGGCGCCAGCATGAACCACGCAGTTGCGTTGGCTGCGTCATTGACCAGAGTCTGCCCGGTGACCTGCCGCACCACCGGCGCCATCCAGCCGATCACCTGAGCCGGGAACAGCCCTAGCAGCACACAGCCCGCCGCCAGCCAGAGCATGCCCAGGCGCTCGCGCCAGCCCGCTTCGTGGGCGTGTTTGACGGCGTCGGAGCGGGCCACGCCGAGGAAAGTCACGCCGAAGAACTTCACCATCACATAGGCGGCCAGGGCGGCGGCGAGGGCTATGGTCGCGGCGGCCACCGGAATCACCATGTTCAGAGTGGGCTGGGTGAGGCCAGGCGTCAGCAGGAAGGCCTGCAACAGCAGCCATTCCGAGATGAAGCCGTTGAGCGGCGGCAGGCCGGCGATGGCGAGCGCGCCGATCAGGGTCAGCCAGGCGGTCCAGGGCATGGCGCGTATCAGGCCACCCAGCTTGTCCATGTTGCGTTCGCCGGTGGCGTGCAGCACGGCGCCGGCACCGGTGAACAGCAGGCCCTTGAAGAAGGCGTGGTTGAGCGCGTGATACAGCAGCGCGGTGAGCGCCAGCGCCGCCAGGGCGCCCTTGCCGTCGCTGTAGAAAATCAGGGTGAGGCCGAAGGCGGCCAGGATCACGCCGATGTTTTCGATGGAAGACCAGGCCAGCAGGCGCTTCATGTCCGACTGCACGGCGGCGAAGATGACGCCGTAGAGCGCGGTCAACAGGCCCAGGGCCAGGGCCAGGGTGCCCCACCAGCCGAGTTGCACGTTGAGCAGGTCGAAGGTGACGCGCAGCAGGCCGTAGATGGCGGTCTTCAGCATCACCCCGGACATCAGCGCCGACACCGGCGAGGGCGCGGCCGGGTGCGCCTCCGGCAGCCACACATGCAGGGGCACCAGGCCGGCCTTGGCGCCGAAGCCGAACAGGGCCAGCAGATAAGCGGCCGAAGCCCAGTACGGGGTCATTTCGGCATGGCGCATGGTGTTGAAGGTGTAATCACCCTGGCCGCCCTGGAGCACGCCGAAGCAGAGCAACAGGGAAACGGCGCCGACGTGGGCGATCAACAGGTAGAGGAAGCCGGCATGGCGCACCTCGGGCAGGTCGTGCTCGCTGGTGACCAGGAAGTAGGAAGACAACGCCATCACCTCCCAGGCCACCATGAAGGCATAGGCGTCATCGGCCAGCATCACCGTCGCCATGCCGGCCAGGAACAGGTGATACCAGAGGCTGAGCAAGGCCAGCGGGCCGGTTTCGAGGTTCTTGAAGTAGCCCCAGGCGTACAGCGTCACCCCGAACGCCGCGCCACCCAGCAGGGCCAGAAAGAAGCCCGAGAGCGCGTCCAGGCGCAGGTGGAAGGGCAGGTCCGGCAGGCCGATCGGCAGGATGATGGATGACGCCGATCCCAGCACGGCGGCGACGCCGACGCCGGCCATGAACAGCGCCCCCAGCGCACCGAGCGGAAAGATCAGGCCGAGCAGGCCGCGCGCGCGTTGCAGGAACAGGGCGGCGAACCCCAGGCATAGCCAGTACAACACGCCGCCCCAGGCCCAGTGGACGAGGTCGGGAGAGAGTGAAGTCAAGGTGTCAGTCATAAGTATTGGTAGAAAGTCGGTTGGGCTGACGTAGGTTGGGCAAAGCGTAGCGTGCCCAACATCGCCGGCAAGCGTTGGGCACGATTTGCTTTGCCCAACCTACGGAGCCAACAACTGGCAAGTATCACGCCGGCTGGACCATACAAAACAGATCGTCTTTCGCGTCGTCGCCGAGGCGTTCGTAGATCGCGGCCAGCGCCTGATCCTCGGTGGCGAAGATGTTGGCCTGGGTGATGGCCTCGAACAGGCCGGTGGCGCGCATCACATCCAGCACCTGTTTCTTCAGGCCGGAGAACACCAGGGTGACGCCTGCGTCCTTCAGGCGGGTGACCAGGTGATGAATGACTTCCTCGCCGGAAGCGTCGAGCTGGTTGATGCCGTCGCCCACCACCAGGAAGAAACTGGCCTTGGGATGGTCGGCCAGCGCCCCCAGAACGGTGTCCTCGAAGTAGGACACGTTGGCGAAATAGAGCTGGCCGTCGAAGCGCATCGCCACCACATGTTCGCTGGTGGGAATACCGGGATTGACCTTGATGTCGCGCAAGGTGCCGTCCTTGAAGCGGCCCAGTTGCGCCACGCGCGGCTTCATGGTGCGCATCAGGAACAGGATCAGCGCCAGGCCGGCGCCGACCATGATGCCCTCATCCAGGTGGGGAGCGAACGCCAGGGTGGCGATGAAGGTCACCACGGCGGCGATGCCGTCATGCTTGTTGGCATGCCAGGCGTGCTTCACCGCCTCGAAGTTCACCAGGCCGATCACCGCCATGATGATGATCGCCGCCAGCACCGCCTGCGGCAGGTGATATAGCAACGGGGTGAGGAACAGCAGGGTGAGCAGCACGAACAGGGTCGTGATGACCGAACTCAGGCCGGTCTTGGCCCCCGCGCCCATGTTCACCGCCGAGCGCGAGAACGAGCCGGATGCCGGGAAGGCCTGGGTGAAGGAACCGACGATGTTGGCCAGGCCCTGGCCGATCAGTTCCTGGTTGGGGTCGAGGCGCTGCTTGGTCTTGGCGGCGATGGCCTTGGCGATGGAAATGGCTTCCATGAAGCCGACCAGGGAAATTACCAGCGCCGCCGACAGCAGCGCCTGCAGCCGGGTCAAATCCAGCGTGGGCACGGCCAGGCTCGGCAACCCCTCCGGGATGGCGCCCACCACCTGGCCGCCCAGCGACCGCTCGAAATCCAGCGCCCAGGACAGCGAAGTGGTCAGCACCACCGCGATCAGCACACCGGGCAGTTGCGGCTTGAATTTCCTGATCGCCCACATCAGGGCGATGGCCGCGATACCCATCGCCAGGGTAGGCACATGGGTGTCGCCGATCAGCTTCACCACGCCGACGATGTCGTTGATGAAATGCTCGCTGCGGCCCATCGGCACGCCGAACAGCTTGGACACCTGGGACAGGCCGATGATGATCGCCGCCGCGTTGGTGAAGCCGACGATGACCGGGTGCGACAGGAAGTTGACGATCACGCCCAGCTTGAACACCCCCAGCAGCAACTGGATGACGCCCACCAGCAGCGCCAGCATGATCGCCAGGGCGACGAAATCCGCCGAGCCGGGCGCCGCGAACACCGCCAGACTGGATGCCGTCAGCAACGACACCACCGCCACCGGGCCGGTGCCCAACTGATGCGACGAACCCCACATGGCTGCGATCGCCACCGGCAGGAAGGCCGCATACAAACCGTAATAAGCCGGCAGGCCGGCCAGTTGCGCATACGCCATCGACTGTGGAATCAGCACCAGCGCGACCGTGATGCCGGCCATGAAGTCGGCCTTGATCGTGCCCCCCGTCATGGGGAACCAGCGCAGGAAGGGAAGGAAGCGGGTGAGGTTCATGTTTTCAGGTTCCATCGAAGGGCAGGGCGAGCGGGGTGGCGCAGGCGTTGCCGCCCCGGTGCAGGCGGGACGCCTGCGCTACAAAAGCGTGTCGAGCCGGCCCCTGTAGCGCAGGCGTCCCCGCCTGCCCGTTTTTCTGATTTCTTTTCGAGATCAGTCATTTCTCTTCCGGCAGATCCGGATGATCCGAAGCCGCCACCAGCGGGCAATCCAGCTTGCCCCAGGGGTCGGCGCTCTCGTGCGCCCAGGCGGCGGGTCGCCCCACCACCACAGACGCCACGCACTCATGGCGGCGGGCGTGTTCCACCACACGTTTTGCGTCCAGGCCGGCGGCGGGCGTGAGGCGACAGGCCAGGCCATCGGCTTCCAGGGCCGCCAGGCGCGCCTCGATCTCGCTCCAGTCCGGCCGCGCCGGATCGGCCAGCACTTCCAGCTCGGCCTCCATCCGCCGACACAGCGAGGCGCCCACGGACAACAGGCGCTCCACCGGCGAAACCGGCCGCAGAGCGACAACCACGCGGCGTTTCATTCAGCGGGCGAAGCGAAGCCAACGCACGGCGACTAGTAGGAGCGGCTTTAGCCGCGATGCACCGCGCGGGAGCGCGGTGCAAAGGTGCGACGCTTGGTCTTGGTGACTGTTGCACCTTTGCGCCTCCGGGCGCTTCGCGGGCAAGCCCGCTCCTACGGTGAACTCCCAGCCCAATCCCCGCGCGGATTGCAGGCGTTCTTCGAGATAGGTTTGGTGCGGTGTACGGCGCATGGCGGCAGCGGATTGATTTCGACCTGTTGCTTAAAGCAGCAATCGTGCCATCCAATGTGCATGCACTAACTCATTGAAGTTACAGGGTCATTACGCAGTGCCGCTATTTCACGCGTTTCATATTGCAACACCGCTGTTACACTTCGTCCCATGCGTTCCCAACCTCGTCATTCCCGCCCCCGATCATGGTCGAGGGCAGGCTGCGGCGGGAATCCAGTTGTTCCCTCTGATCGGTTTTTAAATCAATCAGCCCTACGAACTGGATTCCCGCCTGCGCGGGAATGACGGCTGACACCGGCCCCACCGTCATCATGCGTTCCCTGCAAGCCAAGATCGTTTTCGTCTATCTCGCCCTCGCCGCGCTCATCGTCGGCCTCTCGGCGGTCGCGCTGATCGAACTTGGCCGCATCGCCGACAAGGCGCGTGAAGGCAGCAAGGTGGCGGAACTGTTCGATGCGACCCTGGAAATGCGCCGCTTCGAGAAAAACCACTTCCTCTACGGCCAGGCGAGCGATCTGCAAGAGCACGCCCGTTTTGCCGCGCGTAGCCGCGAACTGCTGCAACGTAGCGCCGAGACCATCGACAGCCTCGCCGGCGCAGGCGCGGCGACCGCGCTGGGCCACGATCTGGCGCGCTACACCGAGGCCATGTCGGTGCATGCGCTGCACCCCGCCGATGAAGTTCAGGCCGCCGCCGTCCGGGGTTTAGGCAACCGGGTGGTGACCGTCGGCGAACGCCTCGCCGCCCTGGAGCGGCAATCGCTTAACGCCGCCCTGGCCGCGCACCAGCGCAATCTGCTGGTCTGGCTGGCGCTGGTGGCGACGCTGCTGGTGCTCACTGGCGTCCTCCTGGCACGCCAGGTGACCCGCCCCCTGAAAGCGATGGAAATCCGCATGGAAGCGGTCGCTGACGGCCAACTCACCCGTTTGGCCCTGGATAGCCCGGAGCGCGAATTCGTCTCGCTGGCCGAAGCCTTCAATCACGTGCTCGACGAGCTGGAACGGCGCCAGCACACCCTGGTGCGCGCGGAAAAACTCGCCTCGCTGGGCACCCTGCTCTCCGGCGTGGCGCATGAACTCAACAACCCGCTGTCCAACATCTCCTCGTCGGCGCAGATACTGAAAGAAGACTTCGATGACGACAGTAGGTTGGGCAAATCGCAGCGTGCCCAACAATCCGCTGCCATGTTGGGCACGCTGCGCTTTGCCCAACCTACGCCGACGATGGAAGGTGATCCGCACGCTTTCCACCGCCAACTGATCGAAGACATCGACAGCGAAACCCTGCGTGCCCGCCGCATCGTGCGCAACCTGCTGGACTACGCCGGCGACCGTGAAATCAAGCATGTGCCGGTGCCGCTGGCGGAGTTGGTGGAAGAAACCCTGCGTTTCCTCAAAGCCAAGCGCCCGCCCGGCGTCGAGGTGAGTGTGGACATCGCGCCCGAACTGGCGGTGAGCGGCGACCGTCCGCGTCTGCAACAGGTGCTGCTCAACCTCATCGTCAACGCCTTCGATGCCCTTGGCGAAGTCGGCCCGGTGGGGGGCGAACTGGCCATCACGGCCCGCGCCGGGGTGGTTGGCAAAAACGATGGCTTTCCCGCCCACGCCGGCCAATGCCGCCCCGGCAGCGCAGTCATCGACCTCACCCTGGCCGACAGCGGCCCCGGCATTCCGCCCGAACGTCTCCCGCGCATCTTCGACCCCTTCTTCACCACCAAGGCGGTCGGCCAGGGCAGCGGCCTCGGGCTGTTCATCACCCACGAAATCCTCTCCGAACACGGCGGCTGCATCAGCGCCGCCAATCGCCCGGAAGGCGGCGCGGAATTCCGCATCCGCCTGCCGCAATGTAGCGCCGGCGCCTCGCCGGCGTCTTTAACCCTCGCCGGCGAGGCGCCG
>JAUYFG010000188.1 GCA_030690985.1 Pseudomonadota bacterium
AGCGCAGCGAACCGCATCGGCCTGGCACGCGCCGCTTGATGCGGTTCGCTGCGCTCACCACATCCTACGATCCTCACACCTGACGCCTCATTCATGTCTCACCTCAGCTTCAACGTCGACAGGCCAATCAACACCAGGATCATGCTGATGATCCAGAAGCGGACCACCACCTGGGTTTCCTTCCAGCCCTTCTTCTCGAAGTGGTGGTGGATCGGCGCCATGAGGAACACCCGTTTGCCGCGCAGCTTGAATGAGCCTACTTGCAGCATCACCGAGACCGTCTCGGCGACGAACACGCCGCCCATGATGAACAGCACGATTTCCTGGCGCACGATCACCGCCACCACGCCCAGCGCCGCGCCCAGGGCCAGGGCGCCGACGTCGCCCATGAACACCTCGGCCGGGTAGGCGTTGAACCAGAGAAAGGCCAGCCCCGCCCCGACCAGGGCGGCGCAGAACACCATCAGTTCGCCGGCGCCGGGGATGTGCGGCAGTCCCAGATATTTGGAGAACACCGCGTGGCCGGCCACATAGGCGAAGATGGCCAGCGCGCCGGCCACCATCACGGTGGGCAGGATGGCGAGGCCATCGGCGCCGTCGGTCAGGTTCACCGCGTTGCTGGTGCCGACGATGACGAAATAGGCCAGCAGGATGAAGCCCGTGACACCCAACGGCATCACGATGTTCTTGAAGAAGGGCACGATCAGTTCGGTCTGTGCCGGCAGGTGCGCGGACCAGGCCAGCCAGCCGGCGACCGCGAACCCGATCAACGACTGCCAGAAATATTTCCAGCGCGAGGCCAGGCCCTTGGGATTCTTCTCCACCACTTTGAGCCAGTCATCGACCCAGCCGATGGTGCCGAAGCCGACCAGCGTAAACAGGGCGATCCAGACGTATTTATTGGTCAGGTCTGCCCACAACAGTGTGGTGATGGCCACTGCGGCGAGGATCAGGGCGCCGCCCATGGTCGGCGTGCCGGCCTTGACCAGATGGGTCTGCGGGCCGTCGTCGCGCACCGGCTGACCGACCTTCAGGTGGGTGAGCTTGCGGATCATCCAGGGGCCGACGATGAACGAGATGAGCAGCGCGGTGAGCGCCGCCAGCACCGCGCGCAGGGTGATGTATTGGAAGACATTGAACAGGCGGATGTCGTGACCAAGCCACTTGGCGAGCATCAGGAGCATTTGGATTGACCCCCACGTTCGTTCACCACCGTAGGGTGCGCCGCGCGCACCGTCGAGCGTGAATCGGTGCGCGCGGCGCACCCTACGGGATGGGTGGGCATCAGGAGCATTGCTGCGTTTCCATGAACGACTGCACCACCCGCTCCATTTTCATAAAGCGAGAACCTTTCACCAGCACGGTCACGTCCACGCCGAGAGCGCATTCGATTTCCGCCAGGAGTTCTTCAATGCGCTCGAAGTGCATGGCACCCCCGCCAAATCCCTGCACTGAGTTGAACGACATTTCGCCCAGGCAGAGCAGGCGGTCGATACCGGCGGCGCGGGCGCGCTCGCCCACTTCCCGATGCAGGGCGGCGGTATCCGCGCCTAGTTCACCCATGTCGCCCAGCACCAGAATGCGTTTACCCGGCCGCGCGGCCAGCACCTGAATGGCGGCGAGCACGGAGTCGGGATTGGCGTTGTAGGTGTCGTCGATCAGGGTGGCGCCGAGGATGCAGGGATGCGCTTGCAGGCGGCCCTTGCTGCCACCGTAAGCCGCCAGGCCGCGCGCCACGGCCGCCGTCGAGACGCCCAGCGCCAGTGCGGCGGCGGCGGCGGCGGCGGCATTGCGCAGGTTGTGAACGCCGGGGACTTGCAGCGTGGTTTCGATGCGGCCGGAAGGGGTGGTGAGCGTCAATCCGTAGGAGCGAGCTTGCTCGCGAATGCCACGGACGCCATCGCGAGCAAGCTCGCTCCCACGGACGCGCACATCGGCGCCCTCCGCGAAACCGAAGCTCAACACCTTGTGGCTGCCGGCCATTTCGCGCCACAGCTCGGCGTGGGGGTCGTCGGCGTTGATGAGGGCGATGCCGTCGTCTTTCAGGCCGGCGTAGATCTCGCCTTTGGCACGGGCCACGGCTTCCACGCTGCCGAGGCCTTCCAGATGGGCGCGCAGGGCATTGTTGACCAGGGCTACATCGGGGCGGGCGAGGCCGCTCAGGTAAGCGATTTCGCCCAGATGATTCATGCCCATCTCGATGGCGGCGTAACGGTGTTCAGGCGTCAGCTTCAACAAGGTGAGCGGCATGCCGATGTCGTTGTTGAAATTGCCGGCGGTGGCCAGCACCGCGCCTTCCCCCCCCTCGGCGGCGAGGATGGCGGCGAGCATTTCCTTCACCGTGGTCTTGCCGTTGCTGCCGGTGATCGCGGCGAGCTTCGCCGGCATGCGCGAACGGTGCCAGGCGGCGAGCTGGCCGAGGCCGATCCGGGTGTCGTCGACCAGCAGGGCCGGCGCCACATCCAGATGCGCGCCGGTTTCAACCATCACGGCGGCGGCGCCGTTCTCCAGTGCCTTGGCGGCGAACGCATGGCCGTCGAAACGCGGCCCTTTCAGCGCCACGAACAAACAGCCCGGCGGCAGATTGCGGGTATCGCTGGAGACGACGCCCAGCGCCACGTCGGCGCCGACGGCGCCGGCGTTGAGGGCCTGGGCGGCTTCATGTAGATGCACGTTGCTTCCTTTCCGATAGTGCTTTTTGCGCTTCTTCCCTGTCCGAGAACGGGACTCTCACGCCGTTGCTTTCCTGGTACGGCTCATGCCCCTTGCCGGCCAGCACCACGATGTCTTCCGGCGCGGCGGCATGAATGGCCTTATGGATCGCCGCGCGGCGGTCGACGATGGCGTCCTGGCCGGGCGGCATGCCGGCGAGGATGTCGGCGATGATGTGGGCCGGGTCTTCATTGCGCGGGTTGTCGCTGGTGACAATGGCGGCATCGGCGCGCGCCGCCACCACGGCGCCCATCAGCGGGCGCTTGGTCGTGTCGCGGCCACCGCCGCAGCCGAACACGCAGACCAGCTTGCCTTTGGTCAGTGGCTTCAGGGCGGCCAGCACTTTTTCCAGCGCGTCCGGGGTGTGGGCGAAATCGACGATCACGGTCGGTTCGCCTTCTCCTCCGTTCACGCGCTGCATCCGCCCCGGCACCGCCTCGACCTTGGCCAGAGCGGCCAGCGCGTCGGCCAGCGGCACGTCGCCGGCGAGCAGCGCACCGAGGGCGGCGAGCAGGTTGTAGGCGTTGAACTCACCGAGCAGCGGGCTGGTCAGTTCGCCCATGCCCCAGGGGCTGACGATTTCTATGCGCAGGCCATTGCGGTCGGCGCGCAGGATTCGCGCGCGAAGGTCGCCGCCATGCAGTCCGTAGCTCAGTACGTCGTACCCGTAGGAGCGAGCTTGCTCGCGAATGCCACGGTTGCTGTCGTGGGCAAGCCCGCTCCTACGTGCCTGGGTGGCGCCGCCGCGTAATTGTTTCTCCAGGCTGGCGCCGAGTTCGTCGTCCGCGTTGAGCACCGCCCATTTCAGGCCGGGCCAGGCGAACAGGCGCGCCTTGGCGGCGGCATAGCTGGCCATGTCGCCGTGGTAATCGAGATGGTCCTGGGTCAGATTGGTCAGCACCGCGACATCGAATGCCACCCCTTCGACGCGACCCTGATGCAGGCCGTGCGAGGAAACTTCCATCGCCACGCCACCCGCGCCGGCATCGCGATAGTCGGCCAGCAGAGCTTGCAGGCTGACCGCGTCCGGCGTGGTGTGGCTCGCCACTTCCAGTTCACCGGGGAAGCCGTTGCCGATGGTGCCGATGGCCGCCGTCTTGCGTCCAAGCGCCGTCCAGGCGGCGGAGAGCCAGTGCGCTACCGAGGTCTTGCCGTTGGTGCCGGTAATACCGGTCACCCAGAGTTGTTGCGAGGGGTTTGCGTACCAGGCGGCGGCGAGGCCGGCGGCGTGATCCTTGAGGCCGGGCACCGGCAGGTTGGGCGTGGGAGCGGGCTTGCCCGCGATCAGCGCATCCACCGCGCCTGCCGCCGCATCGCCGGCAAGCCGGCTCCCACGCGGGAAATCCCAGCCCGCCGGCTCCCAGAGGATGGCCGCCGCGCCGGCGCGGATCGCATCGGCGATGTGGCTGCGACCGTCGTGGGCACCGCCGGGATAAGCGAGGAACACGTCGCCGGGGCGCACGCGCCGGCTGTCAGCGGTCATGCCGCCCGCGCCAGGCGCCAGCGCGCGCAACCGGTCGACCAGCGCCGCCGCAAATCCGAAATCCGAATTCCGCAATCCGAAATCGTCCATCACACCGACTCCGCGATCACGGGGGCTTCGCCGGGGGGGGCGCTTTCGCTGTCGAAGCGGGTGTCCGGCGGCACCGCCATGAAACGCAAGGCCCCGGCCATGACCCGAGAGAACACCGGGGCGGCGATCAGGCCGCCGTAGTATTCGCGGCCACCCGGCTCGTCGATCATCACCGCCACCACCAGACGGGGATTGGAAGCGGGGGCCAGGCCGACGAAGGAACTGACGTATTTGTCCTGCTCATAGCCACCGCCGTTGATCTTGAATTTGTGCGCGGTGCCGGTTTTGCCGCCGACGCGATAGCCGGCCACCCGCGCCATCGGCGCCGTGCCGCCGTTCTGGGTGACCCCTTCCAGCATGGCCAATACCTTGTTCGCCGCATCCGCAGACATCACGCGCACGCCGGTTGCCGCGCCTTCGCGACGCAGGGTGGTGAGCGCGGGCATGACACCCTGGTTGGCGAACGCGGTATAGGCATGCGCCAGTTGCAACAGACTGACCGAAAGGCCGTGGCCATAGGCCATGGTGGCTTTCTCGATCGGCCGCCAGGTGGCGAATGGGCGCAGACGACCGTTGACCTCGCCGGGCAGGCCGGACTGTGGCGGTGCCCCAAGGCCGGCGCGGGTGAGCAGTCGCCAGTAGTCCTCACCGCGCATTTCCAGAGCGATCTTGGCAGCGGCCACGTTGCTGGACACCTGGATCGCCTGGGCGACACTCATCACGCCCTTGGCATGGGTATCGGTGATTTTCTTGTCGCCGACGATGAACCAGCCCGGCCCGGTGTCGATGGTGGTTTCCGGGGACACCACCTTGGCATCCAGGGCGGCCGAAACCAGCAGGGGTTTCATCGTGGAACCGGGCTCGAAGACATCGGTGACCGCGCGGTTGCGCAAGCGATCCGGGCTATAGGTGGCGCGGCTGTTGGGGTTGAAGCTGGGGGTGTTGGCGAGCGCCAGGATTTCGCCGGTGCGCGCGTCGAGCACCACCACGGAACCGGCGCGCGCATTGTGCTTGGCCACGGCGTCCGAGAGTTCGCGGTAAGCCAGGTACTGGATGTGCTGGTTCAGACTCAACACCAGATCGCGCCCCGGCTTGGGCGGCTTGATCTGCTCCAGCACTTCCACCACGTTGCCGAGGCGGTCACGCACCACGCGCTGGGCGCCGGCTTCGCCCGCCAGCCAGGACTGGAAGGCCAGTTCGACGCCTTCCTGGCCACGGTCGTCGAGATTGGTGATGCCCAGAACGTGCCCCATGACCTCGCCGGCCGGGTAGTAGCGGCGGTATTCCGGCTTGCTGAACACGCCGGCCAGATTGAGCGCCATCACCTGGCGCGCCTTGGGCGGCTCAAGCAGGCGTTCCAGATAGACGAAGCCTTTGCTCTTGTCGGCAAACAGGTGTGCAAGCTGTTTGGGGTCGCGCTCCAGAATGGTGGCCAGCGCTTTGATCTGCTCCGGGCTGGCGGCGGCCTGGCGCGGATTCACCCAGAGGGTTTCCACCGGCGTGCTCACCGCCACCGGCTCGCCCCGGCGGTCGCTGATGACGCCGCGATAGGCCGGGATGGGCGCCACGCGTTGCACCCGCTTTTCGCCTTCCTCGTTGAGGAAATCGTTATGCCAGGCTTGCAGGTAGACCGCGCGCATCGACAGCGCGGCAAAGCCACCGAACAACAGCGCCAGGGTCAGGCGCATGCGCCAGCGTTGCAGATCCAGGTGCAGCATGGTGTGGGACTTGCGGGGAACGCTCATGGCTGCGCCCCGGACTGCGCATGCAATACATAGATGCGCCCGGACCCGGGAATCGCCATTTTCAAGCGGTCACGCGCCACTTCTTCCACCCGGTTGTGCATCAGCCAAGTGGATATCTCCAGTTGCAACTGGCCCCATTCCACGTCCAGGGCACGGGCGCGGGCCTGTTCCGACTGCAAGGCTATAAACAATTTGCGCGCCTGGTGGCGCGCCGAGACGACGGTGAGGGCACAGGCGACCAGGGCCGCGACCAGGATCAGGTTCAACTTGACCATGGCTCCTCCGTGCGCTCGGCCACCCGCATGGTCGCGCTGCGCGCGCGCGGGTTCTCCCATGATTCACTATCGGAAGGCTTCAGCGCCCGGCCAATCAGGCGCAAGCAGCCACCGCGCAGATCGGCGGCGAGCACGGGAATCTCGGGCGGCACCTGCTCGCCCTGGGATTCGCGGCGCAGGTACTGCTTCACCATGCGGTCTTCCAGAGAATGAAAACTGATCACCACCAGGCGCCCGTCTGTCTTCAGCAATGCCGCAGCTTGCGGCAGCGCCTGTTCAATCTCTTCAAGCTCGCGGTTAATGAAAATCCGCACAGCTTGAAACGTGCGCGTCGCCGGGTCCTGGCCGCGTTCACGGGTGCGCACGGCGCTGGCGACGACGACAGCCAACTGGCGGGTGCTTGTGATCGGCGACTCCGTTCTTGCTTGCGCAATCGCCCGCGCAACCTGCCTAGCAAACCGCTCTTCGCCATAGTCCCTGACAACTTGGGCAATCTCCTCTACCGGTGCCTGGTTCAACCACTCGGCGGCAGTCATGCCCCGGCTGGTATCCATGCGCATATCCAAAGGGGCATCGAAACGAAAACTAAAGCCCCGCTCGGCCTCGTCCAACTGCGGGCTGGACACTCCCAGATCGAACAACACCCCATCCACTTCCGTCACGCCCGCTGCATGTACGGCCTCAGCCAACGCCGAAAACGGCGCATGGACCATGCGAAAACGGGCATCGTCCAGCGCCTCCCCTACCGCCACCGCCGCTGGATCGCGATCCAGCGCGATCAACCGGCCTTGTGGCCCCAGCTTCTCCAGAATCGCCCGACTGTGGCCGCCACGGCCGAAGGTGGCATCCACATAAGTCCCGTCGGCCTTCACATCGAGGGCAGCGACGGCTTCCGCCAGCAGGACGGAAACATGAGAGGCCCCCGCGCTCACAGGGAAAAACCTTTGAGGCCTTCGGGCAAGGTGCCGTCACGCGCGGCCACCGCCAGTTGTTCGGGAAAGTGCGCGGCTTGTTCGAGCCGGCCTTGCCAGGCGGCGTCATCCCAAAGTTCGAACTTCTCGCCCTGGCCCACCAGGGCCACGCTTTTTTCCAGCTTGGCGAAGCGGCGCAGCATGGGCGGAATCAGGATGCGACCGGCGCTGTCCGGCTCCACTTCCTCGGCCGAACCAATCACCAGACGCTTCAACTCCTTGGCGATGGGGTCCAGGCTGGGCAGCGCATTGAGCTTGGCCGCGATTTTTTCCCACTCGGGAAAGGGGTAGAGCAGCAGGCAACCGCTGGTCGGGTCCGCCGTCAAGACAAGGTGCCCAGCGCAAATGCCGGCCAGGCGCTCACGCAAACGCGCAGGAATAGCCAAGCGGCCTTTCCCGTCCAGCGCCATCTGCGTTGATCCTGTAAACATGTCTTGTAGTCTCCTCAGTGGCCCACTTGGCGACACCATTCCTCACCAATTACCACCTCGCCCCACTATAGAGAACACAAATCCCCACCGTCAAGGACGAAATGGGAAAAATTTCAATGGGGTCAAGGACTTACGAAAGACAGGCACTCCACTCGAATGTTCGTTTCGAATGAGCAGCCTAGGGACGTAACTTAAAGCTTCACTTTAAGTTGCGAGGCGAAGTGGGGTGAAAAACGTAGCCAAGCAGGGCTTGTAACGTAGGTTGGGCAAAGCGAAGCGTGCCCAACAACCCGTCGCAATGTTGGGCACGCTTCGCTTTGCCCAACCTACGACTACTGAGGCGGCGTGCGCTGAGTCCCGTTGCGGGAGCTCAGATGAGGTTCAAACGAAGCGGGCGCAGGCAGCGCCAGCCAGTTGTGCGAGCCAGGTCAGGTAGAGGGTGCCCATTTCCGGGTAGAAGCGTTTGCTGTCCTCGGAAGCCAGCACCATGAGGCCGGTCAGATTGCCTTCCTTGAGCGGCGCCAACGCGAAGGATTTCTGGTGCGCGCCCACCTCGCCGAACCAGGCGCGTACCTCCTCCGGCACGTCGGGGCCGCATTGCGGCTGGCTCAGCCCTTCGACCAGCACCTGGATGTCCACGCTCACCTTGGCGAATTCGGGCATATCCGGCGCATTCGCCGTCCAGATGCGCACGGCGGTGTGCGGTACCGAAAAACTCTCCGACAACCCCAGATAAAACGACTGCAAGGCGGCATCCAGGGTCTTGGCACGCATCAGGCCCAGCGACAGCTTATGCAGCTTGTCGCCGATGGCGTCGTTCTCCTCGGCGAACTGGATGAACTCGCGCAATTTGATTTCCAGCCCGCGCGACTTGTCGCGCAGCGCCAGCACCTGCCGCTCCCCCAGAGAAATCGCCTGGCCGCTGTAAGGGTTCGGCACGGTAATTTCCATCAGAAGTTCAGGGTGGCCCAGGAAGAAATCGGGGTTGAGCTTGAGGAATTCATTGATTTGTTCGGGGGTGATGTTCATGGGTGTGGGCTTGAGTTGGATGGAAAAAACGGGACTGCCGATGAATATTACCGATAAGGACCAAGAAAGCGCGAACCGTTGAAATGGATCAGATGGGTAGTCGCATCCGCCACCCAGACCTCGGTTTCCCAGGCGATCTCCACGACATAGCGGGCCATCAGCGCACGACTCGGAAAAGCGGTGACGAACACCAGGCCCGCGCTCGAAGCGGCGAACGGAGGTTGGGTTAGGCGCGTGGCAGACCCAGCGCGGCGAGGATGGCGAGGGCTGCTGTGGCAATGGTCGTTCATGCCAGCAGGGTCTCCAGTTTTTCATCCACCTCGGCCAATACCAGATCGCCCCTCGTCTTCGCCCAGGCACCCAAGGTGGTCAACAGATCGCGGCTCGGATAGCGCATCCCGCGCAAGTCGGTGGCGTTGACCTGAGTGTGGCCGTTGAAACGGCGGAATTGCGCATCCGCAATGCCGCTGTTGAGGAACGCCGCCAGTCCCAGCGCCAATAACGCCGGCAAGCCGTGACGGTCTTGATGAAACACGTTGAGATGGTTCTCGAAGCCCAGCGCGGAAACGCCGGGCAGCAGCGCCGGGTCCACCACACCCGCGACGATGCGGTGCTTCTCCTCCTTGGAAGACAAGCGCCGGGTCACGCAATAGCAGCCGGCGGGATACAGCCACTTCGCGGTTTCGGCATGCTGGACGATGGCATTGGGCTTGCGCGCATCCGCCAGCGGCCAGACCAGACGACCCGCGCGGAAATGGACGGGGTAGAGCAGCGGCACGGTATCCGGCCCTGGTTGATCGCGCAGCCAGTCGCGCAAGCGGAAATCCACCACCGGCCCGGTGGAAACCTCCAGCCGCAATGCCGCCAGAGTGTGATCCAGTCCGGGCAAGGCCTCATGGGCCGGCGCTTCCGGTGAAGTGGGAATGTGGATGAAACGCTCCGGATCGCCCGGCAGGACGATGCGCTCGAAGGGGTGAAGGTGTTCCAGTGTGTCGGCGAAGCTGTCGTCGGTGGACGTGGAAACCGTCACCGGCCCCTGAACGCCGCCCCGCTCCAGTCGCAGGATCAGGTTCTCCTGCAACACCCCATCCTCGCGAAACGCCTTGTCGCGTGAAGCAAACAGATGCAGATGGCGGATCGCCGCGCGCTCCAGCAGGAAATCCCGGAACGGCCGGAAATACGGCCCGTTGCAGAAACTGCGCGGGATGATCGCCACCAACTGCCCACCTTCCTCCAGCAACGCCAAAGCCAGCGCGACAAACGCCGAATACAGATTGGAAGTCTCGATCCCCGCCTGGCGCAGCAGCAGCCGATGGCGGGAGTGGGACTGAATTTTCTTGTACGGCGGATTCAGAATGGCATGGCTATAACGCGGCCCGCCCCACAAGCCCAGACTGGATACCGCCTGCTCGACGAAATCCCCCGGCAACACCCGCGCCACTAGCGGCAGGCGGTCGGCGTACCCCGCCAAGATCTGGCGCAGTCCATCGAGCAAAACCTCATCGAACTCATAGGCATCCACCGCCAGTGAAGTGAAGCCCAACGCCCCCGCCGCGCAACGCTCCAGAAACGCCGCCGACAAGGCCCCCATCCCGGCACCGGCATCGAGCAAGCGGCAGGTTGGCGTGTTGGCCTGGGGGAACAGCGAAGCAAGGAAACGCGCCACGCCGGGCGGGGTCATGAACTGGCCGAGGGCGGAGCGGTGAGCGGGCGTGGGGGTGGCGCGGCATGGCGGAGCGCTGGGGTGGGTGGAAAGGGTGGGAGGGAGGAAGGTCATTACGGTATAGGGGGTCTAGAGCAATGTACTGACAACACTGAAATAGCCGGGAAATCCTTATGGGTTTTTCCAGTCGGCGACAAACATCGGGCGCAGAGATGAAATAGCGACAGGTAGCGCGTCATCGCAGGTGACGCCCAGGTAGGTCGCGGCACGTGTGGTGCCGACGTACAGATATTTATCGAAAAGCTGCGGGTGCAGGCTTGCCAGGCGGTCGATGCCGATGAAGAAAACCGCTTCGAACTCCAGACCCTTGATGTGTTGCACATCGAACACGCGCACATCGTTGTCTTGGCCCATGACTTGGCCCTTGGGGCAGGCAACGACCTGGGCATTTTCGTCGGCCAGAGCTGCATTCAAGGCGTCGGCGACGGGTTGAACCTCGGATTCGCTTTCCACAAAGATGGCGATAGAAGGTAACTGGCCGACGAAGCGTTCGATCTCGCGAATGCGCTGGGCCAACCAGTCGACCACCGGATCAAGTTCCGACACCCCTTCCAAGAGGGTGGGCGCCACGCCTTCGTTCTTGACGTGTTCTGGCAGCGATGCTATTTGGTCCGCGCCCCCCGACACCAGGATGATCGCTCGTGCCAGCTCATTCAGTTGGCGGCTCTGGCGGTAAGACACCGTGATCTCTTTGACCTCGATCCCAGGGAACACCCACTTCATCTCGTCCAGCGAGCGGCTTCCCCAGGTCGTCAGGCGCTGGTTGAAGTCGCCGCAGGCAAAGAACGAGCGCAGTCGTGGATGTGCCAGGGCAGCCATGCAGGCGAGTTGAATGGGCGAAAAGTCGGTCGCTTCGTCCACCAAGATCTGGTTCTTGTAGAGATCCAGGATGGGCTTGAGTGACGTCCAAGCGGGCTGATCGATATCCCGCACAATGGTCGAGCGGCTGAGCAGTTCGTTCGCCCCTCTGAGGATGGCCAGTAGCACTCCATCCAACTCCAATGGGTGCAGGTCTGTTGGGGTAAAGCTCTCTTTGCGGTACCACTTACCTTCCTCTTGACGCTGGCGACGGAAGGCACGGTAGCGTCTGGGAATGCCGTCCAGATAACGCTTGAGCGGATTCACAAAGCGGCGGGCACTGGCCTGGACCAGAAGGCTGGCACCGACTTCGGCACGATCCCCTTCATTCAGACCGCGATCGCCCAGCCATTCGATGATCTTGCCGTTGCGAGTGTTCTTGCCCAGGCTTCGTTTGCCAGCCTGCGCTCTGGCTTGGGCGCGAATGGCTTGCATATATGCTGCTGCTGCGGCCGCGCGACCAGTGCGTGGAGTGTTGGCTTCCTCGTCGTCAGCATCCTGATCGTCGAGGTCATCCGCTTCGGCCTCGGGGGTTTGCTGGAGCGCGTCAATGAACTTCGCCAGTTCATCAATGAACACATCCTTGTTGCGGTTGAGCTGAAGGTTGAGCGCACCGTGTATCTTTTTGTCCGTAACCCCCTTCAAGCTGCCCACAAGCGATTGGATGCCGCTGATTTCAGCCACGAGGGACGAGAAGGTGGCAGTGAGCGAGTTATTGGTGGCACGTTGAAGGATCGCCAGCAGGCGCTGGCCCACTACGGCGATGTGAGACGTCTGGTTTTCGCTCAGCACCTGGGCCGATTGGCGCAGTTCGTTGATAAAGGCGGTGCGTTGCCAATCGTCGAAGTCTGAGAACCAGGCAATGGAATGATCCAGTGCGTCGGGGGTGAGGGGTTCGATGGTGTCTTTGAGTACGAAGGAACCGCCGCCTGTAGACGTTCTGAGTACGCCGAAGGTGTTCCTGGCGAGCTCACGGCGGTAATCGAACCAGGTCCGGATGCGCAAATCGGAGGCGGGCACGCCTTCACGGCTGAAGGCTTCTTTGAGGTACTGCTTCAAGAGCTCCGTGGGAGTGAACATCAGCCAGCTGTTGTCATGAGCAACGCCATTTTCAGCCGCCAAGCTTTCCACAACGTTCCGTTCGTCTTCCTCTAAGAAAGCTGTGCTGACCTTCTGGCCAAGACGACGAATCAGTGTCGTGGTCTTACCCGTTCCGGGCGGCCCCAGGATCAGCAGGCGCTTGTCCAGCGGCAGTCGGAAGATTTCGTCCTGATATTTATCGAGAATCGGCTGGTCCCGGAGCTCCATCTTGGTGATGACGCTGCGACGGATGCCTTCGAACACATTAGTGGCCTGGCTCTCTTCGGCAAACAGTTGTCCCAGCAAGTCTTCCGCCAGCTCTTCGCCCACAACTTTGTGGAGCAGAGCGCGCAGTGACTCGATGGTGAGCGGCCGACCTTCTTCGACTTCAATGATGCTGTCCCGTGAATCCCAACCTTGCTTTGCCTGGAATGGGCGGAATTTGGCGCTCTCGATGACTTCGACTATTGAGCCACCCGGAAGCCTAAATTCGTCGCCGACCGACAATGAAGCCATGCGGCCAATCGGCGCCAGATAGCTGATGACATCCATGTTGGCCATGCCCTGATCGGCGCGGCAAAAGTAGTAGCGTTTTATCTTGCCGGATTCATCGACAAACGCGACCCGCGCGATAGCGGGTTCATCGGCCAGTTTGCTGGCGCTATCCCTGTTTTCCTGGTTGATCCGATCCAGACGGACCATCGCGGCCGTCGAGGTAAATGTGTTTACGTTGGCGAGCGTGCCCAAGCCAACCACATGATCACTGCGAAGTGCACTTCGCGCAGCGTCTGCCACTCTCTCAAACTGTTTCAGCGTGTCGTCAGCAATATGCTCGATTCGTTGCGTGGTTTCTTGTTTATGGTCCATGTGATACCTCTCAATCTCTAGTTGGTATGTCACGTGTCACGTCACCAGTTTATTTGGCTAAAAGCATTCCTTTACACACATCTTTTCGGTCCGTTACTGGCTGCCTGCGTAACCTGTTGATTCATAGGCTTGCCGGGGCAACAAAGCCTCAAACTGGCGCAGCTTACGCAAACGCGTAACCCGTTGATTATTCTAACAATGGGAAATAGTGAGAAATCGGGGGCCAGACCACAGAATCCGGGCACTTGCTCGTGATGCAGCGATTGCCATCGAGGCCAACTGAAATCCCGGTTCATTGCCCCGCCATCCCGCTGGCCGCAAGCGGGTTCATCACTTCGATGCCGTCGCGCATCGGGTAGGCCTCGGCCACTGGGGCGACCAGCAGTTTGCGGGTGGCTCCCACGTCGGCGGCGGCGAGGTGGAAGCCTTTCGAGACCGTGGGCGCGGAGGCGCGTTTGATTTCCACCACCCAGGTTTCACCGTTGCGGAAGGCGAGCACCAGGTCGGCTTCGGCGCCGTGGGCGGTGCGGTAGAAGCTGGCTTCCGTCTCGGGGTAGGCGGCGAGTAGTTGTTCGATGACGAAACCTTCCCAACTCGCGCCGGCGATCGGGTGGGATAGCACCGATTCCAGATCAGCCAGCCCGAGCAGGGCGTGAACGATGCCGCTGTCGCGCACGTAGACCTTGGGGGCGCGGACCAGGCGCTTGCCCACGTTGCCGTGCCAGGCTGGGAGGCGGCGCACCAGCATCAGATCACACAGCAGGTCGATGTAACGGGCCACAGTCTGGCCGCTGATGGCCAGCGACGCAGCCAGTTGCGACTGATTGAGCAGTCCGCCCTGGGAGTGGGCCAGCATGGTCCAAAGGCGGCGCAGGGTGGTGGCGGGGATGCGTGGGCCAAGCAGCCTGCCGGACTTTGGAATCGCCGGCTGCAAATCGACCGCGGCGGTCCATTTTTCACCGGCTTCTTGCCCCATAGCCGGGCTATGCGGCGGCGAATCCGCTAAAAACTGGCCTCGCCGGGGTCGATTTTCGCTATCGACGACCAAAGTCCGACAGGCTGCTAGGGCCGGTATGTCACGTTCCAGGTAGGTGGCGATGAAGGCGTCGCGCCAGCGCAGGCTGGCCGTCTCGTCCGGCGCCAGCCAGGAGAGCGGGAAGCCGCCCCGCACCCAGAGGGAATCGAGGTCGGCGGCGGGGCGGTTGGGCGACAGGATTTCCCGGGCCTGGAAGGGGGTGAGTTCCAGTTGCGCCACGCGCCCGGCCAGGCTTTCGCCGGCCTGTTGCAGCAACACGCCGGAAGCCGAGCCGAGCAGGAGGAACTGCCCGGCGGCTTCGCCATCACGGCGGCGGAGGTCGATGACGCCGCGCAGGATGGCGAACAGTTCCGGCAGGCGCTGCACCTCGTCCAGGATCACCAGACGATTGCGCCGCGCGAGGAGGAAGGCTTCAGGGTCGTCGAGCTGGCGCTGGGCCGAGGGCAGTTCCAGGTCGAGGTAGAGCGCGTCGCCATGTCGCGCCATTTCGGCCAGGGCCAGGGTGGTCTTGCCTGCCTGGCGCGGGCCGATGAGGACGACCGCCGGAAATTGGCTGAGTAATTCGGCAAGTCGTCGTTGGGCGAAACGGGGATTCATCCGTGCAGATTGCTACTCGTATGGAGAGATTGCACGGTAGATCAATGTTTTTCCCTTGTAAATACGCCTACCCACACGCCCCCACCGCCCCGCAGGCCGTACAGAAGTCGCAGCCGTCCTGCCTGATGACCGTGGCGTTGCCGCATTCCTTGCATACCGCGTAGATGGGTTTCGCTTCCACTCTCGATCCGTCCTGCCTGTTAGCATCGCCACTGCACTAGCACTCGACCCCTATGACCATGAGAACCCTGATTCCCCTCTGCCTGGCTCTGCTGGCACCCGCCGCCCATGCCCTGACTATGAGCAACGATTTCACCAGCCACAACGGCGCCGACTGGTATGCCGCCGATGGCTGGAAAAACGGCAGCCCCTTCGACGTGGGCTGGCGCGCCGATCATGTAAGTTTCGCCGGCGGTTTGATGACCCTTGCCCTGGACAATCAGCCCTGTGTGTCCAACCCGGCTCTGTGCTCTGGCGAGCCCTATGCCGGCGCCAACTACAGCAGCATCGGCTTCTTCGGCTACGGCCGGGTGGAGGGCCGCTTCCAGGCGGCGTCGGGCGCCGGGGTCGTGAGTTCGCTGTTCACCTACACCGGCCCCTCCGATGGCAACCCCCACGACGAGATCGATATCGAAATCCTGGGGCAGGACACCGGCAAGATGCAGATCAATTACTTCGTGGCCGGGGTGGGCGGCCACGAGGCGACGATCGACCTGGGCTTCGATGCGGCGGCGGGCCTGCACGACTACGCCTTCGAATGGCGCCCCAATCGCATCGACTGGTGGGTGGACGCTGTCCTGGTGCACAGCGTCACCGCCGGCCCGCTGCCCACCACCCCGGGACGCATCATGATGAACCTGTGGGCGGTGGACGCGACCGCCGAGGCCTGGGCCGGGCACTATGCAGGCGGTGCCACCAGTGCGGTGTATGACTCCGTTTCTTACCACTCCCTGGACGTGTTGGGCGTGCTCCCGGAGCCCTCTTCCCTGTTGCTGCTGTCCATCGGCCTGGGGCTGCTGGGCTGGGCGCGGTTGGCGGCGCCGAACTCTCCGGCCAGGGCGGCGTAGGCCGGCGCTAAATGTGGGGGCGCGTGGCCCCGGCTGATGGTCTTCGGGATAAATGACAGCCCTTGTAAACAGGCCTACCCGCACGCCCCCACCGCCCCGCAGGCCGTACAGAAGTCGCAGCCGTCCTTCCTGATGACCGTGGCGTTGCCGCATTCCTTGTGGGGTCAATGGGGGGGTCAATGGGGTCAATGGGGTCAGACCACGAAATCCAGTAACGACGCGCCCAAGGCATTCATGAATCAGGATCGCCGTTATTGCCTGGTGCAAACTCAGACTGGATATGGCGCACAAATCTTGCCGCCTGTTCGACGACCCACAATGCCTGCTCTATCTCAACCTGACCCCCTCTGTAGTCGGCTATCAGGCGGATTTCTTCGGCTCTATTGAGAGAACGACCCAGTTCTACGGGAATGCGTCCGGACTTGACCAGGTGGAGGCTGAATGCGGAGATGAGACCGCCATGGGTTCGGACTACTTCGACTTCTACCGGTGCGCTGGACAGTATCAACGCGGCTCGCGCCGCATCGAACATGGCGTATTACACGCGATTGCAGGCGCCATCGACATCACCCGCGTCGAACAATAGCCGTGCTGAAGTGGCGGCCCGCAATGCCTTGGTGATCAAGTCGTTCCCGTTCACAGCGCTATGCCCTCACGCTCGATGTTCTGGAGCAGTCTTGGGTTTGGATAGTCCTCGGGGTGTTCCCATTCGTCTTCCCAGATGGGGAAAGGCTGCACCCGCATTCCTGTTTCCAGCAGTACGTCGTAGGCGATATCCGCCATGTCGAGTTTTGTGGCGAGGAACCGCCCCGGATGCCCGCGCAACAGCAGGGCGATGTCGATGTCGCTGTCCGCGCGATGGTCATGCCTGGCTCGGCTACCGAACAGGACGGCGCGCACCAGGTTGTAGTGGTCCTCGATGTGCGCCAGAAAAACACGGGCGGTGCGTTCCGTCTCGGTGTCGATGCTTGCAGAGATATTCATTGAACCCCTCCGGGATAGGGGCCACGCAGTCGCGCCATCACTACATCAAAGTCCACCGCTTCAATCACGCCTTGTTCATAAGCGGCGAGCCGGTCTTCGCATTCCTTGGCCCAAGCGGTTTGCCATGCGGTATCGGGCGGGATGGCGAGTTCGTTCATAGCGCTATCTCGCCTTGAAAAACGGTGACGGCCGGGCCGGTGAGGAAGACGTGGTGGCCGATGCCGGCCCAGCGGATGGAGAGATCGCCGCCACGGGTGTGGACCTGGACGCCGGCGTCGAGCAGGCCGCGACTGATGCCGGCGACCACGGCGGCGCAGGCGCCGGTGCCGCAGGCGAGGGTTTCGCCGGCACCGCGCTCGAATACGCGCAGCTTGATCGCGCGGCGATGGATGACCTGCATGAAGCCGACGTTGACCCGTTCCGGGAAGCTCGGGTGATGTTCGATTTTCGCGCCCAGTTCCTGTACCGGCGCCGAGTCCACGTTGCAGACGATGCGCACGGCGTGCGGGTTGCCCATCGAGAGGACGGAGAGCTCGATCGGCTCGCCGTCGACGTCGATGACATAAGTAGGCAGAGCCGGCGAGACGCCGGCGTTACAGAAGGGAATCTCCGAGGGTTCGAAGCGCGGCGGCCCCATGTCGACGGTGACCTGGCCGTCGTCTTCCAGGCGCGGGACGATGACGCCGGCGGCGGTTTCGACACGGATTTCCCGCTTCGCCGTCAGCCCCTGTTCCGACACGAAGCGCACGAAGCAGCGGGCGCCGTTGCCGCATTGCTGCACTTCGCCGCCGTCGCCATTGAAGATGCGGTAGCGGAAATCGCAGTCGGGCCGGGTGGCAGGCTGCACCAGCAATATCTGGTCGCAGCCGATGCCGAAATGGCGGTCGGCGAGGGCCTGGTACTGCGCCGGCGTGAGGGCGATATCTTGATTGATGCCGTCGAGCACGACGAAGTCGTTGCCGGCGCCCTGCATTTTGCTGAATTTGAGTTTCATGGGCGGATTATCACGGCATATCGCGCAGGGTGTCCTTCCCGCACGTAGGTCGGAAAAGCCGGCGTCTTCATGCCGGCGCCTTCCGACATGCCCCGGCGGAAGGCGCGATGAGGCCGCTTTTCCGCCCTACGGCGATGGTTTTCACCTGCGCCAGCAAGGCTTTGATGTCTTCGGGGCCGGGGTTGTGGAAGCTCATGTCAGCTCCCTGGTCATAACGTAGTCATCCATGATGAAGCCATTGCCGATGTCTTCCAGGTGAATGGTGGTCACCGTAAAGCCGTGTTTGAGATAGGCGTGGATGCCGTTCTGATTTTGCCGGTTCACCCGCAATACCAGGCGGGAAAAGCCCTGGCTGACGATGCGCGCGGCCAATGCGTCGATCAGCCTGCCGCCGATACCTTGGCGCTGCCAGTCGAGGTCCACATAGAGTTTGTCGAGTTTGTAGTCGTCCTCGGTGAGCGGGTGGCCATGCGCAAAACCTGCCAGCGCCCCTGCCACCCGCGCCGCCAGCCAGATATCGCCACGGGCGAGGAACTGGCGCACCAGCACCGGCCGATAACGCTGCGCCAGCATGGTTTCGATCTGTTCCGGGGTGATGATGCCGGGGTAATGCGCGCGCCAGACGCGGCCGGCGAGATCCACGACCGCTTCGGCCTCATCCAGGCGCACGGGGGAAATTTCGATTTCATTCATACAAGCTGGCCTCACCAGTCGGGCGTGTCTTGAAGCGTTTATGCAGCCAGAAATACTGCTCGGGGAATTCACGGATGCGTGCTTCGATGAAGGCGTTCATGCGCCGGGTATCGGCCGTCACGTCGTCCGTGGGAAAGTGTTCCCAGGCCGGGTAGAAGCGGGTGACATAGCCGCCGCCCTCCTGCCGGGTGATGCACGGCACCACCACGGCACCACTGGCGCGGGCAATGCGGCTCAACCCTGTGATGGTGGCCGCCGGGGTGCCGAAAAAGGGTACGAATACGGCATCGCGCGCGCCGTAATCCATGTCCGGCAGGTAATAGAACGGCCGTCCCTTCTTGATCGCGCGCAGCACCGGCTTGATGCCGTCGGCGCGCGAGTACATTTCCGAGTGTTGGTCGGCGCGACCAAACCGGGTGCGCGCGCGCAGCATCAGGCG
Organism: Pseudomonadota bacterium; assembly: GCA_030690985.1. GTDB lineage: Bacteria > Pseudomonadota > Gammaproteobacteria > Burkholderiales > Thiobacillaceae > PFJX01. The sequence continues at coordinate 19,075 of JAUYFG010000188.1, forward strand.
GTTGATGATCGGGTTCTTGATCGTGGCGTACAGCGAGACGATCGGCGCGTAGGCCGCCGTGACCCGCACGCCGCCGATGTTGAGGCCGACGAAATGCGGCGCCAGCCAGATCACCGGCTTACTTGGGTACGGTGCCAAATGCGGTTCGAGATGTTCCGTGCCCTCGAAGCGGGTGAGGCGCTCCACTTCGTCTCGACTGCCCCACCACGACACGGTTTCCTGCAAGGTGGCACGGCCGAGGGCGCGGAAGTGGGATTTCAGCAGATTGCGGCGAGCAGCCGCATCCAGCTCCGGGAAGCACAAGCGCAGGTTGGTCAGCCCTACCCGGATGCGCGCGCCGGCCACGAATTGCAGCAGCATTCCCAGCCACTCGCCCAGACGCCCGAGCGCGTTGGCCGGCAACAACCGCCAGAGCAGCCAGAGCAGCGCGATGCCCATCCGTCTCAAGACAAATCCTCCGGCGGCGGTGGCACGTCGGCGTGGTGGCGGAACAGCCGGTAACTCCACAGGTATTGCTCGGGATGGCGGCGAATGAGCACGGACAGAGCCTGGTTGGTGGCTTGGGCCAGGGTTTCCCGCGAGGTATCCGGCATGGCCGGCAACGGTTCGATGTGCAGACGGAAGCCGCGCCCCCAGGAAAGGCGTTCCGCGAACACGATCAGCGGCACGGCGCCGGTGCCGGCGATCAAGCGGTAGGGCAGGGAAGGCATATAAGCCGGGTGGCCGAGAAAGCGGATCCACTGGCCCTCGCCTCGATTGGCGGACTGGTCGGGAAGGATGAAGGTGGCCTCGCCTTTCTTCAGCCGCCCGAGCAGCGCGCGCACCCCGCCCGTGGTCGGCGGCACGGTCTTGCACCCGGCACGCTCGCGGCCTTCGCGCATCATTTCATGTACCCATTCCTGGCGCGGCGGGGTGTAAAGCGCGGTGACCGGCACACGGTTGGTGATGAACATGCCGCAAATCTCCCAGCAGCCGAGATGCGGCGCCAGCAGGGCGATGCCGCGCCCCTTCCGACGCGCCGCTTCGACATGCTCCCAGCCGCGAACTTCGCGTACCAGGGCGAACACGCGCGGTAATGGCGCCAGCCAGACCAGGGGCAGTTCCGCCAGGCCTTTTCCCAACTCCATGCCGGCGCGGAGCAGGCAGAAAGGGCGATAAAGCCCGGTAAGCCTCAGGTTGTCCCGCAACAATTCCCGGTGCCGCCGCCGCAACAGGCCCAACAGCCCCAGCAACGCGCCGAGCCCATGCGCCACGGGCAACGGCAAGCGGGAAAACAGGCGGAGAAAGAAAAGCAAGGCGGGTTTGACCAATATTTGTGCAGTTGCGTAGAATTATCGCAGCCGCCGAGTTAATTGCAGCAATGCAAAGACAAATTGCGGGCGGGATACAAATCCAGCTAAAGCGTCCGCTCCTTGTCCCCGGAGTCGGCCACGCCGACTTGCAACGGGGAATCACACAGGAGCAACTCATGAGCAAAGACTACTTCTTCACTTCCGAATCGGTTTCCGAAGGCCATCCGGACAAGGTCGCCGACCAGATTTCCGATGCCATCGTCGACGCCATCCTGGCGCAGGACAAGCATTCCCGCATCGCCGCCGAGACGCTGGTGAGCACCGGCCTGGTGATGCTGGTCGGCGAGATCACCACCGATGCCAAAGTTGACTATGCCCGGGTGGCGCGAGAAACGATACGTCGCATCGGTTATGCCGATCCCGCGCTGCGCTTCGATGCCGACGGCTGTTCCGTCCATATCTGCTACGGCCAGCAGAGTGCGAACATCGCCCAGGGCGTCAATGCCGCCTACGACGACAACCTGGACCAGGGGGCCGGCGACCAGGGCCTGATGTTCGGCTACGCCTGCGACGAAACCCCTTCCCTGATGCCCATGCCGATCTACCTGGCGCATCGACTGGTGGAACGCCAGTCCCTGCTGCGCAAGGATGGCCGCCTGCCCTGGCTGCGCCCCGACGCCAAGTCCCAGGTCACCCTGCGCTATGTCGACGGCAAGCCCGACAGCATCGACACCGTCGTGCTCTCCACCCAGCACAACCCGGAGATGGCGGAAGGGCCGCAGGGCAATCGGCGCATGAAGCAGGCCGCCATCGACGCCATCATCGAAGACATCATCCAGCCGGTGCTGCCCAAGGATCTCATCAAGGGCGACATCAAGTATCTGGTGAACCCGACCGGCGTGTTCGAGATCGGTGGCCCCCACGGCGATGCCGGCCTCACCGGCCGCAAGATCATCGTCGACACCTATGGTGGCGCGGCCCCGCACGGCGGCGGCGCCTTCTCCGGCAAGGATCCGTCCAAGGTCGACCGTTCCGCCGCCTATGCCGCCCGCTATGTCGCCAAGAACATCGTCGCCGCCGGCCTCGCCGGCAAGTGCCTGGTCCAGGTCTCCTACGCCATCGGCGTCGCCCAGCCCACCAGCGTCATGGTGGAAACCTACGGCACCGGCAAGGTTACGGACGAGAAGCTCACCGAACTGGTCATGCGCCACTTCGACCTGCGCCCCAAAGGCATCGTCAAAATGCTCGACCTGCTCCGCCCGATCTACCAGAAGACCGCCGCCTACGGCCACTTCGGCCGCGACGAGCCGGAATTCACCTGGGAAACCACCGACAAGGCGGAAGCGCTGAAGGCCGACGCGGGGGTGTAAAGCGCGGCGGGTCCATGCGGATTTCCGCTGGAAACGGGCCGTCGACCGCCGTTTCCAGGATCATCCTGAAAACCGGCAGTTTGCCGCGTCGTAGGAGCGGGCTTGCACCCGCAAGGGGCACGCCGGATTCGTAAAGCCGCTGAAGCGGCAACGACTCCGCTGCACCCGCAAGGGGCACGCCGGATTCGTAAAGCCG
>JAUYFG010000190.1 GCA_030690985.1 Pseudomonadota bacterium
GGACTCATTCTTCCGGCCATCGCGGCGGCACTGGAAAGCGCGCCGATATGGGGGCCGGCCCTGTTGAACGCGGGCCGGGCGGCGTGGGGCGCGGCGACGGGCTTCGTGCGCACCAATCCCGGCATGGTGGTGGGGACCATCGGCGGGGGGAGCGGGGCGGCGGGGTATTACTCGACTACGCCGAAGCCGACGCTTGGGGGCGCTGGGGTCGCGACGGGGATGGGGGTGGTGCAGGGGGTGTTGGCGGTTTACTTGCCGGGTGCTGGAACCTTTGCGCAGGGGGCGGTTATTGGGAGCTTTGGGGATTCGCTTTCTCAGGGCATTAACATAGGACTGGGCAATCAAAAGTCCTTCAATTATGTTGAAGCCAGCTTGGCGGGAATCGGCGGTGGCGCCGCAACAAAGTTGACTGGGATGTTCGCCCCCACCTGGTCTCAGCAAGCTTCGGCGGCCACGATTGCATGGCCGGTGTCGACTGCCGCCACAGCCATCGGCCAGAAGCTGGGCGAGACCTCATCGGGCTCTTCGGCTTCTTACAATTCTCCTTTGTTTACCCCCTCCGCCAGCACATCCTTCAACGACATGAGCAGAGGCATCATGCTTTACCCCAGCAAGCCCAACACCAACAATTTCGCCCCCTATGTCAAACCCTGACGAGGTCGCCCAATCCTGGAGCGACCCGCGCTATTTGCTGACGCTGCTGGCCCCTTTCGGGGCGTTGGTTTGGGCGGGGGGGACAGTTCTACTTGCAGTGCTCCCCTTTTATGTAATCGAAAGAGAGACCGGCATCAGTGTGTTCGAGAAGGTGCTCCATGCGGGATTCTTCTTGGCCGTCTTTCTTGGTGGCCTCTACTACACCATCGGCGGCTTCCAAATCTTCTTCTTCGAACTCCGCGAGCGCTTCATCGCCCACAAGGCGACCTACCGGGACGGGGTGTTCCTGCTGAAGGGCTACTACTTCAAGCAGGCTTCTTTCCACGCCAACGAGGTGGTGAGCGTGGAACCTCTATTGGTTAGCGAGCGCTGGTTCCAGAAGCGCCTGGGCACGCTGCTCAGCCGCAGCACCCGCTTCACCATCCCGCACGGCAAGAACGTCAACCTGAAGATCAGCCTGCGCGATGGCCGGACGTTTTACCTACCGGGAGAAATGGGCCGCCCCGGCCAGTGGAAGGACGAAGACGTAAAAGAATTGCGGGACTTCATGGAAGCCTGCGCGGCGCGCGCAAGCCACCCAGACCGGCCATCGGCCTAGCGGTCCTTGCTCGACAAGCCCCCCACGAAAGGAAACCGACCCCATGCGCCGCCATTCCTCCTCTCCCGCCTGGTTCCAGCGTCGGCGGCAATGCGCCTTCCTGCTCGCCGCCTGCCAGCCTCTCGGCGTCCCTCCCGCCCACGCCGGCGGCTTCGTCACCGCCAAGGCCCCGATCATTCCCTCGCGGCCCGCCGCCAGCTTCACCACACCGCCGGCCTCGGTGTTCAACAACGCCGCCTTCACCGATCTGCTGTTGGTCGGACCGGTCAACAACGACCTGATCCGCACCCCCTCCACCCTCGACCCCATCTCCACCGTCTCCGGCAACAACTATCACGACGAGACAGACCTGATGATCCGAGGTCGCAATGGCCTCAACACGGTCTTCACCCGCACCTACAACAGCCAGCCCAGCGCCAGCGCCAAGCTGGGCGATCTGGGCTACGGCTGGGTGCATTCCTATGGCATGCGGCTGGTCTCCAACGATTTCGGCAACTGCCCCAACTGCACCAGCGCCCAAGCTCCGGAGAACGGCAACGGCCTGACCAGTTCGATCAGCTACACCGACGAGCGCGGTGGCGACCACAACTACCTGGTCACGGAGGATGCCGCCCACAGCGTCACCGCCCCCCAGGGCGAATTCGACAGCCTGGCCTTCAACACCCCCGCCAGCGGCCAGCACACCCTGACCTTCCGCAACGGCGCCCAGTACGTGTTCGAAAGCGAAGCGGGCGTCGATCTCCGCGTCACGCCGGCCAAGACCGCTCGCCTGACGGCCATCAAGAACGCCTGGGGCGATGTCCTCAACCTGGTCTACGACACCAGCGCCTGGCCTGGCCGCCTGACCGGCGTCGCCGACAACCTGGGAATCACCGGCCGCAGTGGCCTCACCTTTACCTACCATGCGGACGGCCGCCTGAAGGATGTCGCCGACTGGAGCGGGCGCAGCTGGAGCTTCACCTACAACGCCAACAACGAACTCACCAGCCGCAGCAACCCGCTGGCTGAGACCCGCGCCTACACCTACCACCCCAAGCATCTGCTGCATGAGGTCATCCAGCCCCTGGCGCGCGACGGCCAGGCGGTGAAGACCGTCTTCACCTATTACGAAAACGCCCGCGGCTACACCCAGACCGACGGCCTCGGCCAGGGCGACACCCTCGACTACGACCTGTTCCGCAAGAGCACACGGGTCACCGACAGCTTGGGCCGGTCGCGCGACTACCACTACGACGAGAACGGCCGCATGACCCGGCTGACCGAACCGGACGGCGGCATCCTGCTGTTCGACAACCAGGGCGATGCGATCCGCAGCAAGAAGTACGACGCGCTGGGTTATGCCACCACCTACAGCTACCGCGCCGACAAGGCTTTCACCGGCGTGTCGGACAGCTTCGGCAACGTCACCCGCGAACGCGACGCCCTGGGCAATAACATCGACACCACCTACGGCGCCCTCGACCAGATCGCCAGCGTCACCGACAAGCGCGGCACGGTGTCCACCACCGCTTACGCCACAGCCACCACCGCCACGGCCAGCACCTGCGGCGACTACACCCAGCGCCCCAGGGAAACCCGCATCAGCACCCTCAACGGCAGCGCCGACGTGCTGCTCGCCAGCCAGTGCTGGAACCCCGATGCCACGCTCAGCACCAGCCGCCAATACCTCGACGCCAGCCGCTACCGCGAAACCCAATTCACCTACGAGGCCGGCACAAGCGGCCTCAACGTC
>JAUYFG010000192.1 GCA_030690985.1 Pseudomonadota bacterium
TCAGCAGCAAGGACGGATCGGGGAAGGGGGCGCTCGCCATCCCCTTCTTATACCGTTCAGCATGGCGCTTGTCCAGCAACCTCGCTTAACCCGTTGTGTCACTTATGGATTTGGGATGGGGCAAATTAGCCCTGGCCGACGAGCCGATAGCCCTTGCGTTTGGCGAGACGAACGAAAGCCGGCAGGCTGGCTCCAGAATAGACGCCAAAACCCTGGATCAGGGGGGAATGGAAATCGCGCCGGTAGGGAACGCTGACTGATCGTTCCGCTCCCCAGATACATTGGGTTTCCGCCACCACGACACGAGGCTGGATGACTTCGATCGCCTCCCAGATCCAGTAATCCACGCCGTCCATGTCCAGCGAGAGCAGGTCAATCTCCCCCTCTATCCCATGCTGTCGGATCAGGTCATTGATGGTTTCGCGCTCGACCCAGGCATGAGCAAATTTGGGAGGGAAGCTGAAAGTATCGCGATGCCGGGCATAAAACGCCCTTCCTTTTTTCACGAGCTGCTCGTTACCGTCGACCAAGAGCCCGGTCCATCCATGGTTGAGGATGAGGTTAGTGCTGTTACATTCGATACCATCTCCCGCGCAGATTTCAACACAGGTCTTGTTGGCGGTCCCGATCAAGCTGAACAGATACAGCAGTATCCCGTCCTCGCTATTTTGCGAGAAGGCCCGGAATTCCACCTCGCCGAACGAAGGAAGCGGTTCCCCGCGTCGCAGCATTGCTTTCCACTCATAAACGAGCCTGAGTTGTCCGGTCTTCGAAGCTGCGGACGTTTGTTGCAGCGTTTCTATCGATTCCAGATCACGTTTGAGTTCCGCCAGCCTGGTTTGCATCTGTTCCATGCCGAGGAAACGTAGCAAGGCTTCCCTGATCTTCCAAAAGGTGCGTTTCATGGATATGTCCTCTTTCGTGCGTGTTATCAGCTTGTCTCGATCACTCATCCAGGCTGTCGTCTGAAACTGGATTATTTCCCCTTGCTCTCCATCTCGATCAGTTCGTCAAGCACCTTGAAGGTCTGTGGGTTGCCGCCGGTCAGGTAGGCGGAGGTGCTGTACTTGCCGCTGACCACGAAGGCGGGCACGCCAGTGAGCTTGAGCGCGCGGGTCATCTGCTGGGCGCGCATGGCTTTGGCATCGACGGCGAAGCTGTTGTAGGCGTCGGCCAGTTTCTTGCGGTCGGCGCCTTTTTTCGCGGCCCAATCGAGGAAGGCGCCCGGCGGGTTGAGGTCGATGCCTTCGACATGGATGGCGTGGAACACGTCGTCATGCAGTTTTTCCAGCAAACCGGTTGCTTCCAGCGCGTAATAAGCGCGGGTGAGCGGCATCCAGCTCTCGTTCAGGACACCCGGCACCCGCTTGAACACCACGTTTTTCGGCAGCTTCTTCGTCCAGGCGTTGAGTTCCGGCTCCAGATGGAAGCAGTGCGGGCAGCGATACCAGAAGAATTCCAGCACCTCGACCTGGCCGCGTTTGACCGAGGTGGGCTGGGTGGGCACTTCCACATAGTCCTTGCCCCAGTCCAGGGCGACGGCGGGGGCGCTGGCGAGCAGCAGGATCAGGGCGAGCGGGGCAAAACGTTTCATCACGGCGTGACTCCTTTCACAGGTTCTTTGAACAATCTCGGTTCGTAATTGTTGGTTGCCAGCGTATCCAGGTCGGCGAAGGCATCCTCGTCCCGTTTGTACGGACCCACTCGCACCCGGTAGAGGGTTTGTCCGGTGCTCTCCACCTGCTGGATGGCCACTACCAGGCCCAGCAGGCTCAGACGCGCTTTCAACTTGTCCGCATCGTCCGGGTTTTTCAAAGCGGCAACCTGCAGCCACCAGAGTTCCGTGGGCTTCGGAGGTTCCACCGGCTTGGCCGGTTTTTCACCAGGCAGGATGCCGTAGAAAGTGAGCGGCACGCGCGCAGTCGGCTCGTTTGCCGGAACGGGTTTGCGCTCGACGATAGGTGCGGCTGGCGCGGGTGCGGGCTTTGCCGGCTTGGCCAAGACCGGTTTCGCCGTCGCCGGCAAAACCGGAGCGGGAAGCGGCGCTTTTTTCAGGGATTCGGCGGGCCGGTCAGGTTGCACGGGCTGCACGGGCGCGGTCATCTGCGGTGCTTGCTCGGCCTGCTTGAACTCGCCCGTCGTGAGATTGAAGTACCAGGCGAAGACGGCGGCGGCTACCAGGCCGACTATCAGGCCGAGTAGCAGGCCCATCATCAGCCCGCCGGGTTTGCCACCGGAGTTGCCACCGTGGTTGCCACCGAAGTTTCCACCCTCGCGCCGAGGTTCCTCGCGGTGGGTCGATCTGGCTTCACGTCGAGCCATGCGCTTACATCTTCTCCGGCGCGGAGACGCCCAGCACGCCCAAGCCGGTACGCAACACCTGGCGGGTGGCGGAGATCAGCAACAGGCGCGCCTGTTTCAGCGGCTCTTCCGCGTCCAGGAAGCGGCAGGCCACGTAAAGGCCGTGCAGATCGGCCGCCAGGTCTTTCAGGTAATAGGCGATGACATGCGGCGCCAACTCGCGGGCGGCGCTGTTGACGGTTTCCGGAAACTCGACCAGGCGTTTCAGGAGCGCCAGTTCCTGCGGTTCCCGCAGCAGGCGGCTGTCGGCATCCAGCAGGTCGCGCTCCAGCCCGCCCCAACTGTTCAACACACTGCAAATGCGGGCGTGGGCGTACTGGATGTAATAGACCGGGTTGTCGTTGCTCCGCGACTTGGCCAGATCGAGGTCGAAATCCAGGTGTTGTTCGGATTTGCGCAGCACGTAGAAGAAGCGGGCGGCGTCGTTGCCCACTTCGCTACGCAGTTCGCGCAGGGTGACGTACTGGCCGGAGCGGGTGGACATCGAGGCCTTCTGGCCATTGCGGTAGAGCACGGCGAACTGCACCAGCGCGACCGTGAGGCGGTCGGCGTCGAGGCCGGCGGCGGTGAGCGCGCCCTTCACGCGGGGGATGTAGCCGTGGTGGTCGGCGCCCCAGACATCCAGCACGCGGCTGAAACCGCGCTCGAACTTGTTGATGTGGTAAGCGATGTCGGCGGCGAAATAGGTGTAGATGCCGTTCTCGCGCCGCACCACGCGGTCTTTCTCGTCACCGAAGGCGGTGGAACGGAACCACAGGGCGCCGTTCTGTTCGTAGACGTGGCCGTGCTTCTTCATCTGCTCGACGGCACGGTCGATGAGGCCGGATTCGTGCAGGGTCTGCTCGGAAAACCAGGTGTCGAAGGTGACGCCGAATTCGGTGAGATCGTTGCGGGTGTCGCCCAGTTGCTCTTCCAGGGCATGGCCGTGGATGTAGGCGTAATCGGGGCCGAGCAGGCGTTTGGCATTGGCGATGAGGGCGTCGAGATGGCCTTCCGCAGCGTCGCCCGCCGCCGCCACGCCCGTCATCACCTCGCCGGCGGCGCGTTTGTAGCGTTCCTGGTGCAGCGCATGGATGCTGTCCGCCATCGCGCCGACGTAGTCGCCCTGATAGGCATTGCCGGGGAAGGGCACGACCTCGCCGCACAGGGCCAGGTAACGCAACCAGGTGGAGAGCGCCAGGATGTCCATCTGGCGCCCGGCGTCGTTCACGTAATACTCGCGCTGCACGTCATAGCCGGCCAACTTGAGCAGGTTGGCCAGGCTGGCCCCATACGCCGCGCCGCGCCCATGCCCCACATGCAGCGGGCCGGTGGGGTTGGCGGAGACGAACTCGATCTGCACTTTCTCGCCCCGGCCGACATTGCCGCCACCATAGGCCGAACCCTGCGCCAGCACTTGCGCCGCAACCCCCTGCCAGGCGGCCGGCTTGAGGAACAGGTTGATGAAGCCGGGGCCGGCGATTTCGGCCTTCTCCAGTAGATCGGAAGCGGGCAACGCGCTGATGACCGCCTGCGCCAATTCACGCGGGTTGCGTTTCATGGCCTTGCCCAATTGCATCGCCACATTGCAGGCGAAGTCGCCGTGGCTGGCCTGCTTGGGTCGCTCCAGCTCGATCAGGGGCATCGAATCGGCGGCAACCTGCTGCAAAGCCTGTTCGATCAGGGCCACGAGTTGAGATTTGGGATCGAGATAGGGGGCGGTAGTCAGGGTGGGCATGGTTGGCGGCAAAGTCGGGTCGGGTACGACAGGCGCGGAATTATAACGGCTGGTACACCAGCCTCGACGGCGCGGGGGGCATTCTTTCGGCGGGCGCGCCGGGCGCACCATTAAGCGTCAATCGGTGCGCACGGCGCACCCTACGTTCCAATGAACCGTGCTTATCCGGTTGTCGCAGACACCCACTCCCCGTAGTGCCGTAGGTTGGGCAAAGCGCAGCGTGCCCAACGAACCGCCGCGATGTTGGGCACGCTTCGCTTTGCCCAACCTACGGCACCATGCCGCGAAATCACGAGCCACTATATCTAGTGGTTGTCTGTGACAACCGGATAAGCACGCAATGAACAATCTCGGATAAATGCGCTCAATCCGCAGGCCCCATCGACTCGCCGGCATGGGGGGGTTTCCGCAGCAGCAGCGTCAGCACCGGCGGCGTGATCAGCGTGGTCAGGATCACCATGATGACGATGACCGAGAACATCGCCTCGTTCATCACCCCGAGCTGTTTGCCGACCATGGCGAAGATCAGGCCCACCTCGCCGCGCGGCACCATGCCCCAGCCCACTACCCAGGTGCGCACGCCGCGCCCGGCGGCGAATCCGGCCAGCAGTTTTCCGACCACGGCGGCGGTCGTCACGCCGAGCGCGACGGCGACAATGGCGGGGTCGGCCAGCGTGGCCAGATCGACCTGCATGCCGGTGAGCACGAAAAATACCGGCACAAAGAAGTAGCCGATCGGTTCCAGCATGTGCTCGTGCTGATGGCGGGTGTGGCGGGTCAACGTCTCGCGCAGCGAGTTGACCAGTTCGTCGACCCGCGTATCGGCTGCGCCGGGTTTGCCGTCGGGTTGACCACCACCCGGCAACAACTTCTCGACCTCGCGCACGATGCTGGGCACATCGAAGGCCTTCAAGAACAGCGGTTCGAACAACAACCCCGCCGCGAAGGCGCCGATGATCGGCGCCAGGCCGGCGAGATGCGCCAGCCAGGCCATGAACAGCCCGGTAGCCAGCACCTGCGCGAACAACATGCTGTGGCCACTGTCGAGCCGCGCCAGCCAGCGGCTGGAATAGGGAGCGAGCGCCCGGCCGATGACGATGGAACCGACCAGGAACAGCGCCGCGTTGGCGATGATGCCGCCCACCTCGCCCAAGCTCACCGTGCCCGCCTGCACCAGGCCGCTGACCACCGCCAGGATGACCAGGCCGAGGACATCGTCGATCACCGCCGCACCGAGCACGATGCGCGCCTCCGCTGTGCCGAGCTGGCCCAGGTCGCGGAACACCCGCCCGGTGATGCCCACCGAGGTGGCGGCGAGCGTCGCGCCGAGGAAGAGGTAGGCGTTCGTGCCCAGGCCCGGCAACAGCCAGGGCCCGACCACGAAAGCACCCAGCGAGAACGGAATGGCGATGCCGATGAGACCGACGCCGGCAGCGCGACCGCCGACCTTCACCAGATCGGCCAGGCGCGTCTCCAGGCCGATCTGCAACATCAGCACGATGACCCCCAGTTCGGCCATGAAAGCGATGATCGGGTCGCGCGCGATGGTGTCGAAATAGGAGATGCCGAGCAGTGACAGGTTGCCCAGCGCCACGCCCAGCAGCAGCTCGCCCAACACGGCGGGGAAGCCGATGCGCTGGGCCAGCGGCGCGAACAGCCGCGCCGCCATCAGAATGATCGCCAGCCAGAGCAGGTTCTCGCCGACCACGCCGCCGCCTGCGGCCCAGGCGATGCCTGGCAGCAGCGCCACGCCGACCCATGTCAGCCGCAAGGAACGCCGGGTCATGGGTTCACGGCCTCCGTGGCGACGCTGCCGAGCAGGATTTTTCGTCCCTCGTCCAGCAGCAGCACGCTGGAGGCCGCCGCCGCCGCCAACAGCCAATCGTCCAGCGTCAAATCCGTGGTGCCGAAGATCGCTTGCGCGGGCTGCCAGTGCACCGCCATCACCTGCAAGGCGAGCACGCCCGCCAGCGCCAGCCACAGCTTGGCGTTTCTGAAGAAATTGGCGTTGAACACGCTGCCATATTCGGCGCGGGCGTTGAAGGCGTTGAAAAACTGGAACAGCACGAAGGTGGTGAAGGCCAGGGTCAGCGCGTAGGTTTGCCCCTGGGTGGACAGGCCGTGCTGGAACATGAACAGCGTGCCCACCATCATGGTCGCGCCATACACCGCCAGACGCGCCAGACGCGGCAACGTGAGAATCTGCGCCGACTGGCGGCGCGGCTTGTCGCGCATGATGCCGGGGCGGGCAGGCTCGATGCCCAGCGTCATTGCGGGCGGGCCGTCCATGATGATGTTGATCCACAACAGTTGAATCGCCGTGAACGGTGCCGGCCAGCCCAGCAAGGTGGCCGCCAGCACGGTGAGAATCGCGCCGATGTTGGTGGAAAGCTGGAAGCGCACGAACTTGACGATGTTGTCGTACACCACGCGGCCTTCCTCGACGGCTTTGACGATGGTGGCGAAGTTGTCGTCGGTCAGCACCAGCGTCGCCGCCTCCTTGGTCACCGCCGTGCCGGTGATGCCCATGGCGACGCCGATGTCGGCGGCTTTCAGCGCGGGCGCGTCGTTGACGCCGTCGCCGGTCATGGCGGTGACATGGCCGTCGGCCTTCAGCGCCTGCACGATCTTGACCTTGTGCGCCGGCGAGACGCGGGCGAATACGTCGATGGCGTCGATGCGCCGCGCCAGCTCGGTTTCACTCATGGCATCCAACTCGGCGCCGCTCACCACCTCGCCGGTGAGCCCCAGCTCGCGGCCGATGGCGGCGGCGGTGAGATTGTGATCGCCGGTGATCATCTTGACCTGGATACCGGCGTGTTTGCACTGGGCGATGGCGCGTTTGGCCTCGGCGCGCGGCGGGTCCATCAGGCCGGCCAGACCCAGGAAGGTCCAGTCTTGCGCCCAGGCCATCAAATCGCCCGCCGGGTCGAAGTCATGGGCGGGAATCACCCGCCGCGCCACCGCCAGCACGCGCAGCGCTTGCGTCGCCAGGTGCGCGTTTTCCGCTTCGATTTGCGCGCGCATCGCCTCATTCAACGGTGTCTCACCCGCGTCGGACAGCCACGCGATTGATCGCGCCAGCAACACGTCGGGCGCGCCCTTGATGAACATCACCACCGTATCGCCGGCGTGGTGGAAGGTCGCCATGAACTTGTGCGCCGAATCGAAGGGGATTTCGGCGATGCGCGGCTGTCCATCCTGTTCCGATTCCGGATCGAGGCCGCCCTTTTGCGCCAGCACCCACAGCGCGCCCTCGGTCGGGTCGCCGATCAGCGCGCCGTCGCGCACGCGCGAGTCGGTGCACAGCGCCATGGGCAGCAGCAAGGCACGCAAGTCATGCGCTGGCTCGTCAAATCGGATTTCGCCCTCCGCCAGATAGCCCTCGCCGCTCACCGTGAACCGCCGGCCCGCGAACCAGCCGGCGCGCGCGGTCATCTGGTTCAGCGTCAGGGTGCCGGTCTTGTCGGAGCAGATCACCGTGGTCGAGCCCAGAGTTTCCACGGCGGAAAGTTTTTTCAGAATCGCCCGGTTTTTCGCCATGCGCCACATGCCGATGGCCAGCGTCACCGTCACTACCGCCGGCAGTCCTTCGGGGATGGCGGCCACCGCCAGCGCCACGGCGGTCATGGCGGCTTCTGTCCAGGGCAGGCCGCGCGCGAAATCGAGCGCAAAAATCAGCGTCACCACCACGCCGGCGATGGCGGCGAGTTTCTTGCCCAGGGTGTCGAGCTGCTTTTGCAGCGGCGTTTCCGACTCGGGGGCGGCGGCGATCATGCCGGCCAGTTTGCCCATCTCGGTCGCCATGCCTGTTGCCGTGATCAAAAACTCGGCGCGTCCACGCGTCACCACGGTGTTCATGTAGAGCAGATTGATTCGGTCCCCCAGCGGCAGCTCTGCGACATCGAGCACGGTGGTCGATTTGCCGACTGCATGCGATTCGCCGGTCAGCGCCGCTTCATCCACTTCCAGCGCGTGCGCCGCCAGCAACCGGCCGTCGGCGGGGATGCGGTCGCCGGCTTCCAGCAGCACGATGTCGCCGGGCACGAGGTGCTGCGCATCCAGTTCGACGACTTGTCCATCACGCCGCACCCGCGCGCTGGCGGCCAGCATGTTTTTCAGCGCCGCCAGGGTCTGTTCCGCGCGGTGCTCCTGATAAAAGCCCAGCGCGGCGTTGAATACGACGACGAGGAGAATGACCAGCACGTCCTTCAGGTCGCCCACCGCCCACGCCAGCGCGGCGGCGAACAACAGCACGATGACCAGAAAGTTTTTGAACTGGTCGAGAAATTTCAGCCACAGCGGACGCGGCTTGGCCTCGATCAGGCGGTTTTCACCGTGGCTTTCCAATCGTAGCGCCGCTGCTTCAGCAGAAAGCCCGCGCGCCGGATCAACTTCCAATCCAGCGCAGGCGGCTTCGGCGGTTTGCGTATGCCAGGGAATTTGAGGGGTCATGTTGTTGTTTCCGTGCTTATCGGGTTGTCACACACACCCACTAGATATAGTGGCTCTTGATTTCGCGGCATGGCGCCGTAGGTTGGGCAAAGCGAAGCGTGCCCAACGAACCGTCGCGATGTTGGGCACGCTTCGCTTTGCCCAACCTACGTCACTACCGGTAGTGGGTGTGTGTGTTAACCCGATAAGCACGGTTGTTTCCTTTTCCGTTCTCTCAAAGGGCCAGCGTTGCCGTCACGAAGGCGGCATAAGCCGCCAGCAGGACGATGCCGCGCCAACGTGCAATGACACCCCGGCGCGGCAGGATCAACAGCACCGTCAGCACGCCGAAGCCCAGCGCCGCAGCGATCTCGCCGACCGGCGCCTGGATCGGGTGGATGGCCGCAGCCACGCCGACGATGGCCAGGCCATTGAACAAATTGCTGCCCAGCAGCGTGCCCAGTCCCACATCGTCGTGGCCGCGCAGGCGGGCGAGCAGCGTGGTCACCAGTTCCGGCAACGAGGTGCCGATGGCCACCACGGTGGCGCCGATCACATAGGCATGGATGCCCAGCGCCAGCGCGATGCCGGAAGCGCCCACCACGAACAGCCGTCCGGCCAGAATCAGGCAGGTTAGGCCGACCGCAGCGAAAGCCCAGGCGCGCCACGGCGAGGCAGTGGCTGTCGCATCGACTTGCGCGTTTGCCTGCGACTCGCGGCGATGCGCTATCGCCTGGCGGACTGTCAGCATCAGCCAGACCGCGAACAGCGCCGGCAATAACGCCCCCTCCGCCCGCGACAGCGTGCCGTCGAGCGCCAGGATCAGGGTGAGGACGGGCACGGCCAGCGCCAGCAGGAAATCGCGTTTGATTTCCGCAAACCGCGCCGACAACGCTCCGAACAGCAGCGCCAGCCCGAGGATCAGGCCGATATTCACCACGTTGCTGCCCAGTGCATCGCCCAGTCCGATCTCCGGTTTCCCGGCCAGCGCCGCCAGGCTGGAAACCGTCAACTCCGGGCTGGAGGTGGCGAAGGCGGCCAGCGTGGTGGCCACCAGCAGCTTGGGCAGGCGCAGCCAGGCCGCCATGCCGAGCACGCCCTTGAGAAAGGCCTCGCCGCCCAGCGCCGCCAGAGGAATGGCGGCGAGCAAGGCGAGCAGGTCGCCGCCGGCCATGGCTGGAATCATGTCTTGATTTTCATGTGCGGCGACACCACCCGCCACGCCGCCCAGCCCACGCCGATCCTGAAGCCGAGTGGCGGTTGGGCGTAGTGTCGGGGGTGATGTGGTTCATTTTGATTTCCAGTCTTGGTCGACTTCGGCCTGAACATTGACTTCAGGCAGGGCGTCGCACGAGGGTGACAGATGTCAGGATAGGCCGCCGCAAACGCCAAATAAATTCGAATATTCGACCATTATTGTTCGTTTTTCACGATTCTAAACACATGCTGGTGCCCCTCACCGCCCCACGTGCTCGCGCAAAAACCCGCCCAGCGCTTCGACCCATTCCGGGCGCATGAAGATGAAGCCGTCGTTGTGCCCACCCGCCAGTTGCAGAAAGACCTTGGGTGCGGGCGCCGCCTGGAACAGCCTTTGCCCATGGCGGAACGGGACGATCTCGTCGTCCGGACTGTGCGCGACCAGCACCGGGCTGCGGGTTTGCGCCAGCGCTGCGCCGGTGTCGTAGCGCAGACGCGCGAGCCAGCGCGCCGGCAGCCAGGGATAGAGATCGGCGGCGAGGTCCGGCACCGAGGTGAACACCGAGGACAGCACCAGCGCGCCTGGCTGATCTTGCGGACCTCGCCCTTGCGTAACCAGTTCCGCCGCCAGCCGGGCCGCCACGGCGCCGCCGAGGGATTCGCCGAACAGAACGATGCGCGCCGGTTCGATGCCGCGCTGCCGGGTCAGATGCGCCCAGGCGGCCTGGCCATCTTGATACAGGCCCGCCTCGGAGGGTTTGCCGCTGCTGCGGCCATAACCACGGTAGTCGAAGATCAGCACGCTGTAGCCGAGGCGATGGAACATGGCGATGCTGTCCATGCGCTGCGAGATGTTGCCGGCATTGCCATGCAGGAACAGCACGACGCCGTGAGCTTGCTGCGCCGGCACGAACCAGGCGTCCAGTTTTTCAGCGTCTGGCGTGGTCAGGGTCAACGGCTCGTACTCCATGCCGTGTTCGCGCGGCGTGCTGTGGATCTCGCGGCCGATCTGCGGGTAATAGGCCAGCTTGTCCTGAAACAGGAACAGCAGCGCGGCAAAGCCACCATAGGCCAGGAGCAGGGTGGTCAACAGACTGGTCAGCATCTTGTGCATCCTGTTTACGGTTCAGTTGCCAGCCGCAGGCAAAACATCCGCGTTGCTCACAGGATGCGTCGCCGCCGCAAATGCAGCGCGATCCGGTAAACCGCCAGCGCGGCGAGCGCGTGCTTGGCGGTGTGCCCGCTGACCAGGCCGCCGGTAATCTCGAAAACCGCGCGGTCGATCAGATCGAACAGCAGGGCCATCAGATACAGCCCGATGACCACGAGGATGTCGCGCCCGCCGCTGTAGCGCGGTGGGTACAGCATAAGCAGCAGCGGGATCAGCAACATCGGATAGACCTGCATCAGGAGGTAGGGGCGCAGATCGCCCGCACCGCGCGCCTCGCTCCAGCCCCAGTAGAAGACGCTGGAGAGGCCGGCGATCAGCAGCAGCGGCAGCAGAATACGTCCGGCTTTAAGACCGACGCGCTCGCCCAGAATCGCGCCCAGCCAAGCCATGAACGCCGGCGCCATGGCCGCCCTATCCCACAGCAGGCCGGCGTTGTCGGGCGCGAGGTGGTAATAGCCCGAGCCAAAACCGATCAGGATGGCGGCGAAAAAGAACAGTGCGTAAGGCCACGCCTCGCGCGCATCGACAAACGCGCGCCGCCCGGCCGGGGCGAACAGGAAGATCAGGCCGATCACCCCGGCCAGCACGAACAGGACGTTGGAGGCGGTATCCAGGCAATTGGGCAAGCCGAAGCAGGCGCGTTGATCGGCGAAATCGTGATACTGCGGCGGTTGCGCGATGGGCGGCAGCGCCAGGGCGATTGCCGCCAGGACCAGGCCCGGCAGCAACAGGATGAGCACCTTCACGCGCGGGTCGGCGTTGCGCCAGTTGTTCATCAGCAACTCCTCACCACAGAGGTTGTAGGTTGGGCAAAGCGTAGCGTGCCCAACATGATGGCGGATTGTTGGGCACGCTACGCTTTGCCCCCGCAAGGGGTACGCCGAATTCGTAAGCCGCTGAAGCGGCAACGACTTCGCTGCCCAACCTACGACTACAACGTTGCGCGACAGCTTGCGCCAGCCGTTCATCTCGCCTCCCGCTCCGCCAGCAGCAGGTCGATCACCCGCCACAGCCGCCACAGGTCGGGCAGGTCTTCGCGCCAGAAGTGCCAGGACAACAGGTTGGAGAAACTCAGATCGACATGGCCGAGGACGCGATGGATGAGGAACACCTCGGCTTGGCCCTCGGGCACGGCGGCGGCCAGCGCCAGGCTCTCCGGGTAAGGAATGAGGTTGTCGTTGCGGCCATGCACCAGATAGAGCCGCGCCTTGAGCGGCTTCAGGTCATGGCGGGCGAGGTTGAGGCGGTCGATATCCGCGCGCATCGCCTCCGGCAACCCGGCCAGCAACTCGGGGAAGCGCGCCGGGTCACTGTTGACGGCCAGCGCATAGACCGCCTTCCCTGCCGCGCTCAACCCGGCCGCCAGCGGCGCCAGATCGGCCTGCGGGTCGCGGCTGCGCAGTGCCACCATGCGCTCGAACAGTTCGCGATCCGCCGCCGCGTCCGGCAAGTAGTCCAGGCTGGCATAGACCAGCACCATGCGGCCGGTGTCGTCCGGGGTGATCTGTCGCCACTGGCCTTCGTGTTCACTCAAGTCAATCGCCGGGCCGTCCCAAGATTGACTTGGCCCCCCCGGGGGGCGGCTCGGGGGTTTTCGAGCCGGGGGCACAACAAACCAGCCGGTGGTGAAGAAACGCACCGCGCGCGGCAGGTCGTGGTAGCCGCCCAGACCGACGACAAAGCGCACCCGGTCGCGGATGTCCTCTTCAAGTGCGGCGAGGATGACCGGGCCGACTGCATAGCTGAAGGCGAACATCCCGGCGCGGCCGCCGGGGCTGAGTTCGGGGCGGCTGGCCAGATAATCGAAGGCATCCGCGATCTCCCGCGCATCCGACGGGCGCACGCGCATCTGGCGGAAGCCCGGCATCTCCGGTGCGAGCACCGCGAAGCCGGCGCGCGCCAGGGTGGTGGCGAAGGCGGTAAAGCGCGGGTCGCTTGATGCCAGCGGCACCGCGCCGGGCACGGCGACAAGGGCGGCGCGCGGACAGTTTTCCACACAGCCCGCGAGCGGGCCGGGCAGATAGAGATCGGCGCGGTGCGAACGCCCCGAAACGGAATAGGTAATGGCTTGCCGCAGCGGCGCGGGCCGGGTCTGTTTCAACCTTGAATCACCTTGCTCGGCGGCGATGTCCTGCAACACCCGCGCGGCCTCGTAATGCCGCGTCGGCGCGCAGCCGGCCAACAGGATCAGGAGCGCGAGGCAAGCACTCGTCGTTACGAACCAGCGCCGTAGGTTGGGCGTCGCTGCGCGTGCCCAACGAACCGTCGCGATGTTGGGCACG
>JAUYFG010000193.1 GCA_030690985.1 Pseudomonadota bacterium
CCCGCCTGCTTCGTAGGCCTGATCGGAAGGACGAAGCAGGCGGGACGCCTGCGCTACAGGTGGGCCTCCGGCTAATGGACAATCTGGGTTAAAGACGCCGGCAAGGAGAGCGTGGTTGTTGCCGCCGGGGTTTGGGCGGCATTACAACCACGGCCTACCCCTTGCGGGTATGGCGGCGCTAGCCGGAATGGGGGGGGTGTTGCATCGAATGAAACTATGATAAAAATCGAAATAACTGGATATCACTATCTGGTTAGCATCGTGACCCGCAGCGAATTCGTATGCTCGGAAGACGTGGCGCTACACACCGAAAAAGCTTTCACCCCCAACAAACCAAAGGGAATGCCATGTTCCAGAAAAGCCTGTTGTCTCTGAGCCTGTTCGCCTGCGTACCCGCCTGGGCAGCCAATGTGCTGGTCAATCCGGGGTTCGAGGCGCCGGATAACGGCAATGGCTGGGTGGCCTACGGCGCCAGCTATCCGATCAACGCGACCAACGAAGCCGCCCACGGCGGCAGCCAGTCGGCCCTGGTTTCCGGGCGCAGCGCCACTTACATGGGCCTCGCCCAGAACATCCTGGACAAGCTTCAGGTAGGCCGTGGCCACGACCTGCGGGTCTGGGTGCGCACCCGGCAGAATGTTGCCGCGACCTATTCCCTGGGGGTCAAGCTGGTCGATGGCGCCGGCACCAAGTACCTCTCCCTGGATGGCCGCAGCGTGGCACCGGGCAAATGGGTGAAGCTGGGCGGCTACTACCGCCACAGCCCCACCGGCACGGCGACGCTGGCCCAGCTCTATGTCAACGGCCCGGCGGTGGGGGTCGAGTTCTTCGTCGACGATGCCCGCCTGGAACCGCCCGAGGCTTATGTCCCGACCGGCGGCGCGGCGAGCGATTTCATCCGCGCCTCCGGCCGCAATCTGGTGGTCGGCGCCACTGCCACGCCGATTCGTCTGCTCGGCAGCAATTTCTTCGCCTATGGCGAAGAGGGCGAAGCGGCGGAGTCGGTACTGGGCAGCAAGAAGTTCGATCAGGAGGACTACGCCGCCGTGAAACAGGCCGGCATGAACGTGGTGCGCCTGAATGCCTGGTATCTCCTGTTCGAGGACAACGCCGCGCCCTACGTCTACAAGCAGGAAGGCTGGGACTGGCTGAACAAGCAGATCATCTGGGCGCGCCGGGCCGGGGTGCGCATCATCCTGGACATGCACGCGCCGCAATGCGGTTTCCAGAGCCCGGACTACTCGGGCACCTTCTGGAGCGCCGGCAATGGTGCCGGCTCCTGCCAGGACCGTCTGAAGGCGCTGTGGACGGAAATCGCCCGCCGCTACAAGGACGAGCCGACGATCGCCAGCTACGACCTGCTCAACGAGCCGAAACCGGCCAATCAGGCGCAATGGGCGGCTTACGCCCAGGTGCTGGTGAATGCCATCCGCAGCCAGGACACCCGCCATCTGGTGCAGGTGGAAAGCTGCTTCGCCGACGATTGCACGACGCCGCCCCTGGTCAGCGACAGCAACGCGCTGTATGACTTCCACAACTATGACTTCTGGTCGCACGCC
The DNA here is from genome assembly GCA_030690985.1 of Pseudomonadota bacterium. Lineage (GTDB taxonomy): Bacteria > Pseudomonadota > Gammaproteobacteria > Burkholderiales > Thiobacillaceae > PFJX01. The sequence continues at coordinate 1,560 of JAUYFG010000193.1, forward strand.
TCGCAGTTGAGCTACAGCGGCGACCTGGGCGATTCCAACATGCGTTACGGCGATCACAGCTCGATGGTCCTGCCGTGGTCGCCCGACTACACCGCCGGTACTTTGCTGGAAAACGCGCCGATTCCCGCCGGCACCACCGCCTGGGCCTGGTACGAGGGCAAGCGCTTCACGGTCAACAATGCCAATGTGATCGCCGCCATCCCGGTATTCATTGCCACGACCAACACCGGCAAAGTGACTTTCGACGATTTCCAGATCAAGGAATACGACCCGGCCGGCAACCTGGTGCGGGTGGTGCAGAACATCGACATGGAGAAGGCGCCGGCCAATCCCTACCTGCTGGAAACCTACGACCCCTTCCTGTCTTTCACCAACAAGACCACCACCCAGCGCCTCTCCGGCACCACCGGCAGCAAGGTAATCGAGAGCACGGGGCATCGCGGCAGCGCCTCGGTGAGCATTTCCAACGCCAACGGCAAGTATCTGGTGAAGCTGCCCAACCTCACCTTCTCGCTGCGCCAGGGCTACAGCTACCAGATCTCCGGCTGGATCAAGGGCAGCAACGCCACCGGCGGCACCGGCGCGCTGGGCATCCAGCTCCAGAACAACAAGTCGTATGTGACACCGACCGCTTACGACAAGGCTTATCTGGAGCAAGGCCTGCTCGAATACGGCTTCCAGTTCTCGCTGGACCACAACGTGCCGATCAACCTCGGTGAATTCGGCCAGTCGTTGCGCAATTACACCCCGGAGCGCGGTGGCCTGGCCTGGATGCAGGACACCCTCGACCTGATGGCCAAGTACGGCGCCTCCGGGCAGAACTGGGACTGGCACAGCACGCTCTGGGGCCTGTACGGCAACCTCTACGGCTACCCCGACGCGGACACCCTCAACCAGCCGTTGCTCGATCTGTTCCGTGCCCAGGACACGGGCAGCACCGGGTCTGGCGGTGCCGGCGGCAATCCTCCCCCGCCGCCTCCCCCGCCCGTGCCCGTGGGTGTCGAAGTCATCGTCGACAACAAAGACGCCGGTTTCAGCAAGGTCGGCACCTGGAATGAATCCAGCAGCAGCGGCGAATACCTGGCCAGTTCCCTGGTAAGTAACCAGACCGGCAAGACCGCCACCTGGAGCGGCAACCTCAGCGCCGCCGGCAACTATCAGGTCTATGCCTGGTGGGCGGCGTCGAGCAACCGGGTGGCCAACGCGCCCTACCGCATCACCACCGCGAGTGGCCCGGTCACGGTCACGGTCACCGCCAGCCAACAGGCCAACGGCGGCAAGTGGAACCTGCTCGGCACCTACGCCTTCGCTGCCGGCACCACCAGCGTGACGCTCACCCACCCCGGCGGTTCCGGCCTGTACAGCTCCGCCGACGCGGTGCGCTTCGTGCCGGTGCCGTAATCGGGTAGCGACGTAGGTTGGGCAACGCGAAGCGTGCCCAACGAACCGTCGCGCTGTTGGGCACGCTTCGCTTTGCCCAACCTACGGCCCTGATCGGAGTCGAGGGTGGGCGCCGGCACTAAGTAGAACCGTGAAACCAGCTTGGGTCGTCATTCCCGAGTGCTTTTATCGGGAATCCAGTTCGTTCATCAAACCGTGCTTATCCGGTTAACACACCCACCCACTACCGGTAGTGACGTAGGTTGGGCAAAGCGAAGCGTGCCCAACGAACCGTCGCGCTGTTGGGCACG
>JAUYFG010000203.1 GCA_030690985.1 Pseudomonadota bacterium
AATCCGTATCAGTTCAGCAACCCGCCTGAGGGGTCAATTCCAGATGTCGCCTGGGGGTCAGTTTCTGGTGTCGCTTGACATGGGGGACGCCGTATTCGTAAGCGCTAACGCGCAACGACTCCGCTGCCCCCGCAAGGGGGACGCCGGATTCGTAAGCGATAAAGCGCAACGACTCCGCTGCATCCGGGCTACCCACTCTCGGTAGTGGGTTTGGGTGACAACCGGATAAGCACGGGCTGAAGCTGACGGCCAGCAGATCGGCCTTTCGTTTTTCTCCGGTCCTGCCGACAATCCGCCCCATTCTCTTTGGAGTCCGAGGCCATGGCGCAATCGCTCTGGTATTTACGCCACGAAGGCAAGATCGTTGGCCCGTATCCGCCGCCGCAGGTCGAGGAATTGCTGCACGCAGGCGAGATTTCCGGGGATTGGGAAATCAGCCTGGATGAACGGGATTGGTTGCCGCTCAAGGAAAGCGACCAGTTCTCCACACAGGAAGCAACACCGCAGACGGATCAAACCGCCGGGAAGATGGCCTGGGCTGAAGAGCGCCAGCGCGCGCGTGAGCGCTGGCAGGGCGTCAGCGATGATGAGCCGGTGCCGCGCAATGCCGAGATCGACGAGTCCCGGCGCCTGGCTTTGGGGCTTGACCAGCAACATACCGAGCGTTTGGTCAGCGCGGAACGGGCGCGCCGGCCCTCGTGGCTGATCGGGCCGCTGGCCTTGCTGGCTTTGGCGGTCGTCGGGGTGGCCGTGTGGTGGGGGCAAAGCAAGCAGCCGATCCAGGCCGCGCTCAATCAGGCGGTGAATTGCGCCGCGCCCGCAGCGGAAGGCATCAACTGGAGCAGTTGCGATAAACGCGGCGCTGCCCTGGCTGGCGCCCTGTTGCGCAACGCGCGCCTGGATCGGACGCGCCTGGAGGATGCCCGCCTGGCCGGTGCGGTCATGGAATACGCCAGCGCCGTGGGTGCCAACTTGCGTAATGCCGACCTGCGTGGCGCCAAGCTGACGGCGGTGGACTTGTCCGGCGCCGATTTATCCGGTGCCGACCTGTCCGGCGCCAACCTGCGCTACGCCGCCATCAAGGACACCCTCCTGGCCGGTACCCGTATGGATCATGTGGTGTGGAGCGATGGGCGCACCTGCGCCGTCGGGTCGGTCGGCGAATGTCTTTGATTCCGCTCTCAAGTCGATCGTCGGGCCGCCCCAAGGTCGACTTGGCCCCCTCGGGGGGCGGCTCGGGTGCTTTTCCCGAGCCGGGGGCACAGATCACTTCGCGCAGCAATGCCACTTATCAGGTCTTGCGCGGCCTCGCCGAAGACCGCCGCGCGCGGCGCCAGGCGGGTTCCACGCTGATCGACGGCGAACACCTGCTTGAATCGGCGCTGGCAGCGGGAATCACGCCGCGCCGCCTGGTGTTCTCGGAACGTGCCCTTGCCGGCGCGGCGGCTATCTGGCGCACCCGTTTGCCTGCGGTCGCGGCCGTGGTATTGGCCGACTCCCTGTTTGCCAGCCTCTCGCCGGTCGAGTCGCCCACCGGCTTGCTCGCGGAAATCGCCATCCCCAGGGTGGTGAATGAGCGCGCGCAGTTCGTGGTGTTGCTGGAGGCTATTCAGGACCCCGGCAACCTCGGTGCGCTGCTGCGTACCGCCGCCGCCGCCGGGGTTGAACAGGCCTACCTCTCCACCGCCTGCACCGATGCCTGGTCGCCCAAGTGCCTGCGCGGTGGTCAGGGCGCGCATTTCCGCCTGGCAATTCAGGAACGCGCCGATCTGGTCGCCGTGGCGCGGCAGATTCCGGTTCATGCCGCCGTGCTGGGCGCGCGGCAATCCTTGTTCGAGCTGGATTTGCGCGGCGTCGTGGGCTTCGCCTTCGGCAACGAGGGCGCGGGGTTGAGCGAATCGCTACGCGCCTGCACCCGCCCGTTCACCATCCCCATGAGCGATCAGGTGGAATCGCTGAACGTCGCCGCCGCCGCCGCCATCTGCCTGTTCGAGCGGGTCAGGCAGCGATCGTAGAGATCGTAGGATGTGGTGAGGGACGAACCGCATCAACCCGCGCGCGATGCGGTTCGTACCTCACCACATCCTACGGCCTTCGTCTCACTTGCCTTTCAGCGCGCCGGGTTGATGTGGTTCGCTACGCTCACCACATCCTACGGCGTTGTTCAGTAGACGTAGGTTGGGCTGACGTCAGGAAGCCCAACTGCCTGTTCGAGCGGGTCAGGCAGCGATCGTAGGATGTGGTGAGGGACGAACCGCATCAACCCGCGCGCGATGCGGTTCGTACCTCACCACATCCTACGGCCTGCGCCTCACTTGCCTTTCAGCGACTGCTTGATGAGCGAAGCAATCTCTTCCACCGAACGGGCGGAGGAGTCGACGGTGGGAATACCGGCGTCGTTCATCATCTTTTCCGCCAGGTTCAATTCCGTGCGGCAGGTTTCCAGCGACGAATAAGGGCTGTTGGGGCGGCGTTCCGAGCGGATCTGTTCGAGGCGTTCCGGCGTCAGGGTGAGGCCGCGCAGCTTGGGTAGGTAGGGCAACAACGAATTCGGCAGGCCGGGCTGCTCGAAGTTTTCCGGGGTGAGCGGATAGTTGGCCACGCGCAGGCCGTACTGCATGGCCATATAGAGCGAAGTGGGGGTCTTGCCGCTACGCGACACCCCCACCAGGATGACATCGGCGCGGTCGTACTTTTCGATGCTCAAACCGTCGTCCGCCGCCAGGGCGAAATTCACCGCGTTGATCCGCGTGTAGTAGTCGCTCTGATCGCCCATGCCGTGAAAACGTCCGCGCAAAGGTTCCGGCGGATAACCGATTTCGCCCACCATCATGCCCAGGAAGTGGCCGTAGATATCCATCACCAAAGCCCCGCAGGCGCCCAATGCTGCACGTGCACCAGGATCGGTCAGTGTGGAGTACACAAGTGGCTTCAAGCTGGTGTTTTTCCAGGCTTCCCGGATTTGTTGCGCTGCAATATTCGCTTTCTCCAAATTATCGACGAAGGGTAAACTCGTCGGCGCGAACGCTTCGTCGGGGAACTGCGAGAGGAGACTCTTGCCGATGATCTCGGCGGTGATGCCAGTGTGGTCGGAGACGAAAAAAACCGGGCGTGCAGGGGTCATGGGGAAGGGCGCTGCGCTTGTGAAAAACCGTTCAGAGGAATTGAAAGATGGGCCAAGCAATCGACCATGCGTTTGACTATATAGCGCGCTTCGAAACCCTGTCCATGCACGACGTGGACAAGGTTGGAGGCAAAAACGCCTCCCTCGGCGAGATGATCCACAACCTGACCGACAAGGGGGTTCGCGTCCCCGGCGGCTTCGCCACCACGGCCGATGCATTCCGTGAATATCTGGCGCACAACGGGCTGGCCGAGCGCATCGCCGCCAAGCTCACCACGTTCAACGTCGACGACACCCAGGCCCTGGCCGAAGCCGGGCGCGAGATTCGTGGCTGGATGCTGGAAAACCCCCTGCCGCCAGGGTTGGAGGCCGGCATCCGCCACAACCATCGGTTGATGTGCGCGGAAGCCGAAGAAGACCTGCAATTTGCGGTGCGTTCCTCCGCCACCGCCGAAGACCTGCCGGATGCCTCCTTTGCCGGCCAGCAAGAAACCTTCCTCAACATTCAGGGCGCCGACAACCTGATCGACGCCGTCAAGCTCTGCTTCGCCTCCCTCTACAACGACCGCGCCATCGCCTACCGCGTCCACAACCATTTCGAGCACGCCGTGGTGGCCCTGTCCGCCGGCATCCAGCGCATGGTCCGCTCCGACCTCGGCGCGGCCGGCGTGATGTTCACCATGGATACCGAATCCGGCTTCCGCGACGTGGTGTTCATCAACGCCTCTTATGGTCTGGGCGAAACCGTGGTGCAAGGCTCGGTGAACCCCGACGAGTACTACGTGCACAAGCCCATGCTGCGCCAGGGCAAGCGCGCCGTGGTGCGCAAGAAACTGGGCGAAAAGGCCATCCGCATGGTGTTCGGCCATGAATCCGTGGCCGAGAAATCCACCCTCGTCGAAGACGTGCCGATGGGGCTGCGCCACCGCTTCGCCCTGGAAGACGACGAACTCCTGGAACTGGCCCGTTACGCCCTGACCATCGAGGAACACTACGGCCGGCCGATGGACATCGAGTGGGGCCGCGACGGCATCGACGGCAAGCTGTACATCCTGCAAGCCCGTCCGGAAACCGTGAAATCCCGTTCCGGCAACGTCCAGGTGCGCTTCAAGCTGCTGGAGAAAGGCCCGGTCATCAGCGTCGGCCGCGCCATCGGCAGCAAGATCGGCCAGGGCCGGGCGCGCGTCATCAAGTCCCTCTCCCAGATGCACGAAGTACAACCCGGCGACGTGCTGATCGCCGACATGACCGACCCCGATTGGGAACCGGTGATGAAGCGCGCCTCCGCCATCGTCACCAACCGGGGTGGGCGCACCTGCCATGCCGCCATCATCGCCCGCGAGATGGGCGTGCCGGCGGTGGTGGGCACCGGCAACGCCACCACCACGATCCAGGATGGCACTGACGTCACCGTCTCCTGCGCCGAGGGCGAGGACGGCACCGTCTATGCCGGCCTGCTCAAGTTCGAGAAGACCGAGAGGGTGATGCAGGCCATGCCCGATCTCCCGGTCAAGATCATGATGAACGTCGGCAACCCGGAACAGGCCTTCCACTTCGCCACCTTGCCGCACGAAGGCGTCGGCCTGGCGCGCCTGGAATTCATCATCAACAACGCCATCGGCATCCACCCGAACGCCGCGCTGGAATACCGCAAGATGCCGGAGGAAGTGAAAGCCGCCATCGACAAGAAGATTCACGGCTACGGCGACCCGGTGAACTTCTACGTAGAAAAACTGGTGGAAGGCATCGCCACCATCGCCTGCGCGTTCTGGCCGAAACGGGTCATCGTGCGCATGTCCGACTTCAAGTCGAACGAATACGCCAACCTCATCGGCGGCCCGCAATTCGAGCCGCACGAAGAAAACCCCATGCTCGGCTTCCGTGGCGCCGGCCGCTACGCCAGCCCGCAGTTCCAACGCGCCTTCCAGCTCGAATGCCGCGCCATCAAGCGGGTGCGCGACGACATGGGCCTCACCAACGTGGAAATCATGCTGCCCTTCGTGCGCACCCTGCACGACGCCGACGCGGCCCTCGCCGTACTGGCGGAGAACGGACTCGAACGCGGCAAGGACGACCTCAAGATCGTCATGATGTGCGAGATCCCCGCCAACGTCCTGCTCGCCGACGACTTCCTGCAACGCTTCGACGGCTTCTCCATCGGCTCCAACGACCTCACCCAGCTCACCCTGGGCGTGGACCGCGACTCCAGCCTGGTGGCGGCATCATTCGACGAACGCAACCCGGCGGTGAAGAAGCTCCTGTCTGAGGCCATCGCCGCCTGCAAACGCAACGGCAAATACGTCGGCATCTGCGGCCAAGGCCCCTCCGACCACCCCGACCTCGCCGACTGGCTGATGGACCAAGGCATCGACTCCATGTCGCTCAACCCGGATACCGTGGTGAGCACCTGGATGCGGCTGGCGAGTCGTGGCAAATAAGGAAAGTAGGTTGGGTTGGCGTGAAACAAGCTCGCCCTTGTAGCGCAGGCGTCCCGCCTGCATTCAGCGCCAAGAGCAGGCGAGGACGCCTGCGCTACAGGTACGCCCGGTTTCATCATTCGGGGTGCCCTGGCCTCCATGCACGTTAGCGGCTTTATCACGTAACCCGACAACGCGTAACCCGACGACTCACCGCAAAGAGTTGCACGACTACGGTGAAAGGAAAAGTAGTGAAACACGGCCTTATCGCGCCTTCCGCCGGGATTGTCGGAAGGCGTCGGCATGAAGCCCGCAAGGGATACCGTCCCCGGCGCTATCGGCGCCGGGGACATAACGCCGGCTTTTCCGACCTACGCCGCTTGCCATCGTTTCCAGATGGCAAAATCACCTTGCACTGCAACACGGCAGCCGCTAGCGTGCGCTCCGGCGTCAACTTATCCGTGGGTATGAAATGCAGCGCGATCCTTTCCCCGTTACGGCCCTGTTTTCCGGTAGTGCGGATTACCTGGCCGCGCTCGAAAGCGAACGGCCGGAGTTGCTTCCGCCACCGCCCCCCTCATTTGCGTCCACTCCGCCGCGTTTCCCGAAGAAGGAAGCCCTGGAGGTTTCCGATCTGCCGCTGCTGAAATGCGAGGCGAGCCAGGTCGGGGTGTTGCAGCTCATCAATGCCTACCGCTTTCGCGGTTTTCGCGCCGCCGATCTGGACCCGCTCAAGCACCTGCCGCAGCAACACATTCCGGAACTGGACCCGGCCAATCACGGCCTCACCGGCGCCGAGCTGGATCAGGAGTTCGATACCGGCTCACTGGTCGGGCCGCCGCGTGACACCCTGCGCAACATCCTGATGCGGGTGCGGCGTGCTTATTGCGGCACCTTGTCGCCGGAATACATGCACCTCACCGACACCGCGCAGAAACGCTGGTTACAGCAGCGGGTGGAAGGCGAGACAGGAGGCGTTGGCAGCCAGGAGATGACGCCGCAGTTGCAACGCTGGCTGCTGGCGCAACTCACCGCCGCCGAGACCCTGGAAAAGACCCTGCATACCCGCTTCGTCGGCCAGAAGCGCTTTTCGCTGGAAGGCGGCGAATCACTGATTCCCCTGCTCAATTTCCTGTTGGAGCTGGCTGCCCGCGCCGGGGTGCGGGAAATCGGCCTGGGCATGGCCCACCGTGGGCGCCTGAATGTGTTGCACAACGTGATGCAGCGCTCGGTGATCGAGTTGTTCGAACATGCCCACCACGCGGTCGGCAATGCGCAGCGCAGTGGCGATGTGAAATATCACCAGGGCTTCGCCGTTGACCTGGCGACGGCGGGTGGCTCGATACGCGCGGTGTTGTCGTTCAACCCCTCACACCTGGAAATCGTCAACCCGGTGGTGGAAGGCTGGGTGCGCGCACAGCAACAGCGCCGGGGCGATACCAGCGGTAACCAGGTGATGCCGGTATTGATTCACGGCGATGCCGCGATGGCCGGCCAGGGCGTGGTGATGGAAACCCTGAACATGGCAGCCACCCGCGGCTTCACCACCGGCGGCACGCTGCACATCGTCATCAACAACCAGATCGGTTTCACCACCTCCGACCCGCGCGATTCCCGCTCCAGCCTGTATTGCACCGATGTGATGAAGATCGTCGAGGCGCCGGTGCTGCATGTGAACGGCGACGACCCGGAAGCGGTGCTGCGCGCGGTTGCGATCGCCCTGGATTACCGCATGGCGTTCCAGCGCGACATCGCCATCGACCTGATTTGCTACCGTCGCCTGGGCCACAACGAGCAGGACGAGCCGATGGCCACGCAGCCGCTCATGTACCGCTGCATCCAGGCCCTGCCTAGTACGCGCGCGCGCTACGCGCAACGGCTGGCGGAACAGGACGTGGTGGACAGCGTTGAAGCGGAATCCATGGTGCAGGCCTTCCGTGCCAGCCTGGACGCGCCCATCGGCCACCAGGCTGCGGCCAAAAGCCCTTACGCGGCGGATTGGAGCCCTTACAAAGGCACCCACTGGCGCGATGCCGCCCCGACGCGGATTCCGGTGCCGCGCTTGCAGGCGCTGGCGCGGCGGCTCACCAGCGTACCGGCCGATTTCGTCCTCAATCCCCGGGTGCAGAAGATCATCGACGACCGCCGCCAGATGGGTGAAGGCACCTTGCCGCTGGACTGGGGCATGGCGGAAAGCCTGGCCTATGCCAGCCTGCTGTCGGATGGCACGCCGGTGCGCCTGACCGGGCAGGATTCCGGGCGCGGTACCTTCTTTCACCGCCATGCCGTACTGCACGACCAGGAGCGCGAACACTGGGATGACGGGGTTTACATCCCGTTGCAAAACCTGATTCCCGGCCAGGCCAACTTCCTGGTGGTGGATTCCGTGCTTTCGGAAGAAGCCGTGCTGGGTTTCGAGTACGGCTACGCCAGCACCGCGCCGGATCAACTGGTGATCTGGGAGGCGCAGTTCGGCGACTTCGTCAACGGCGCCCAGGTGGTGGTGGACCAGTTCATCGCCGCCGCCGAAAGCAAATGGGGGCTGCTCTCCGGCCTCACCCTGTTCCTGCCGCATGGCTACGAGGGCCAAGGCCCGGAACACTCCTCCGGGCGCATCGAACGCTTCCTGCAACTGGCCGCGCACGACAATTTCCAGATCGTGCAGCCCACCACCCCGGCGCAGATGTTCCACCTGCTGCGTCGCCAGGTGGTGCGCCCCTACCGCAAGCCTTTGATCGTGTTCACGCCCAAGAGCCTGCTGCGCCATCCGGATGCCAGCTCCAGCCTGGATGAACTCGCGCGCGGCGCCTTTCGGCCGCTGATCGATGAGATTGATAACCTCGGCGACGTCCTGGCTCCGGCCGAGGTCACTCGCCTGGTGTTCTGTTCCGGGCGGCTCTATTACGACCTGCTGCGCGCGCGCCGAGCACAGGAAAGCCAAGACATCGCCATCATTCGCATCGAACAGCTCTACCCCTGGCCGGATCGGGAGCTGGCCGAACTGCTGGCGCGCTACCCGAAGGTGAATGACATCGTCTGGGCGCAGGACGAACCGCTCAACCAGGGCGCCTGGCGCTATGCCGCCTATCCCATCCGCCTGGCCACCGGCATCACCCTGCGCTACGCTGGCCGTCCCGAGTCCTCCTCACCCGCCACCGGCTACGCCAGCCTGCACAAGCAGCAACTGGAGGAAATTCTCGGCACGGCGCTGGGGCTGCGTAGGATGGGTTGAGCGATAGCGAAACCCATCAACCCCACGCACCCGCTGCCATGATGGGTTTCGCTGGCGCTCTACCCATCCTACACGGCTGGCCGGGCGAAGGTTCTGCTGCTCAGGAGCAGCAGCCCCAGGCCCACGAGCGCCAGGGTGCCCGGTTCGGGAATGGGGTTGATCTTGTCGTCGATCCAGCCGACGAAGCTGGAGACTCGGGTCGAACCCGCTATGTCCCCGTAATCGGAGTTACCTGTGCCGTCTGCCCAGGCGATGAGCGAATGCACGCCGGCCAGGTAGCGCGTGCCCCCCACATCGATGAACAGGCCGCCGCCACTATCGCCTGGGGCGATCAGGTATTCCATGTTGAGCGGGGAAGCCAGTCCGAAAAAGCTGTCGCCGGTAGTCAGCGGATTATCGAAATCCTGAAGCAGCAGGTTGTCGGACCAGCCGATAGCCAGGCCGGTGACGTCGATCATGTTGTCGCCCGCCCGTTTGGTGCCGGAGTTCAGGGTGCTACCGGTCAGGCCGGTGCCGGTCCTCCCGAAACCGACGTTGGTGCCGACCTCCCCCAGTTCGTTGCTCCCCGTGTACAACGAGGCAATGGTGATGCCGCTCATGGCGCTTCCCACCTGCACCAGGGCGATATCCCAGCCGGCGGCGAGGTCGGTGGTCCAGTTCTCGTGGACGATCTGGTTGATGCCGGTATAGGTGGAGCTTCCCACAGTAAACGTGAGGCTGGAAATGGGGCCATCCACGCAATGGGCCGCCGTCAGAACCCAGTTACTGGAGATCGCGGTGCCGGAGCAGCGGGTGTTGCCGTTGATGATCATGTCGCCGACGCCCGAGTATTCGGCGGAAGCCGCGAGCGACGTGTACAGGCTGTCGGCCCGGTCATGCCGGATAACACCGGCCTCTGCGGTCATCTGTCCTGCCGCCACCAGAGCGAGGCTCGCGGCAAGTGTTCTTGTCCAGGCAATGCGTGTCTTGTTCATGACTGTGAATCCAAAATAACGTGAATGTAGCAACTTGCGCCTTGCGTCCGAGTGCCGAAGGATACCCCAGCGTGTGCTTGGCGGCATCGCTGTGCGGCCAGGGATGCGTCCGACGGTTACATCCTGGGTGTGCTGTAGCACAGGTTGTTGGCGTCGAAGGCCAGGCTCATTTGTTCGACGTTGGGCAGGACGATGTATTTCACGCCGATGCTGTCCACCCCGTTTTTCCAGAACAGGGCGAACACGGCTTTTTCACCGTTGCTGACGATGTGGGTGTTGGAATACACGCGTGATGGCTGGCCGTGCTGGGTGTTGTAGTTGTTCACCGTGATGATCAGCGCCTTGAGCGATGGCCGCACATCCTGTTCGAAGCCGACCAGCTTGCCTTTGCAGAAACGGAACTGGTAACGCCGGGCGATGGCGGGGTCGTTGTCGTAGGCCAGGATCACGTCGTCGGAGGTTTCCACCACGCGGTCGAAATTCCAGTTGGCGATGAGCAGGGTCTTGACCTCGCTCTGCGCCATACCGCTCTTGAATTCGGCGACCTCGAAGGCATGGGCGCTGGGCCCGGCCAGGCAGGCGGCAAGAACAAACAGGGGGGAGTGCTTCATGGTGGCATTCGCTACGGATCGATGGCCACCATGATAGCCGGCCCACGCACTGGCTAACGGTCATGGCGGCCAGGTCGCCCCGAATGATGAAACTAAACCAGGCGCCCTCTGTAGCGCAGGCGTCCCGCCTGCATCCAGCGCCAAGGTGCAGGCGAGACGCCTGCGCTACAGGGTGGCTAACTACGGAAGCGGCCCACCGTGCCGGTCAGTTGATCCGCGAGCTGGCGCATTTCCTGCACGGTCTGGTCGGACTGGACGATGGCGTGCTCGGTGCCCGAGGCAAGGTTGGCCAGGCGCTCGATGTTGCGCGAGATCAACTGGCTGGCGTGTGACTGCTCTTTCACCGAATGGGTAATCCCGTCGATGCCGCGCCGCGCTTCGAGGACGGCGCTGTGGGCTTGTTCGACGATGCGGGAGACCTCGCCGCCGCGATTCGAGCCTTCTTCCAGCGCTGCCTCGCCCTGTTTGATCGCGGCTTCGACCTGGCTGGACTGGGCGTTGAGGTCGGCGGTGACGCGGGTGATTTCATTGGCGTACTGGGCGGTTTTTTCCGCCAGCTTGCGCACTTCATCCGCCACCACGGCGAAGCCGCGCCCCTGTTCGCCGGCGCGCGCGGCTTCGATGGCGGCGTTGAGCGCGAGCAGGTTGATCTGCTCGGCGATGTCTTTCACATGCTGGGTGGCGCCGATGATGCTCTGGGTACTGCCGAGAAATTTCGAGACGGAATCGGACATGCCCTTGACCGCGCTCTGCACGCTGGTCATGGCCTGATCGAGGTGTTTCATACGATCGAGGCCCTGGTCCGAGTAGTCGGCGCTGCGCGCGGAGATTTCCTTGACCTGTTCGGCGTTGTCCGCCACCGAGGCGATGCTGGCGGACATCTGTTCCACGGCGGCGGCGGTGGAGGTGACGGCTCCGGTCTGATCGGCGGTGGCGCCGCGTAGCCCGGAGGAGGCCAGCGCCAGATTGGCGGAGAGCGCATGCAGTTGCTCGGCATTGCCCTTGATGCCGTTGACCAGGGTTTGCAGGCCCGAAACGAAACGGTTGAAGGCGATGGAAATGCGGCACAACTCGTTGTCGCCCTGAATTTGCAGACGCACGGTGAGATCGCCTTCCCCGGCCGCCAGGGATTCGATCGACTTCCCGAGCAGATTGAGCTGCGACAGGATGTTGCTGACGATGGTCAGGGCGATGCCGAGGCCGACCAGAACCGCGACGATGGTCAGGGCCAGGGCGATGTGCTGGGCATTCTCGGTGTTCTGCTGGACTGCCGTTTCGCGCGCGTCGATCACGGCTTTCTGGTCCTTGATTAGATCCAGCAGGGCTTGCCGGATCTCGCGCCAGACCGGCGTTTCGTCCTTGTTCAGGCGGGTTTTCGCTTCCTCGATATTGGTCTGTTTCACCAGGTCGCGGATTTTCACTTGCAGGCCTTTCTGGTGCTCGCGCGCTTCCGCGACCTTGGCGATGGCTTCCGACTGTTTGTTGCCGGTGCCGACCAGGGCGCGGGTTTCGTCGAGCAGCTTGTCCATCGTCCCGCTGGCTTTCTCGAAGTTCTCGTAGGCCTTGGGATTGGCCGGGTCGAGGATGATGTTGCGCAGCGCCTGGCCCATTTGCAGGCCGTTGGCATACAGCTCGGTGTAATTGAGGAGCACCCGCTGCTCCTGGTTGATGAAGCTGGTGAACTCCGCCTTGGCGCGGTTCAGCGCCTGCCAGGACACCAGGGTGGAAACCAGGAACAAGGTGATGACGGAAGCCAGCAGGATGATCAGTTGGGTGCGAATCTTGAATTTGCGCAGGTTCAGCATGGCGAGCCTCGGGCGGGATGGACTATGGGTGCCCCGGTTTACGGCGCTACATGTGGGGGGTCTCCGCGGCTCCGGTCAATGGACACAATCCCGGTTTATTCGTGCGCTGTCTCGGCGGTGGCGCCGTAGCCGCCGCCGCCCGGCGTTTCCAGGACGAAGACATCGCCGGGCTGTAACTCGAATTTGCAGATGCCGGCGATTTCCTGGCGCTCACCATCCGCGTGTTCGATCCATTGCCGCCCGGTCGCGCCCGCCGCGCCGCCTGCCAGGCCGAAGCCGCCGATCTGACGGCGTAGCGCCAGCAGGTTGGCGTGCATGGGGGCGAGGAAGCGAATCCGTCGTTCCACGCCGGCGCCGCCGGGATAGTGCCCGGCACCCCCGGAACCCCGGCGGATGGCGAAGCGCTCCACCCGCACCGGGTAATTCAGCTCCATCACTTCCGGGTCGGTCAGGCGCGAGTTGGTCATGTGGCTGTGCACCGCGTCGGCGCCGGCAAAGCCCGGCCCCGCGCCACAGCCGCCGCACACGGTTTCGTAATACTGGTGCGTGGCGTCGCCGAAGGAAAAATTGTTCATGGTGCCCTGCGAAGCGGCCAGGGCGCCCAGCGCGCCATAGAGCGCATCGACGATGTTTTGCGAAGTCTCCACATTGCCCGCCACCACGGCGGCGGGGTGGATCGGGTTGAGCAGACTGCCGGGCGGCAGGCGTATCTCCAGCGGGCGCAGTACGCCGGCGTTGAGGGGGATGTCGCTATCGATCAGGGTGCGGAAAACGTAGAGCACGGCGGAGTGGGCGATGCTGGCCGGCGCGTTGAGGTTGCCCGGCTGTTGTGGGCTGGTGCCGGTGAAGTCGATGACGGCGCGTTGGGTTTCGTGGTCGATGCGGATGCTGACCGCGATTCGGCCGCCACCATCCAGCGGCACAGTGAACGCCCCATCCTTCAGCCGCCGCAACAACCGTTGCACCGCCGCTTCCGCGTTGTCCTGCACGAAACCCATGTAAGTCAGCACCGCCTTGGGCCCGACCTCGCCTTCCAGTTGCCGCAGCAAACGCGCGCCGAGATGGCAAGCGGCAACCTGGGCTTGCAGGTCAGCGAGGTTCTGGTCAGGGTTGCGCGCCCCTGTAGCGCAGGCATCCTGCCTGCGTCTTTGAACCTCGCAGGCAAGGATGCCTGCGCTACAGGGGCGCTCGGCGGGGGCGCCGGCAAGCCAATCCCGCACCACCTGCTCCAGCATTCTTCCCTTGCGCACGATCAACATGCCGTCGGAAAGGCAACCTTCCTGGTCGATATGCGTGCTGTCGGCGGGCATGGAGCCGGGGCTGATGCCGCCGATGTCGGCGTGGTGGGCGCGGGCAGCGATGAAGTAGCGCAGGGTTGTGCCTGCCGCGTCGAACACCGGCATGACCACGGTGATGTCCGGCAAATGGGTACCGCCGGCATACGGCGAGTTGATGAGATAAGCGTCGCCCTCTTGTAGCGCAGGCGCACCCGCAAGGGGTAGGCCGTGGTTGTAATGCCGCCGAAACCCCGGCGGCAACAACCACGCTCTCTCGCCTGCATGCGGCCGGCCCGCAGGCGGGACGCCTGCGCTACAGGTCTCGGCTGCCTGACCGTCCTTGCAGCGCAGGCGCACCCGCGAGGGGTAGGCCGTGGTTGTAATGCCGCCGAAACCCCGGCGGCAACAACCACGCTCTCCTGCCTGCATCGGTGCCGGCATGCCGACACCGAACCGCTCCAAAACCGCCCGCACCGAATCGCCCATGCTGCCCAGGTGCACGGGAATGTGCGGGGCGTTGGCGATGAGGTCGCCGCGCGCGTCGAACAAGGCGCAGGAGAAATCCAGGCGCTCGCGGATGTTCACCGAGCGTGCGGTCATTTGCAGGGTGCGGCCCATGTCCTCGGCCAGGCTCATGAAGCGGCGGTTGAACAGGGTCAGCCAGGTGGGGTCGGGACGGCTGCAATCGGGGCGGCGGCCTTGTATTTCCAGCGCCGTGAGCAGGAGATCGCCGCGCGTGGTCATTTCCGCCCGCCAGCCCAGTTCCACCACGGTGGTGCTGCCGGCTTCGACGATCAGGGCAGGGCCGCCGACGACCTGGCCGGCGCACAGGCTTTCGCGCCGGTGGATCGGCGTGGGGCGCCACTCGCCTTGCAGGAAAACCGGGCGAAGCGCCACCGGCTCGCCCGCTTGCTGTGCGCTGGGCGGGAAAGCCCGTGGCTCATCGCCGCCGGAGACGGTTTCCGTTTCCAGCGCGGCACAGATCAGCGGCCGGTTCGGGTCGGCGAAACCAAAAACGAGTCTGGTGTTCGGCGTGGAAGGCGGCGGTCATTTCCTCCAGGCTGCCGAGAGGGATGGCGAGCGTGGTGTCGGAACCTTGATAACGCAGCAGGGCCCTGGTAATTACCGGGCTACGCCACTGTTCTTCCCAGTCCACCAAAGGCATTTCCACCGCCACCTGCTTCACCTCCCGCCGTTCCGCCAGCCCGATGCCATAAGCCGACAACACCGAAGCGAACGGCGAGATCAGCACCCGGCCGATACCCAGCCGTTCCGCCACCGCGCAGGCGTGCTGGCCACCGGCGCCGCCGAAGCTCACCAGGGTGAAATCCGCCGGATTGACGCCGCGCGCCAGGGTGATGTGGCGGATGGCGTCGGCCATGTTTTCCACGGCGATGTCGAGAAAGCCCTCGGCCAGGCGTTCCGGGCTGTAGTCCAGGCCCAAGCCGGCATTGACCCGGGTGGACATTTCCGAAAAGGCGGTTTTCACCGTCGCGGAATCCAGTGGCAAGTCGCCATCCGCGCCGAACACGGCGGGGAAAAAATCGGCCTGGAGGCGGCCCAACAGCAGGTTGGCGTCGGTCACCGCGAGCGGGCCGCCACGCCGATAGCTGGCCGGGCCGGGCAGGCTGCCGGCGGAGGCGGGGCCGGCGAACAGGCGGCTGCCGTCGAATTCGAGTATCGAGCCGCCGCCCGCCGCCACGCTATGCACGCCCAGCATGGGCACACGGATGCGGTGGCCGCCGCCTTTGCCACCCACGCGGGTGTCCAGGGTTCTTTCGAACTCCCCGGCGTAAAGCGAAACGTCGGTGGAAGTGCCGCCCATGTCGAAGCCGATCAACTTGTCGAAGCCGGCCGCGCGCCCGGCCTTGGCCATGCCGATGAGGCCGCCGGCGGGGCCGGATAGCACGCTGTCCTTGCCCTGGAAGTGGGTGGCGTCACACAGGCCGCCGTTCGATTGCATGAACTCCAGCGTGCAATCGGCCGGCAGGGCAGCGGCCACCTGGGCGACGTAGCGCCGCAGCGGCGGTGACAGGGTGGCATCGAGCACGGCGGTTTCCGCGCGCGGCACAAACTTGATCAGCGGGCTAGCCTGGTGCGACAGGCTGATTTGGGTGAAGCCGGCGGCACGCGCCAGCTCGCCGGCCGCGAGTTCATGCGCCGGGTTTTTCCAACTGTGCAGAAAGGCGATGGCGCAGGCGGCCAGGCCACTGGCGCGGGCGTGGCGGAGTGCTTCGAGCAATGCGTCGGCATCCAGCGGGGTGAGCACTTCGCCGCTGGCCGAAACGCGTTCGTCGGCCTCGATCACCGAGGTATGCAGCGGCGCCGGTTTGCGGATGTCCAGCGCGAAGATGTCGGGCCGCGCCTGGTCGCCGATTTCCAGGGCGTCACGAAAACCTTTCGTGGTGACCAGCAGGGTGGCTTCTCCACTGCCGGTGAGCAGGGCGTTGGTCCCCACGGTGGTGCCCATTTTCACGGCGGAGATCAGGCCGGGCGGGAGCGGATCGCCCTCGCACAAATCGAGCTGGCGGCGAATGCCGGCGATGGCCGCGTCCTGGTAATGCTCCGGGTCTTCCGACAGCCATTTTTTCTGGATCAGCCGCCCGTCCGGCGCGCGCGCGACGATGTCCGTGAACGTACCACCACGGTCGATCCAGAATTGCCAGGACATGGAGGTATCCGTCATTCCCGCATCAGCGGGAATCAGGCCTGGAATCAGATCCCGCGCAACAGCTCGTTGATGCCGACCTTGCTCCGGGTCTTGGCATCCACCTGCTTCACGATCACCGCGCAATACAGGCTGTATTTGCCGTCGGCGGAGGGCAGGTTGCCGGATACCACGACGGAGCCGGCGGGAATGCGGCCGTAGCTGATTTCGCCGGTTTCGCGGTTGTAAATCTTGGTGCTCTGGCCGATGTAGACGCCCATCGAAATCACGCTGTTGTCTTCGACGATGACGCCTTCCACCACTTCGGAGCGGGCGCCGACGAAACAGTTGTCGCCGATGATGGTGGGGCCGGCCTGCACCGGCTCCAGCACGCCGCCGATGCCGACACCGCCGCTCAAATGCACGTTCTTGCCGATCTGCGC
>JAUYFG010000205.1 GCA_030690985.1 Pseudomonadota bacterium
GCTCGCGATTTCGCGGCGTGGCGCCGTAGGTTGGGCAAAGCGAAGCGTGCCCAACATCGCGGCGGTTCGTTGGGCACGCTTCGCTTTGCCCAACCTACGCTACTACCGGTAGTGGTTGTCTGTGACAACCGGATAAGCACGAAACCTTCCTCGCGGATGCGAAGCTGATCGCCTTGCCGGTATTGCACCTGGACCACACCCCCTACGCGATCATCGACCGCTACCCGTTTCTGGAGTTTTTCAGCCGCCATTTTCGTCACGAGTTGTTCGGCCAGCACAGCCTGGATGACGCGGCGAGCCTGCTCATGACCGCGCATCCACAACACATGACCCGCGCCCTGATCGTGACGCGGGAACAGCGCTCACCCGCATTCCCAATCGCATGCTGTTCACCGACCGGCTCGTCCAGGCCTGCCGCGAAGCCAAGCGCTGCGGCCGGGAACTGGCGCTGCTGTTCGTCAATATGGATCGCTTCAAGCAGGTGAACGATGCGCTCGGCCATGCCTTCGGCGACGAATTGCTCCGCGCCGAGGCCTTGATCCGCTGGAACCATCCCACCGTGGGCTGCTTTCCCCCGGCAGCTTCATCGAAATCGCGGAAGAAAGTGGCGTAGGTTGGGCAAAGCGAAGCGTGCCCAACATCGCAGCGGTTCGTTGGGCACGCTTCGCTTTGCCCAACCTACAATCTATCTCAGCCGTTTTCCCATCGACCGCCTGAAGATCGACCAATCCTTCGTGCGCGGGGTCGAGGGGATGCCGGTGAACGGCTCGATCATCCGCGCCATCGCAGCGCTGGCGAAGAGCCTCTCGCTTCAGGTGGTGGCGGAGGGGGTGGAGACGGAAGCGGAACTCGCCGTGATACGCGAATGCGGCTGCGACGAATCCCAGGGCTACCTGCATGCCCGCCCCCTGCCGGCGGATCGTTTCGCTGACTGGCTGCGGGAACACGGCGGCGCCAAACCCCTCCTTGGTCCCTCTCAAGAAACACATCGCAAGCCATTGATTCCGTAGCGTGCGCCGTGCGCACGCTACGGTGTTTCTTCGGCACCCTCTCGGCCCGGTGGCCGATTACTTCACTAACCGACTCAGTCATGACAAATCCTGCGCTGCATCCGGGCTACTTGTTTGGTTCCGGCTCGTCCGGCTTAGGAATCAGCCCGCCGTCAGAACCGCCGCCGCACTTGCCGGCGCCGTGCGGCGCCGGTGATCAGAGGTAGATCGACGCCATCTTCCGCCAGGCATGGCCGCGATGGGCGCGGCCGTCCCAGACGTGCAGGCGGTGGGGGATGCTCTTGGCTAAGAGGATTTCACTCAACTGGCGGTTGTTGCCGAGAAACGGATCCTCGGAACCCACCACGAGCACGATGTCCATGCGGCGCAGGTGTTCCAGACGCCACTCGCACCCCAGGTTGGGCAGGAAATGGGTGGGGGTGTGGTAATAGACGTTCTCGTCGTAGTAACCGTTGAACAGGTCTTCGAAGCTTTCCACGTTCAGGGTCAGGTCGTAACGGCCGGAAAAGGCCACCACCTTCTGGAACAGATCGGGATGGCGGAAAGCGATGTTGGCGGCGTGAAAGGCGCCCAGGCTGCAACCGTGGACCATGGTGTGGGGATGGTCGTTCTTCCGGCGCATCAGGGGCAGAACCTCGTTGAGGACATATTCCTCGAACAGGACATGGCGGCGGACCCGATCCGCCGGGTGGCGCCAGTTGCAGTAGAAGGATTCCCGGTCGATGCTGTCCACGCACCAGAGCTGGATCTGCCCGGCATTGATTTTGGGCGCCAGACTTTGCACCAGGCGCAGATCCTCGTATTCGTGGAAACGCCCGTCGCGGGTCGGGAATACCAGCACCTTGGCGCCGGCATGGCCGAACACCAGCAACTCCATGTCGCGTTCCAGGCGGGGGCTGTACCAGCGGTGATATTCCCGGTTCATGGTGGAAAAACTAGCCGTCATTCCCGCGCAGGCGGGAATCCAGTTCGTAGGGCTGATTGCCTTGAAAATCAATCAGATGAACAACCTGGATTCCCGCCTGCGCGGGAATGACGGTTATTTCGGATGCCGGCATTTCTTCACCGCCTCTCAGCGTTGTCAGCCTGTTGTTGGGCGCCCCATAACTTGTTACACGAGGAAATTCGCCACCTCCAGGCGCAACTCCCGCGCCTGAACTGCCCGGCCCGGATAGTCGAAATGGCCGGCATCCAGCACGAACAGGCGCCGCCAGGCTTCCGGAATGGCGTTGTGGATGGCGAACTGGCCGGGGGGCGGCACCGCCGGATCGAACAGCGCGGCCGCCACCAGGGTGGGGATGTCCAGGTGGCGGGCGGCGCAGGCGGCATCGTAATAGGCCAAGGTTTCCATTACGTTAAAACGATGCTGCCGCTGATAGCCGCGTACCGCCTCGCAACTGCCGACGCTGGGCAGAGTCAGGCGCAGCGCTTGATGGCCGAAGGTGGGCACTTCGACATGCAGGCGACCGATGCGCGCATCCCAGGGCGCGGCGAGGGCGCCGATGCCGCCGGCGAAACTGCTGCCCAGCACCGCCATCCGCCCCGCCACCTCGGGGAACAGGGCCAGGAGGGCGGACACCCCCAGCCAGAGATCGTCCACGCAACCGCCCAGGACATAACTATCCCGATCCTCGATGCCGTGCAGCACATGGAAATACGGCAGAGAGGAAAGCCCCGCCACCGGGCTGCGGCCCATGCCGCGAAAGCAGGGATACAGCACAGCGGCGTCATCCAGACCGGCCGGCGCGTCGGGCTTCGCCCGCCCGCCATAGCCATGCCCGATGACCACCCCGCGCAGCGGCGGGCCATCCAGCGGCAGCAACAGCCAACCGCCGATCCTCACCCCGTCCGTGGAGCGATAACGCAGGTCATGCACCGCATGGCACCCCAGCACCTGGCCGGTGGCACGCAGACTGGGACCCGGGGCGAGCGCCAATGCCGCCTGGTAGCGGCGCCGCCAGAAAGCGGCAAAGTCCTCCGGCGGCTCCGGTGGCGCGATGGCCAACAGCCGCGCCAGGTCCATGCCGCAGGCGGGATCGAAACCATAGTCGTGGGAAAAGTGGGCGGTGGGCATGGCTTGAGAGGAGCTGGCGCGCGGGCAGGTTGACAGAAAACGGTGATGGCGGGAAGGCGAGCACGGCGGTTAGGGAAACCGCGTATTGCGCCTTGTGGATAACTGTTTATACTGTTTACTCCATTACTCAACAAGGAGCCTGACATGGCCAAAGCCCCCACCCCCATCATCATCCCTGAATCGCCCGAAACCGCCCCCGCGCCGAGGAAATCGCGGAAACGCGCCGCGCAAGTCGCGCCCAAGGTGGAAGCCGCTGTCGAGGTCGTCGTCGTGGAAACCGCGGCCGCGGAACCCGCCGCCGTGGAAGCGCCCCCGGAGGCCAAACCGGGCAAACAGAAGAAAGCCAGGCTGGTGCGGGACAGTTTCACCATGCCGGAGACGGAATATCAGCTCATCGCGGCCATCAAGAAACGCTGCCTGGACGCGGGCGTCGCCGCCAGGAAGAGCGAGATACTGCGCGCCGCCATCACCGGGCTTGCCAAGCTGGGCGACGCGGAACTGATCACCGCGATTCAAAGCCTCGCAACCATCAAGACCGGCCGGCCGGCCAAGGACGCCAAGTAGGCGCCGGCATACGCCGCCACCCGCGAGGCAGAACCAGCCATCCGGGCGGATGGCTGGTTCGTTTTATCGCAACCTGCCCGATTTCGCCCGGTATCGAGCTTCCGCGCGCAACGCACGGGGTGTTACACGCCTGTAGCAATCGACCCCTAATATGGATGCCCCCGCACGGTTCAACGCGTTGCGCGGCGCCCGTGACCGCGAAGGGGCTCTGTTCGCGTCTTCCGTTGAATCCGTTCCCCTTCGCGCAAAAGCAGGCGGGACGCCTGCGCTACAACCCTGCGGGCAGGCCCCTGTAGCGCAGGCGTCTCGCCTGCTCGTTCCACCAGTTGCAAAAGCAGGCGGGACGCCTGCGCTACAACCCTGCGGGCAGGCCCCTGTAGCGCAGGCGTCTCGCCTGCTCGTTCCACCAGTTGCAAAAGCAGGC
>JAUYFG010000066.1 GCA_030690985.1 Pseudomonadota bacterium
ACAACTGGCGGAGGCGGTTCCGAGGGATGGGGGTGGATGAAGTGCGGGAGTACCGGGAGCTGAAGCAGGAGAACGCGCGCCTCAAGAGGCTGCTGGCGGACCGTGAGCTGGAGATCGACGCGATGAAGCAGGTGATGCGAAAAAAACTGTGACGCCGCAGGCCCGACGCAACTACGTGCACGCGATGATCGAGTTGCGGGTGTCCGAGCGGCGTAGCTGCCTCCTGATCGGGATGTCACGGTCGGGGTACCGCTACCAGTGGATCGCGCGGGAGGAGGATGAGGAGCTCTCGGCGCGGCTCCGCGCGATCGCCGGGGAGCACTCAACCGCCGGCTACCGGACGGCATGGGCGCTCCTGCGTCGGGAGGGACTACCGATCAACCACAAGAGGGTGCAGCGGCTGTGGCGGGAAGCGGGGCTTGGGCAGCCGCGCCGCAGGAAACGCCGTCGGCGCACGGGCGAGTCTGTGCCGGTCAAGGCGACGCGCATGAACCATGTGTGGACCTACGACTTCATCCATGACCGGACGGTCGGTGGGGCGCCGCTGCGGATGCTCACGGTGGAGGACGAGCACACCCGAGAAGGGCTGGCGGTGGAGGTGGGTCGCTCGATGCCCTCTGGGCAAGTGAAGGCCGTGTTGACCACGCTGTTCGCGGAACGTCAGCCGCCGGAGTACCTGAGGAGCGACAACGGGCCGGAGTTCATCGCCCAGGAGCTCATGGAGTGGCTTACGCAGAAAGGCGTACGGACGCATCACATCGCGCCGGGCAGTCCGTGGCAGAACGCGTACGGGGAGAGCTTCAATGCAACGCTCAGGCGGGAGTGCCTGAACCAGGAGCTGTTCCACGGTGTCCTCGATGCGAGGACGAAGACAGGGCTGTGGCGGCGGAGGTACAATCGAGAGCGGCCGCACAGCGCGCTGGGGTACCGGACGCCGGCGGAGTTCCGGGACGGGGTGCGAATCCCTCTTCTGGAACGCGGACAGCCTTCGACGCACCACCGAAGGCGGGAGAACGGTCGGAAGAAGCGGGACAAGACCAACGAGCCGAGTCTCTACTTATCGGTGGTACGAGACTAGGGGGCACGCCATAACATGGTCGTTGAAGGGTTAGGTCTTGTGGCGTCTTGCTAACGCAAGGATGGGATAGGATTCGGCACGGAGGTGAGCG
>JAUYFG010000220.1 GCA_030690985.1 Pseudomonadota bacterium
CAATGATGTGGGCGGCCACCAGGCCGTCGCCGACCCGCTCGCAGGCATCGGCGCCGGCGCGCACCGCCGCGTTGACCGCGCCGGTTTCGCCACGCACCAGCACCGTCACGTAACCACCGCCGACAAATTGGCGGCCGATCAGTCGCACTTCCGCCGCCTTGGTCATGGCATCCGCCGCTTCGATGGCGGGAACCAGACCACGCGTTTCGATCATGCCCAGGGCAACTCCAGATACTTCAGCCATTTCGTGCTCCTTCGTAAAAACACAGTAAAAAAATCAGGTTCAAACCTGCGCATCCCAGTGGTCGATAATCCCGGCGATGGTCAGTGACGTAGGTTGGGCAAAGCGAAGCGTGCCCAACGAACCGCCGCGATGTTGGGCACGCTTCGCTTTGCCCAACCTACGGCGCTTCAGCCATTTCGTGCTCCTTCGTAAAAACACAGTAAAAAAATCAGGTTCAAACCTGCGCATCCCAGTGGTCGATAATCCCGGCGATGGTCAGATCGGTGAGGATCTTGTAATCGCCGGCCGCGTACCGCGCGGCGGAGCCGCTGACGGTGAAGACCCACTTTCCCGGGGGCACACCCACCGGATCGCAGGCCACATTCCGATTGCCCTTGGCGTCCGCGAGAACGCGCAGGGACATGTTTTTCAGGCCCGGCACCTGCCGGGTGGCCACCAGATCGGATTCGACACGCATGATTTCCATGTCAGTCTCCCTTCCAGTGGTCGATGATTCCGACGATGGTCAGATCCGAGGGAAACTCCTTGCTGCCGGCCGCCTCGCGTGCCGCCGAGGAGCCGACGCAGATCACCCAGTCGCCGGGAATGCAGCCGATCGCATCCACCGCCACCTGGCGGCCGCCGCCTACCTTCTCGCGCACCACCAGCAGTGGCCGGTGGCCGAGGTCGGAGATGCGGTTGCTGGAGACCAGCGTCTTTTCCACTTGCATGATCTTCATGACGCCACCTCTTCGATAAGGCTGCCGGTGGGCAGGTCCTGCACCGAGAGGTGGCAAACCAGCAGCCCCTGGGCGTGGAGTTCCGGATAACGCTGCTCGATCGCGGCTCTGACCCGCTCGCACTTGGCCACCATGCGCTCGCGCGAACCCGGTACCCGGGCGTCGTAGCGGTAATGGATGGCGACCGGCGCGGGCAGGCCATGCTGGACGTTGAGGCCCTGGAAAATCTTGATCCCCACGTCCATGTCCGCCGCGCCCTCTTCCAGGGTGTGCAGGTGCGCGTAATAAGCCACATTGCGCATCTGCACTTCCTCGAAGCCGTCGCCGACGCTGATGAAACGCTCGGCATGGCCGATGTCGGGATAGCGGCCGTCGTAGAGATCGTCCACGTACTCGATCTGCGACAGGTTGTTGATCAGCAGGTTGGCGATCAGGCGGCGCATGCCATCGTGCGGCTCACCCTGGCCCGACCCCCAGCCGCCCTTGGCGCTGGCCTGGCGGATCGCCTCGTGCACCGCCAGGCGCGCCTGGTCGGCGGACATCCCGGCGCTGTCCCGGTACAGCTGGGCGTTGTCCACCCAGCGGTGCGCGGACAGGTCGCCGTTGGCGTCCGGCAGATGCACCTTGATGGCGTCCGTATCGGTATCGACGCCGATCAGCAGGATGTCGGTGCTGGCGCCGCAGCAGAAGGCGTTCTCGATCGCCTGGCGGAACTGGCCGAGCCGTTCCAGGGCGGCCTCGATGGCCTTGTGCTCGTTGCTGCCGTGGGCGGCGCAGCCTTCATGGCAGGGGTCGGAGGAACTGGTGTGATAGACCGCCACCTTGAGATAGCGGGTACCGGAATCCGCCGTGCTGGGCACGCCCTCGCGGAAGCGGCGCAACTCCGTGGCCACCCAGTGGCGCACGTCGGTTTCCACGTCGAACAGGGCGCCGGCGTAGGCTTTGCGCCAGCTGAATGAGGTCAGCGGCAGACGCAGGATGTAACGCGACAGCCCCTTCAGGCGGCCGTCCGCGCAGGGACTGATGTCCACCGCGTGGAAGCCGCAGTCGAGGAAAAAATTGCGCGTGTCCTGCACCGCCTCCACCTGGTTTTTCAGATCCTGGGCGAACTGGGTTGCCGAGGACTTGAGCGCCGAGAAGGCGCAGTGGGCGTAGAGGGCCTTGATATCCGGCCCGGCCACCCAGGCATCGTCCAGCACGCGGTCGGGCAGTGCATAACCCAACTGTTCACCGGCCAGAGCCTGGGCGCGGGCGGCGAAGTCACCGCCGCGCGGCAGGCCGGCAATGGCCTTGAGCGTCGGCGCGATGGCCTCGAAGCGTCCCTTCACCGCTTCCTCGCAACGCGCCAGCCGGGCATTGCCGGCGCGATCCACCAGCGGGTGGCGTGTCGAGCCGGTGTTGCCGGCGGCGGCAACCGGCACCTCGGTGCGCGCCTCCTGGCGAACCGGGAGCGCGGCGGTCGCGGTACCCAGCCCGTAGGGCGCGACCCCCGCGCCGGGGCGCTGCTGGGGGCCTGCGGTGCGGCGCTGGGGGCCGGCGGAGCGGACACGGAGGGCGTGAGCGTTGCGGGTGTTCATCTCAATTCACCTCGCGCTCAGCCCCGGGCGCCGCCGGAGAGGGTGACCATCGCCCCCTTGCCGGAGTTGCCGCTGCTGCCGGTCACCTTGCTCGGCGGTGGCGCCTCGGGTCGCTCCAGTTCCTTGTTGGACCAGGCGCCGGCCATCATGGCGCGGGTTTCTCCGCGCAGGGTGAGGTTGCGACCTTGCGCCCAGCGGCCCTCGGTGCCGGTCACCCGGCCGCCACGTGCCCAGTTGTCGCCGGTGATGCGGGTGCCGTCCTCGCGTCCTTCACCGGTGATGCGCATGGCCTGCGGCGCGTCTGGCTGGGATGCCGGGGCGATCGCTTGCACGCTCCCCGCCTCGTCCCGATAACGGAACTCAGGGGTGCCGGAGACCAGGCCGGCGGCCATGTTCACCGGGCCGGTGATGCGCCCGCTGCCGCCGTAGGCGTTGCCGGTGATGCGGTCGCTGGCCTCCCGCGCCGGCGAGACGATGCTGAAGTCCGCCGGACGCGGTGCCGCTTCCGGCCGCTGCATGGCAACCGGCATGGGACGGTCGTTGGGTGCCTGGTAGCGGGGCAGTGTGAGCGCGGCGCGAGTGGGCGTCGCCCTGGACTCGCCGCAGCCGCACCCCGTCTGTTCGCCGCCGGCCTGCTCGCGACCCGCATAAGGCGTGCCGCTGATGGCCAGGGTGCTGCCCGGCTCATCGCCGGTCACCTGCCGCGAATGGCCTAGCAGGGTGCCGGAGACGCGCTGCCCCTGCCAGGTCTGGCTGACGCCGACCTTGGCGGCGGCGGGCGCGGGTGTGCCTGAACAGAACCCCTGGTACTGCTCGCGACCGTAATACTCGGTCCCGGTGACGGGCTGGCACACCCCGTGCTCGTCACCGCTCATTTTTGGGCCATGGTTCACCAGGGTGCCGGTGAGCGCACGACCGGCCAGGGTGCGCATGGCGCTCACCTTTTCCGGCGCGCCGCCGCACAGGCTGGGCTGGCCATACTGGGAACCGGTGAGCCGCCGGCAGGCGCCGGGCTCGTTGCCGGTGACGCGTTCCGTGCGATCCACCAGGTTGCCGGTGATCCGCTCGCCGCCCCGGCTCTGATCCACGCCCACCTTGGCCGGCGCCGGCTCGGGCCGGGTCTGGCAGAGGGAATGGAACTGCTCGTTGGACAGGTATTCGGTGCCGGAAATGGTGCGGCAGGAACCCGCCTCGTCGCCGGTCACCCGGGTCGAGCGGCCGACTTCCGTGCCGGACACCGGACGACCCGCGTAGGTATGAGTCAGCGCAACCTTGCTCGGGCCGTTGATGGTCAGCCGTGCCACGCCTTCATCGGCGTATTGCGAGCCGGTGATGCCGCGTTTGGCTCCCGCCTCCATGCCGGTGGCGCGGTTGGCGGCCTGGGAAACCCTGGCCTCGTCGGCGCCGGTGATGCTGAGGCCCTTGCGCTCGGTGGTGCCGGCAACAACCTTCTCCGGCCGCTGTTGCAGGCCCTTGGTCTGGCAGAACTGGTCGAAACGTTCGCTGCCCAGGTACTCGGTGCCGGTCACGGGCTTGCAACTGCCCGGCTCGTCACCGGTCACCTTGAGCGAGCGACCGATTTCAGTGCCGCTGACCCACTGCCCGCGGCTGGTCGCGCTGGTGCCGACCTTGGCCGGCGACGGTGTCGGTCGTTCGCCGCAGAATGTATCGAACTGTTCGCCGCCGATGTACTCGGTGCCGGTGATGGCGCGGCAGGTGCCCGGCTCGTTGCCGGTCACGCGGGTCGTGCGTTCCACCTGGGTACCTGTCACGGCCAGACCGGTCAGGGTCGTGCCGATTTCCACCTTGGCTGGTGCCGGCGGCCGCAGGCGGCCGCTGGGCCGGGAGGCCGTGGTCTCGCCGCGTCCATTGCGGGACAGCTCGGCGCGCCGTTGACGCGCCGCCTCGCGGCCGTTGGCATCGGCGGGCTTGCCGCCATTGCTGCGGCCACTGGCGCCGGTCTTGCCGGGCAGCGCGCTCTTGCCCTGGGTGGACAGGGCGTGGCGCCGGTCGCGGCAGAGTTGCCGCACGCTGTTGGCGTGCGCTCCCAATGCGCCGGGATTCCGTTCGACGATCTCGCACAGGCTGTCCAGTTCGGACTCGCTGCGGCCTGCCTCGGCCGATGGGAGGGGTTCCGGACGAGGCGTCGCTTGAACCGCGAGCGCCGGGACTGGAGCGGGTCGGGATGAACTCGCGTCCACCGCGTCCCGCTGGCCAGCCTTGGCCTGCGCCGCCCGCCGGGCGGCCGCCGATTTCGCGGCGGCCTGCCGTCTTGCCTCGCTGGCCGCGCGGGACTTGTCCGCGCTTGTTTCAATCTGTTCAGGCATGGTGATACCTCATGCTTGTGTCTCGACGCGCCGGGCACTGAGGCCCGGCGACCCTTGCGCTCAATTCCCTCGGTAAACCACGAAGGCCGCGCCCTGGCTCTGGGAGTAGTTGTCGTACCCGATCAGACGCACGTGGTGGCCTGGGTGCTCGCGGTGGCAGGACTCCAGTTCGCTGAGGATGCGATCCACACTCTGCTCGCCGAACATGGGCAGCTTCCACATGTACCAGTAGTGGGCGAAGGAACGCGCCGGCTCCACGTGCTCCACCGCCGGGTTCCAGCCCTGGGACACGATGTAGTTGATCTGCTGCCGCGTTTCATCGGGGGTGAGTGGGGGCAAGTAGGAGAAGGTCTCGAACTTGATCGACTGTTTGTAATCCTGAACATCAGCCATGATTTAGCTCCTTTAATCTTTACCGTTGCGTAGCCGCCGGGATCAGTAGCGTAGGTTGGGCGTCGCTGCGCGT
Organism: Pseudomonadota bacterium; assembly: GCA_030690985.1. Classification (GTDB taxonomy): domain Bacteria; phylum Pseudomonadota; class Gammaproteobacteria; order Burkholderiales; family Thiobacillaceae; genus PFJX01. Next base: position 5,334 of record JAUYFG010000220.1, read on the forward strand.
GCCCAACGAACCGCCGCGATGTTGGGCACGCTTCGCTTTGCCCAACCTACGGCGCCACGCCGCGAAATCACGAGCCACTACATCTAGTGGGTGTCTGTGACAACCGGATAAGCACGCTTTAATCTTTACCGTTGCGTAGCCGCCGGGATTAGCGGTTCTGCACGTCCAGCTTGTCCACGGTGTCGAACTCGAACTTGATTTCCTTCCATGTCTCCATGGCGATCTTCAATTCGGGGCTGTGGCGGGCGGCGTTGTTGAGGATGTCCTTGCCTTCCTTTTCCAGTTCGCGGCCACGGTTGCGGGCTTCGACGCAGGCTTCCAGGGCGACCCGGTTGGCGGCGGCGCCGGCGGCGTTGCCCCAGGGGTGGCCCAAAGTGCCACCACCGAACTGCAGCACCGAGTCGTCACCGAAGATGCTCACCAGGGCGGGCATGTGCCAGACGTGGATGCCGCCGGAGGCGACCGCGAAGACGCCGGGCATGGAACCCCAGTCCTGATCGAAGAAGATGCCGCGACTGCGATCCTCGGGGATGTAGGACTCGCGCAACAGGTCGATCCAGCCCAGGGTGGAGGCGCGGTCGCCTTCCAGTTTGCCGACCACGGTGCCGGTATGCAGGTGGTCGCCGCCGGACAGACGCAGGGCCTTGGTCAGGACGCGGAAGTGGATGCCGTGGTGCGGGTTGCGGTCGAGCACGGCGTGCATGGCGCGGTGGATGTGCAGCAGCATGCCGTTCTTGCGACACCAGCGCGCCAGACCCGTGTTGGCGGTGAAACCGCCGGTGAGGAAGTCGTGCATGATGATCGGGCTGCCGATTTCCTTGGCGAACTCGGCGCGCTCGTACATCTCCTCGGGCGAAGGGGCAGTCACGTTGAGGTAATGGCCCTTGCGCTCGCCGGTCTGCGCTTCCGCGTTCTGGATGGCGTCCTGCACGAACAGGAAGCGATCACGCCAGCGCATGAACGGCTGCGAATTGACGTTCTCGTCGTCCTTGGTGAAGTCGAGACCGCCACGCAGGCACTCGTACACGGCGCGGCCGTAGTTCTTGGCGGACAGGCCCAGCTTCGGCTTGATCGTGCAGCCCAGCATCGGGCGGCCGTCTTTGTTCAGATGGTCGCGCTCGACCTGGATGCCGTGCGGCGGTCCGTTGCAGGTCTTGACGTAGTGCAGCGGGAAGCGCACGTCTTCCAGACGCAGGGCGCGCACCGCCTTGAAGCCGAACACGTTACCCACCAGGGAGGTGAACACATTGACCACGGAACCCTCTTCGAACAGGTCGATGGGGTAGGCGATGAAGGCATAGAAGCAGGTGTCGTCGCCGGGCACATCCTCGATGGAATAGGCGCGGCCCTTGTAGTAATCCATGTCGGTCAGCAGGTCGGTCCACACCGTGGTCCAGGTACCCGTCGACGACTCGGCGGCCACCGCAGCGGCGGCCTCCTCACGATCCACGCCGGGCTGCGGCGTGATCTTGAAGCAGGCGAGGATGTCCGAATCCAGCGGGACATAATCCGGCGCCCAGTAGGTATGCCGGTAATCCTTGACGCCGGCCTCGTATTTCTTTGCTGCCATCGTGTTCTCCTTGCAGAAGTCACTGTTAGGAACCCTTCCGTCACCAACGCGGTAGCGGACGGCTGTGACTATATGCAGGGAGGTAAATCAACTACAGTTAATCCTAAATATGGTTTTCATTAACTGGAGTTAATGGATGAGGCTACGCAATGTCACCCTGCACCAGCTCCGCCTGTTCCTGAGCCTGGGCAAACACCTGAGCTACACCCGCGTCGCGGAGGAACTGCATCTCACCCAGCCGGCGGTGTCGATCCAGATCAAGCGCCTGGAAGAGAGTGTTGGCCTGCCGCTGGTGGAGCAGATGGGCAAGCGGATCTACCTGACGGAGGCGGGACGCGAATTGTTCGAGGCCTGCCGCGATGTGCTCGACCGGCTGCGGGTGCTGAACGAGGACATGACCGGCATGGAGGCGGGCGTGAAAGGCCCGCTCAACCTGGCCGCCATTACCACCGCCAAGTACTTCATGCCCCACCTGCTCGGCGTGTTCCTGCGCGAACACCCGGAGGTGGTGCCACGCCTGACCATCACCAACCAGTCCCGGGTGGTGGAGCGGCTGGTGGAGAACATGGACGACCTGGTGATCATGGGCACCCTGCCGGAAAGTCTGGAACTGGAGGCCGAGTTTTTTCTCGACAACCCCCTGGTGGTGGTGGCGCCACCCAATCATCCCCTGGTCGGCGAGAAGAACATTCCCCTGGCGCGCATCGCGGCAGAACGTTTCCTCTCCCGGGAACCGGGATCGGGCACCCGCGCCGCGCGCAACCGCCTGTTCGCCGAGCATGGGCTCACCATCAGGCCCTACATGGAGCTGGGCAGCAGCGAAGCGATCAAGCAGGCGGTCATGGCCGGGCTGGGCATTTCCGTGCTGTCCGTGCACAACCTGCGCCTGGAACTGGAATCCGGCCTCATCGCCGTGCTCGATGTGCAGCATTTCCCCCTGGTGTGTCAGTGGTACACGGTGCATCTGAAGGGCAAGAAACTATCGAACACCACGCGCAAATTTCTCGATTTCCTGCTCAAGGACGGTGCGCGCATCTGGCGGGAGTCGCAGCCGCATCTCACCGCCCCGCCGACGCCGCCGAAAAAGCGGCGCGTCCGCGCCAAACCGGCCGTTTGAACCGTGCTTATCCGGTTAGCTCCCAATGACACCAGATGTAGTGGCCCGTGATTTCGCGGCATGGCGCCGTAGGTTGGGCAAAGCGAAGCGTGCCCAACAACGCGGCGGTTCGTTGGGCACGCTTAGCTTTGCCCAACCTACGTCACTACCGGGAGTGGGTGGGGGTGTTAACCCGATAAGCACGGTCCGGTCTAGTCCGGTGTCGCAAGGTTAAAATAGGCATCAACAACGCTGCCTCAGTTCGGCCAAGCGGTAATGGTTTGCCTGGGCCAGGGAACGGAAGGGTTCGCTGATGCGGGTATCGTTGGATGCGTGCTTATCCGGTTGTCACAGACAACCACTAGATGTAGTGGCCCGTGATTTCGCGGCATGGCGCCGTAGGTTGGGCAAAGCGAAGCGTGCCCAACAGCGCGCCGGTTCGTTGGGCACGCTTCGCTTTGCCCAACCTACGTTACTACCGGTAGTGGGTGGGTGTGTTAACCCGATAAGC
>JAUYFG010000223.1 GCA_030690985.1 Pseudomonadota bacterium
GCCTCAAGGCGAAACAGATCAAGGCCTCCGCCGAGCGGCTGCCTACCACCCCGCTGCCGGCGCTGGCCCTGGACAAAGACGGCGGCTTCTTCATCCTCGCCCGCTTCGACGACGGCCAAGTCCTTATCCACGACCCCGCCAGCCCCCGCCCGGAATCCCTCCCGCTCGAAGAACTGCAAACCCGCTGGGCCGGCAGCCTCATCCTCTTCACCTCGCGCGCCTCCCTGGCCGGCGAGTTGGCGAAGTTCGACTTCACCTGGTTCATCCCGGCCATCGTCAAATACCGGCGGCTCCTCGGCGAAATCCTCCTGGTTTCCTTCGCCCTGCAACTCTTCGCTCTGGTCACTCCGTTGTTCTTCCAGGTGGTGATGGACAAGGTGCTGGTGCATCGGGGGTCTTCATCCTGGATTCCTCAATTGCCCGCTCCGTGACCACCGGGACGCCTCATGGATGCAGGCGCGGGAGCGTCCGCTGCTGTTCACCCTTCGGGTTACTCCGCGATGTCGTCGATAGGGGTAGGGAAGAGCTCCCGCCCTCCCCTCCCTCCGAACCGTGCGTGCGGTTCTCCCGCACACGGCTCTCCAGTCAGTGGTTTCACAACATCGTGATTGGCTCGCTGTGGCAAGGGCGCTGCTGCGGGCGGTGGAAGGGGGAAGCGGTGCCATCGCGAGCAAGCTCGCTCCTACGGCGACAGATCGTAGGTTGGGCAAAGCACAGCGTGCCCAACAAACCGTCGCGATGTTGGGCACGCTGCGCTTTGCCCAACCTACGGGCCGTCGTCGAAAACAAGGACATCGGCTTCGTCCACGCCGGCCAGGTGGCCGAGGTGAAGGTGGAGACCTTCAACTTCACCAAATACGGCACCCTGCGCGGCACCGTCACCCAGGTCTCAGGCGACGCGATTCAGGACGAGAAGCGCGGCCTGGTCTATGCGGCAAGGGTGAAGCTGGATCGCACCACCCTGAACGTGGACGGCAAGATCGTGAACTTGTCACCGGGCATGGCGGTAACGGTGGAAATCAAGACCGGAAAACGCCGGGTGATCGAGTATTTCCTGTCGCCACTGATTCAATATGGGGAGGAGAGTTTGCGGGAGCGGTGAGTTACATGCCGTTTCCGCCGGGCGGAAACGGCATGTGCGCTACGCGATCAGGAGTCGCGTTCGTCCAACCACTTGCCGATGGCAGGCGGTACGGTCTTCTGGGCCTTGCCGCTGACGTAGATGCCGATGTGGCCGCCGGGGAAGGAGAGTTCCGTGTAGTCCTTGGTGCCGAGCTTGCCGCGCATGGCGCGGGAGGCGTCTGGCGGGACCAGATGATCCTGTTCGGCAAACACGTTGAGCACCGGCATGGTGACGTTCTTCAGGCTGACCGGCTCGCCGATTTCGAGGCCGCCCTTCAGGAGTTTGTTCTCCTGATAGAAGTCCTTGATGAACTGGCGGAAGGCTTCGCCGGCCTGGTCGGGGCTGTCGAAAATCCACTTTTCCATGCGCAGGAAGTTCTTCAGGGCTTCCGGGTCGTCCAGGGTGTCGATCAGGCCCAGGTATTTCTGTCCCATGAGCTGATAAGGCTTCAGGTTGAGGAAGGTCCAGTTGAGCATTTCGCCGGGGACGTTGCCCAGGGTGTCCACCACCAGGTCGATGTCGATCTGCTGTACCCAGTGCGAGAGCATGTTGTCCGGGGTCTGGAAATCGACCGGGGTGACCATGGTGACCAGGTTCTTCACCTTGTCCGGGTGCAGCGCCGAGTAGCACAGCGAGAAGGTGCCGCCCTGGCAGATGCCGAGGATGTTGATCTTGTCGATGCGGTGGCGTTCGCAAATCACGTCAACGCAACGGTCGAGATAACCGTTGATGTAGTCATCCAGGGTGAGGTAGCGGTCGGAGCGGTCGGGGTAGCCCCAGTCCACCAGATAGACGTCCTGGCCGGCGTCCATCAAGGCTTTCACGGTGGAACGGTTTTCCTGGATGTCGGTCATGTAGGGCCGGTTCACCAGCGCGTAGACGATGAGCAGGGGCGTCTTGCTCTGCACCTTGTCCGCCGAGGGGTTGAAGCGGAACAGGGTGAGCTTGTCTTCCTGGTAGATCACGGTCTTGGGCGTGACACCGGTGGAAATCTCGCCGACTTCCATGAGGTTCTGCACGCCGTGCGAGAGCTTCTGGCTATACGCCATGAGTTCCTGCATGACGGCGTCCGGGCGCATGTCGAAGGGCATCATTTGGCATCTCCTGCTTTCTTGGTACGGGCGGCGGGGGCGCGCTTGGCGGCTGGGGTGGCTTCCGCTACCGGTTCGGAGGTAATTGAAGCCTTACGCATCGCCTCAAGTTGTTTGTGTATTTCCTTGATTTCCTTATGCAAGCGCAGGTTGTCGCGACGCAGTTCCTGCTGCCGGCACTGGAGTGTGCTGATCTCGGCATGGGTGGGCATGTGCATGGCTTCCAGGTTCTGATCGACCATGCGGGCCATCTGCTGCTTCAGCCCCAGCAGACTGTTGACCAGGTGGCCATAGAGCTTCTGGTATTCCTCGGTCATGACGAATTCGGCGTAGGCCGCTTCGCTCATTTCCACCCACTGGTCATACAACTCGCGCAGGCTGTGGATGGGTTTGTTATCCGTGGCGCGGGCCTGCAACGAAGCCTGGAACTTGCGCGCGGTCTCGGCGCCAAGCTTGCCGAAGGCCATCTGATAAGTCTGGGTGGCAGTGGCGTAATCCATCTGGCGTTGCGCCAGAATCTGGAACTGCTCCTGGGATTCGCGGGTGTAGCCGACGGTCGGGATCGACAGGAAGCAGTTCATCTGGTCGCGCACGGCGCCGGTGCCTTCCGGGTGGTAAGCCTGGGTGTAATCGCCAGGCATGGGCACGATGTTGGCGGCCAGACGCTGCCAGGTGTCCATCGGCAGATCCCAGAAGGTGTTGAAACCTTTGCCCGGGTTGTTGGCACCGAACAGGTTGGGGGTTGGGCTGGTCCACATTTTCTGCATGTTTTCCAGCCAGCCGTTCACGGCCTCCATGCCGACTTCCTTGCCGCCACCACCGACACCACTCATGAACTGCTCGGCCAGGGTGAAGTAGCCACGGCTGACATCCATCACCTTGTCGAACACGTCACGTCCGGATGGAGGGGTCATCGGCGACACCGCCTGCCACCATTGATTGATGCCATCGGCCCAGGGATTCTTCGGTGCTTCCGGCGCCTTCATGCCGCGCTGGGCCAGATCGCCCCAGGCTTTCCAGTAGCCCTGCTGCGATTCCATCCAGTCATTCATCCAGGTCTTGCTTATGTCCGCCACGGTCTTTCTCCTTCAGGAAGAACTGCTTCGCGGCGAATTTTGTGCATTGCACAAAAAGCTGTCAAGCGCCTATTTGATTATTTCAATACGCAGCTCGCCCGGCCTTAAATCGTTCAACGTATGGCCGCCGACTGCGGCGCGAATCAGCCGCAGGGTCGGATAACCGGCCTTGGCAGTCATCCGCCGTACCTGTCGGTTCTTGCCCTCGGTGAGGATGATTTCGATCCAGGTCGTGGGGATGGCGAGGCGCTTGCGCACCGGTGGATCGCGCGGCCAGAGACCGTCTGGTTCGTCGATCACGCACGCTTTTGCCGGGCGGGTGATGAAGTCGCCCAGGTTCATCGCCTGGCGCAAAGGCTCCAGATCCGCGTCGCTCGGCGCGCCTTCGACTTGCGCCCAGTAAGTCTTTGGCAGCTTGTGGCGGGGGTCGGCGAGCCGATGCTGGAGCGCACCATCGTCGGTTAGAATCAGCAGCCCTTCGCTGTCCCTGTCCAGCCGCCCGGCCGCATAGATGCCGGGAATGTCGATGAAGTCCTTCAAGCCAGGGTGCCCATCTTCCGGGGTGAATTGGCTGAGAACGCCATAGGGCTTGTTGAACAGGACGAGGCGGGCCATCAGTTTCGTAATTTCAATCAGGAGTTAACGTGAGTAGCCCTATTCAGTCGCCCGCAGCGGGCGCGAAAATCACCGTCAATGCCGATGCCTCCCTGAACGTGCCGCAGCGGCCGATTATCCCCTTCATCGAAGGCGACGGCACCGGCATCGACATCACCCCGGTCATGCGCGCCGTGCTCGATGCGGCCGTGGCCCGCGCCTACGGCGGCGAGCGCAAGATCGAATGGATGGAAGTCTTCGCCGGCGAAAAAGCGACCCGGGTTTATGGCGCGGAGTGCTGGCTGCCCGATGAAACCGTGCAGGCGGTGCGCGAGCACGTCATTTCCATCAAAGGACCGCTGACCACCCCCACTTCCGGCGGCATCCGCTCGCTCAACGTCGCCCTGCGCCAGATGCTGGACCTGTATGTGTGCCTGCGCCCGGTGCGTTACTTCGAGGGCGTGCCTTCCCCGGTCAAACATCCGGAGCGCGTGGATATGGTGATCTTCCGCGAGAACACCGAGGACATCTACGCGGGCGTGGAGTGGGAAGCCGGCAGCGATGAAGTGAAGAAGGTCATCGAGTTTTTGCAATCGGTAATGGGCGTGAAGAAAATCCGTTTCCCGGAATCGTCCGCCATCGGCATCAAGCCGGTGTCCGTGGAAGGTTCCGAGCGCCTGATCCGCCGCGCCATCCAGTACGCCATCGACAACAACCGCCGATCGGTGACCCTGGTGCACAAGGGCAACATCATGAAGTTCACCGAGGGTGGCTTCAAGAAGTGGGGCTATGAACTGGCGATCCGCGAATTCGGCGGCGAACTGATCGACGGCGGCCCCTGGGTGAAATTGCCGGATACCAATGGTTCGGGGGGCATCGTCATCAAGGACGTGATCGCCGACGCTTTCCTGCAACAGATCCTGCTGCGCCCGGAAGACTATGACGTCATCGCCACGCTCAACCTCAACGGCGACTATGTTTCCGATGCGCTGGCGGCGGAAGTGGGCGGCATCGGCATCGCGCCGGGTGCGAACCTGTCCGACACGGTCGCCATGTTCGAAGCCACCCACGGCACTGCGCCAAAGTACGCCGGCCAGGATTACGTCAATCCCGGCTCCATCATTCTTTCCGGCGAAATGATGTTGCGCCACATGGGCTGGCTGGAAGCCGCCGATCTGATCGTCAAGGGGATGGATGGTGCGATCCGCGCCAAGAAGGTGACTTACGATTTCGCGCGGCTGATGGAGGGTAGTACACAGATTTCCTGTTCCGCCTTCGGTCAGGAAATCATTCGCTGGATGGATTGATCGCTTGCGGGGGTGGCCGGGTTTTGTTATGCACCCCGAGGTGATGCAACAAGTCGATGAGTTCCTCGGCGATGGGGCCGAGCTCTTCTTTCTGCCGTTCCAGGCCTGCCAACAGCGCGACTACTTCACCAAGCAAATACTCATCAGAAAGCGTTATCTGACGTGAGTTGCCGGCTTTGGGGGAGGTACTTCTGGGGGGAGGTACTTCTGGGGTGTTCATCTGGCCGCTCCTGCGCCAACGTCATGACTGACGTATAGCACAGGGGGCCAAAGGTGGCGGACGCTAAAAAACGGTCCGCCCAAGAAACCCGCTTAGAGCGGATTGATGTTCGAGGCCTGTTTGCCCTTCGGGCCTTCGGTCACATCAAAGGAGACCTTCTGGCCTTCCTTCAGGCTTTTGAAGCCGTTGCCCGCAATAGCGGAAAAGTGGGCGAACAGATCATCGCCACCACCATCGGGGGTAATGAAGCCGAAGCCTTTTGAGTCGTTGAACCATTTAACAATACCAGTGGCCATGAAACCGCTCCTAAATCAAAAAACGAATAAACCCGTTTGGATCAGCCAAACCATTATGACTTGATACAAACGCGTGGCTTTTTACCTGTGTAATGCGCTGTGCGTCAATCTTTTTGAAAGAATACATTGGCTTGAAAAATCGTTTCCCGGCGCCACAACCTCCTCGTTGCCATTTTTTTGCTCCCCACTATGGCTGTCCGGCCTCACGAAGAAGGCGGATTGGCGGTCGCTCACAAGGTCGCCCCGCCGCCACCGCTATATAAGGTATTGCTTCTAAACGACGATTACACCCCGATGGAATTCGTCGTGAAGGTGCTGGAAGGCATTTTTTTCCTGAGCCGTGAACAAGCCACCCAGGTGATGCTCAAAGTGCATAATCAAGGCGCCGGAGTAGCGGGGGTCTACCCCCGGGACGTAGCGGAATCCAAGGTGCATCAGGTAACGGAATACGCCCAGAGCCAGCAGCATCCCCTGCAATGCGTCATGGAGGAAGATCGATGATCGCCCAGGAATTGGAAGTCAGTTTGCACATGGCCTTCATGGAGGCCCGCCAGAAGCGGCATGAATTCATCACCGTCGAGCATCTCTTGCTGGCCATGCTCGACAACCCGTCAGCCGCCGAAGTGCTGCGTGCCTGTGCCGCAAATATGGAAGACCTGCGCCGGAAGCTGGCCGACTTCGTTGAGCGCCACACACCACGTGTTCCCGGCGAAGCCGATGTCGACACCCAGCCGACCCTGGGCTTTCAGCGCGTGATCCAGCGCGCCATCCTGCACGTGCAGTCTTCCGGCAAGAAAGAAGTGACCGGCGCCAATGTGCTGGTGGCCATCTTCGGCGAGAAGGATTCGCATGCCTTGCACTTCCTTACTCAGCAGGGTCTCACCCGACTGGACGTGGTGAACTTCATTTCCCACGGCATCGCCAAAATTCCGCAGGAACCCGCACACAGCGGACGTACTGAATCCGGCGGCGAGCAGCAGGAAAACGAAAGCAGCGCTTCCTCCCCGCTCGATTCCTTCACCGTCAACCTCAACACCCAGGCCAAGGCGGGCAAGATCGACCCGCTGATCGGCCGCGACATGGAAGTCGAGCGGGTGATTCAGACCCTGTGCCGGCGGCGCAAGAACAACCCTCTGCTGGTGGGTGAAGCCGGTGTCGGCAAGACCGCCATTGCGGAGGGTCTGGCGCGCCGTATCGTTGAAGGCAGCGTACCGGACATCCTCAAGGAGGCCACGGTCTTTGCCCTCGACATGGGCGCCCTGCTGGCCGGCACCAAGTATCGCGGCGACTTCGAACAGCGCCTCAAAGCGGTGATCAAGCAACTCATCAACACGCCGCACTCCATCATGTTCATCGATGAAATCCATACCGTCATCGGTGCGGGAGCCGCTTCGGGTGGCACCCTGGATGCTTCCAACCTGCTCAAGCCGCCGCTTTCCGCCGGCCAACTTCGCTGTATCGGCGCCACGACCTACACCGAATACCGGGGCGTGTTCGAGAAAGATCACGCGTTGTCGCGGCGCTTCCAGAAAATCGACGTGAAGGAACCCAGCGTGGAAGAAACCGTGGCCATCCTGCGTGGCTTGAAATCGCGCTTCGAGGCGCACCACAGCGTCAAGTACACACAGGCCGCGCTCACCACGGCCGCCGAGTTGTCCGCCCGCTATATCAACGACCGCCACCTGCCGGACAAGGCCATCGACGTGATCGACGAAGCCGGCGCCGCTCAGCGCATCCAGCCCAAGTCAAAGCAGAAAAAAGTCATCACACCCAAGGAAATCGAGGACATCGTCGCCAAGATCGCGCGAGTGCCGGCCAGAACCGTGGCCAGCGACGAACGCAATGCCTTGAAGAACCTCGATCGCGACCTCAAAGCCGTGGTGTTCGGCCAGGACAAGGCCATCGATGCGCTGGCCTCGGCGATCAAGATGACCCGCTCCGGCCTCGGCAACCCACAAAAACCGATCGGCTCCTTCCTGTTCTCCGGCCCCACCGGGGTCGGCAAGACCGAAGTGGCGCGGCAACTGGCCTATGTGCTGGGGGTGGAGCTGATCCGCTTCGACATGTCCGAATACATGGAGCGCCACGCCGTTTCCCGCCTGATCGGCGCGCCTCCCGGCTATGTCGGCTTCGAACAGGGTGGCCTGCTCACTGAAGCCGTCACCAAGACGCCCTATGCGGTGCTCCTGCTGGATGAAATCGAGAAGGCGCACGCGGATATCTACAACGTGCTGCTGCAAGTCATGGACCACGGCACGCTGACCGACAACAACGGGCGCCGCGCAGATTTCCGTAACGTGGCAATCATCATGACCACCAACGCCGGTGCCGAAGCCATGAACAAGACCGGCATCGGTTTCACCCTGCCGAGCACGAAGGGCGACGAGATGGCCGACATCAAGCGGCTATTCACCCCGGAATTCCGCAACCGCCTCGACGCCACCATTTCCTTCGCGGCGCTGGACGAAGACGTCATCCTGCGCGTGGTGGACAAATTCCTCATGCAACTGGAAGAACAGCTACACGCCAAGAAAGTGGAAGCGCATTTCTCCGACAACCTGCGCAAATGGCTGGCGAAGAAGGGTTTCGATCCGCTCATGGGCGCGCGCCCGATGGCCCGCTTGATTCAGGACACTTTGCGCCGCGCACTGGCCGACGAACTCCTGTTCGGCCGTCTCGCCAATGGTGGCGAAGTGAGCGTGGATGTGGACGAGTCGGACGCGATCCAGTTGCAGTTCGAGGATGCGCTGGAACCTGCCTGACGTCGGGGATAACAGCCAGCCTCAAGCCGACCGATGTAGCCCGGATGCAGCGCAGCGGAATCCGGGAATGCTGGTGAGGGTCGCTGTCAAAGCCCCCGGATTCCGCTGCGCTGCATCCGGGCTACGTGTCTGCCGTCAGGCCCTGGCGGCGGCAAATAGTGTAAAGAAATTGTGGCTGCTGGCCGCCGCGACTTCCTCCAATGGAATCCCCTTCAGGGTGGCGATTTCTTCCGCCACATGGCGCACATAAGCCGGTTCGTTGCGCCTGCCGCGATGCGGCACCGGCGCGAGATAGGGTGAATCCGTCTCGATCAACAGACGATCCAGCGGCACTCGGCGCGCCACTTCCTTCAAATCCTGGGCACTCTTGAAGGTAACGATGCCGGATAGTGAAATGTAAAAACCCATCGTTAGCGCCGCTTCGGCCACTTCCCAGCTTTCCGTGAAACAGTGCATCACCCCGCCGGGGGCGGCTGCGCCCTCCTCCGCCATGATCGCCAGGGTGTCCTCGGCGGCACTTCGGGTATGGATGATCAAGGGCTTCCCGGCGGCGCCGGCGGCGCGGATATGGGTGCGAAAGCGCGCGCGCTGCCAATCCACCTCTTCGCGATTCAGGCGGTAGTAATCCAGCCCGGTCTCACCGATGGCGACCACGCGCGGGTGCGCCGCCAATTCAACCAGTTCTTCCACCGTGGGCTCGCGGCCTTCGTCATGGTCGGGATGCACCCCCACCGAGGCGAACAGATTGTCGTGTGCTTCGGCCAGGGCCAGGACACGTGGGAAATTCTCCAGGTTGACCGAGACACAAAGCGCATGGCTCACCTGCGCGGCCTGCATGTTTGCGAGCAAGGGGGCGACCCCCTCGCTGAAGTTGGGGAAATCGATATGGCAATGGGAGTCGATGAACATGGCGAGATGCGAGAGGCGCGGAGTAGCGCCGGCATCCTTGCCGGCGTTTTAAGACAGCCGGCTGGAAGCCGGCGCTACAAGGTGTGGGTGTGGCGCGTGGATTTCATGGCATTGCCGAGGATGCCCTCGATCTTGCCGCGCACGGTGCTGGAACCTTCGTTGTCTTCAAACTGCACACCAATGCCCTGCTGACGGTTGCCCTGGGCACCGGCCGGCGTAATCCACACGACCTTGCCGGAAATCGGCAGCTTGTTCGGATCGTCCATCAGGGTGAGCAGCATGTAGACCTGGTCGCCCATCTGGTAGGGCCGGTTGGTCGGGATGAACAGACCGCCGCGCTTCACGAAGGGCAGATAGGCCGCATACAGCGCGGTGCGCTCCTTGATGCTCAGGGAGAGCATTCCGGCCCGGCCGCTGCTGATTTGCTTGGGAATCTCGCTCACGTCCTGGCTCCCGCAATTTCGCTGTAACGAATGAGCCAGGATTCTAGCAACAACTGCGCATTCAACGGATGCCGCAACCAGCGCCCGGCCTGGGCCAGTTCCCGCTGCAACGCGAGCAATTCGGCCAGGCCGCTGGCGCTGGCAATGCGGATGAGGGCTTCCGTTCTGGGCGGGAAGTAATGCGTCTGGCCGGCGAGACGCTGCGCCAACAGATCGTGTACCCAGCGTGTCAGCCAGCCCCAGGCCTCGGCCATGACCGGCTGGAACGTCTGGGCGGCTTGGCAGGCATCAAGCTGGCGCGGCCGCGCCAGAAGATCGAGAAAAGCCTCACGCCGTGCCGCGCGTTCTGGCTCGGCATAACCCAACGCCGCCAGCGGGGCACCGCCCGCCTCGGCCAGCGGCGACGCGGGCTCGGCCAATCCCGCCGCACGCAACCAGGCAAGCGCGGTCTCCCGTTCTGGTAGCGGCACCGCCACCTTGCGACAACGCGAAATCACGGTCGGCAGCAGGCGCCCAGGCTGGTGCGAGACCAACAACAGGAGCACGCGCGCGGGGGGTTCCTCCAGGGTCTTGAGCAGGGCATTGGCGGCGGCCGGGTTCATGAACTCAGCCGGATGAATCAACGCTACCCGCCAGCCGCCGCGATGCGCAGTGAGGTTGAGAAACTCGGTGATTTCCCGAATCGCCTCGACCTTGATGATGCGGCCACCCTTCTTGGGCGCTTTCTTGGCCGCTTCCTTGGCCGGAGATGCGTCGTCGTCCCCCTCCGGCTCCACCGGTTCGACGCGACGAAAATCGGGATGGTTGCCCTGATCGAACCAGTTGCAGGCATCGCAGGCGCCGCAAGCACCTTCCACTGTCGGCTGTTGGCACAAGGCCCAGCGCGCCAACTCGATCGCGAGGTCGAGCTTGCCGACGCCTGTTGGCCCATGCAGCAGCAAGGCATGCGGCAACTGTTCCGGATCGGCGCTAAGTTGCCGAAACAGGCTGGTATTCCAGGGGTGGATCACGTGAACTTCTCCAGTCGTGGGAGTGGGCTTGCCCCCGCAAGGGGCACGCCGGATTCGTAAAGCCGCTGAAGCGGCAACGACTCCGCTGCCCACGATTGGCGGCGGTTATCGCGGGCAAGCCCGCTCCGCTTCATCTCAGCGACTCCAGGATGCCGGTCAACTGGGCACGCACCTGGTCCAGTGTGCGGCTGCCGTCGATCACGCGAATGCGCAGCGGGTGGCTGGCGGCGCGGCGCAGGTAGGCGGCACGCACGCGGGCATGGAACTCGCCCTGCTCGCGTTCGAAACGGTCGGGTTCGCGCGCATTGGCCAGGCGAGCCGCCGCAATCTCGGTGGGCACGTCGAACAACAAGGTGAGATCGGGTTGCAGGTCGCCATGCACCCATTGCTCCAGCGCTTCCAGGCGCGCTTCCGGCAGGCCGCGCCCTCCGCACTGGTAAGCGAAACTGGCATCGGTGAAGCGGTCGGAAATCAGCACCTCGCCCGCAGCCAGGGCCGGGCGGATGACCTGTGAGAGATGTTCACGGCGCGCGGCGAACATCACCAGCGCCTCGGTTTCCGGGTGCATGGCCTGGTGCAGGACGATTTCGCGCAGGTGCTCGCCCAAGGGCGTGCCACCGGGTTCCCGGGTTTGCCGCACCACGCGACCGCGCGAACGGAACCAGTCCGCCAGCCAGTCGAGATGACTGCTCTTGCCGGCGCCGTCGACGCCTTCCAGGGTAATGAACAAGCCTTGCATCAGCGTCCTCTCTGGTAACGGTTGACCGCGCGATTGTGGGCGTCGAGATTGTCGGAGAACTCGTGGCGCCCCTGCCCCTTGGCTACAAAGTACAAAGCCCGACTGCGCACCGGATTGACCGCCGCCTGCAAAGCCGCCGCGCCCGGCAGCGCAATAGGCGTGGGTGGCAGGCCGGCGCGGGTGTAGGTGTTGTAGGGCGTATCCGCAAGCAGATCATCCTTGCGCAAGTTGCCGTCGAAACGCGCACCCAGGCCGTAGATGACGGTGGGGTCAGTCTGTAGGCGCATACCAATGCGCAGGCGATTGAGGAATACCGCAGCGATCTGCGGCCGCTCTTCCGGCGCGCCGGTTTCTTTTTCGATGACAGAAGCCATGGTCAGCACCTCGTCAGGGGTGCGGTAAGGCAAACCTGACGCACGCGCCGCCCAGGCGGCATCGAGTTGCTGGCGCATGGCGGTGTAAGCACGTTTGTAGAGCGCCAGTTCGGAACTGCCCAGGTCGAAAAAGTAGGTATCCGGAAAAAACCGGCCTTCCGGGTGGATATTTTCCGCACCGATGGCCTTGAGCAATTGGTGGGCGTCCATGCCGGCCGTGTCGTGGCGCAAGCCGGGGTGGGCGTCGAGGGCGCTGCGCATCTCGGCAAACGACCACCCTTCCGGCACGGTCAGCTTGCCCAGTACCGTGTCGCCCACGGTGATTTTGCGCAGCAGGTCGAGCGGGGTGGTGGCTACGTTCGTGGCATAACTGCCGGCCTTGATTTCCGCCGCCGCGCCTTTGAGGCGTGCCAGCAGGACAAAGGCCCCGGGGTGCTGGAGCACACCGGCCTGCGCCATGTCACGCGCGGCGGCTGTGAGGGTACTGCCCCGTTCCACCGAAAAGGCCACGGGATAATCCGTGCGCCCCTGCATGGGCGTTGTGGCATACCAGACCAGCCAGGCAAGGGCGGCTAGCGCCACCAGCAAACAGAGGAGGAGAAAACGCTTAAGCATCGAACAGGGCGACGAGTTGGGGGCTGATGGCGGGTTTCGGCCAGGTGTGTTCGCCCAGGCGGGCGACGCGGCGCAAGCCGATGAGGCTGTTGCTCAACATGATTTCATCCGCTTCCAGCACTTCATCGAGGCCAATATTTGTTTCCTTAACAGCAATACCAGCGGCAGAGGCACGACGCAGCAAACGAGCACGGGCGACGCCGGCGACACCACATTGCTCCAGGTGCGGCGTCAGCAGATGCCCATCGCGCCAGAGGAACAGATTGCTCATCACGCCCGAGATCACCTGCCCGGTTGCATCGAGCAACAGGCCTTCATGTATTTCCGGCGTATTCCATTCGGCGCGTGCCAGGACGTTTTCCAGTCGGTTGAGGTGCTTGATGCCGGCCAGATGGGGCTGAGCGCTCAGGCGTAGGTCGCAGATGCGCACGTTGAGGCCCTCAGCAGGCCAGAAGTCGCTCACAGGGGGCGTGGGGTCGTGGATCAGAATACGGGTCGCTGTAGCAGCATCAGGTGGTCGATAGCCACGCGCACCACACCCCCGGGTCAGCAACAACTTGATTAGCCCATCGGCAAGCCGACCGGCCAGATTCGCCAGATCGGCCTGCCACAGCGAGGCTTCCGGGCTGACGATGCCCAAACGCGCAGCATCGGCGGCAAGCTTGGCCAGTTGCTCTTCCCACCAGCGTGGCCTGCCGTTCTCCACCCGCAGGGTACGGAACACCCCATCGCCGTAGTGCAGGCCACGATCAAGCGGATCGAGCGCGCCGCCTTCGATGCCATTGACCAGACAGATTGCGGGCATGGCCGGCGGGCTAGCCCGGATGTTTCATAAATTCGCGTGATGATCGCGCTGACCATTGTTTGTAATGGGAATTTTGCGAAGGGGCTGCGTAGTTATTCATACGCTCGACTGAGCAAAGCTTTCCAGTACGGGCAAGGGGCAAGGGCGCGCGTCAATTTATGAAACATCCGGGCCAGGCTCACCGGCCAGCGTTCATAGCTTGCTGAAGATCACAGTACCGTTGGTGCCGCCAAAACCGAAGGAGTTGGACAAGGCCACGTTCACCTTGGCCTGGCGCGCGGTATTCGGGACATAGTCCAGGTCACAGCCTTCATCCGGCTCATTGAGGTTGATGGTCGGAGGCACCGCTTGGTTGGCGATGGCCAGCACGGAGAACACCGCTTCGATGCCGCCCGCCGCGCCCAGCAGGTGGCCGGTCATGGATTTGGTGGAACTGACCATCACGCGGCCGGCATGACCGCCAAGCGACAGTTTCAGCGCCTTGGTTTCAGCCAGATCGCCCAGCGGCGTGGAGGTGCCGTGCGCGTTGATGTAATCGACCTGGTCAGGATTGATGCCGGCATTTTTGAAAGCATGGTTCATGCAGCGCGCCGCGCCCGAGCCATCTTCAACCGGCGCGGTCATGTGGTTGGCGTCCGCGCTCTTGCCGTAGCCGATCAATTCACAATAAATACGCGCGCCGCGTGCTTTGGCATGTTCGTACTCTTCCAGCACCATGACACCGGCGCCCTCGCCCAGGACGAAGCCATCACGCCCCTTGTCCCAGGGGCGACTGGCGCCGGCGGGATCGTCATTGCGGGAAGACAGCGCGCGCGCCGCCGCGAAGCCGCCGATGGCCAACGGGCATACGCAGGATTCCGCGCCCCCGGCGACCATCACATCGACCTCGCCGTATTCGATCATGCGGCCGGCTTCGCCGACTGCGTGGGTACCCGTGGTGCAAGCGGTGACCATCGCTACGTTGGGGCCTTGCAGGCCGTACATGATGGAGAGATGGCCGGAGATCATGTTGATGATGGTGCCCGGAATGAAGAAGGGAGAAATCTTGCGCGGCCCCTGCTCAAGGTAGATCTTGTGGGTGTCTTCGATCATCGGCAATCCGCCGATGCCGGAACCGATGTTGACGCCGATACGCTCGCGGTTGGCGTCGGTAACGATCAGTCCGCAATCCTTGAAGGCGTCAATGGCCGCAGCCAGGCCGTAATGGATGAATACATCCATGCGACGAGCGTCCTTGGGCGTCAGATATTTGCCGAGGTCGAGATTTTTGACCTCACCCGCGATCTGAACCGAAAAAGCGGAAGCATCGAAGCGGGTAATACGGGCAATGCCGGAACGGCCCGCCATCAGATTGCCCCAAGCTTCATCCACACTGTTGCCGACCGGAGAAACGATACCAAGACCGGTGACCACGACTCTGCGCCTAGACACTGGTGAACTCCTCAGGGCGTTGGGGGAATACAAGAGAAAAGCCGGCAATTCTTCATTGCGAGGCTTGAAAAATAGAAAGGGAACAGGCGCTCAGGCCTGCCCCTGAACCAACCAATAAACCGCAAATTACTTGTTGTGGGCGTTGATGTAATCGACGGCCTGTTGGACTGTGGTGATTTTTTCGGCATCCTCATCGGGAATTTCACATTCAAATTCCTCTTCCAGAGCCATCACCAGTTCAACCGTGTCGAGGGAATCGGCGCCCAGGTCGTCGACAAAGGACGACTCCTGCTTTACATCGGCTTCATTCGCGCCCAACTGCTCGGCAACGATCTTCTTGACACGCTCTTCGATATCACTCATCAGAAACTCCCTACGGGTAGCAAAAAAGCGGGGGCATTCTAGCAAAAACCCCCAACGTAAAAAATGAGACGAACCCTGTTACCGATAAAGAAAGGTACGGGTTCAGTCCATGTACATGCCGCCATTGACGTGCACGGTGGTGCCCGTCACATAGCCGGCCCCAACGGAGGCAAGGTAAGCCACCGCATGGGCAATGTCTTCCGGGGTTCCCAGCTTGCCGGCGGGAATACGTTCCAGAAGTTTCTGGCGCGCGGCGTCGGGCAGGGAACGAGTCATGTCGGTATCGATAAAACCCGGGGCGACGCAGTTTACCGTAATGCCGCGACTACCGACTTCCTGCGCCAGAGATTTGGAAAACCCGATCATGCCGGCCTTGGCGGCGGCATAGTTGGTCTGCCCGGCATTGCCGGAGCAACCCACCACCGAGGCGATGCCGATGATGCGGCCGAAACGGGCCTTCATCATGGGACGCAGTACGGCACGCGAGAGACGGAACACCGAGGTGAGATTGGTTTCCAGAATGGCATCCCATTCCTCGTCCTTCATGCGCATCAACAGGTTGTCGCGGGTGATGCCGGCATTGTTGACCAGGATGTCGATGCGGCCATGCTTGCCGAGGATGCCGTCGATAACGACATCGACCTGGGCGGCCTCGGTGACATTGAGCATCAGACCCTCGCCCTTCAGGCCGGCCGCCGCCAGCGCTTCAGCGATGGCGGTTGCCCCGGATTCGCTGGTGGCGGTGCCGATGACATAGGCGCCACGGCGAGCGAGTTCATGCAGGATGGCCTGGCCGATGCCGCGCGAGGCGCCGGTCACCAGGGCAATCTTTCCTTCCATTCCAGTCTCCTAGACTCTTGTGACTCGTAGCCCGGATGCAGCGCAGCGGAATCCGGGAATCTCACCATGTATCTTCCCGGATTCCGCTATCGCTCCATCCGGGCTACCTGTTTGGTTCTGGCTCAGGCTCTGGTTTTTTCCAGTACATCGCTCAACGCGGCGGCATCCGCCATTGCCAGGGTGGGGATTTCCAGAGTGCGCTTGTTGAGCCCGGCCAGCACCTTGCCGGGGCCACATTCAGCAATCATCTGTACGCCCTGGTCGCGCAGGGCAAGCATGGATTCCACCCAGCGCACCGGGCTGTAGAGTTGCCGCGCCAGGGCATCGCGAATCGCATCGGCTGTGGCATGAGCGGCGACGTCGGCATTGTGCAGAACCGGCACACTCGGCACCCGCACTTCAAGCACAGCCAGCGCCGCACGCAGTTTTTCCGCCGCAGGCTTCATCAGGGCGCAATGCGATGGCACGGAAACCGGCAGGGGCAGCGCGCGTTTGGCACCTTTCTCCTTGGCCCGCGCCATGCCCCGCTCGACCGCCGCCTTGTTGCCGGCGATCACCACCTGGCCGGGGGAATTGAAATTGACCGCTTCCAACACCTCGCCCTGCGCCGCCTCGGCACAGACTGCACGGACGCCATCGTCATCGAGGCCGAGCACCGCCGCCATCGCGCCGACACCTTCCGGCACGGCGGATTGCATGGCTTCGGCGCGCAAGCGCACCAGGCGGATGGCATCGGCGAAATCGAGGGCACCGGCACAAACCAGTGCGGTGTATTCGCCCAGGCTGTGCCCGGCCATCAGCGCCGGAACCGCGCCACCACGCGCCAGCCAGAGGCGGTAGACCGCGACACCGGCGGCCAGCATGGCGGGCTGGGTATTCACGGTTTGATTGAGGGCATCGGCGGGACCATTGGCAACCAGATCCCAGAGATCGAATCCGAGCGCGGTTGACGCTTCGGCGAAGGTGTCACGTATGACCGGAGCGTCACCTGCCGAATAAGCGGCCATCATGCCGACGGCTTGCGAACCCTGGCCGGGGAAAACAAATGCAAATTTCATGAGAATTCCGAATCGAGCATGGACAACTGTTAGTACCGGAGCAGCACCGAACCCCAGGTGAAACCACCGCCGAATGCTTCCATCAGCACCAGTTCACCCGGCTTGATCCTGCCGTCGCGGACAGCCGTATCGAAAGCGAGCGGCACGGAAGCGGCCGAGGTATTGCCGTGGTGATCCACGGTGACCACCACGTTGTCCATGCTCATGCCCAGTTTCTTGGCGGTGGCCTGGATGATGCGAATATTGGCCTGATGGGGAACCAGCCAGTCGATGTCTGTCTTGACAAGTCCGTTGGCGGCCAGGGTCTCATCGACGATGGCGTCAAGCGTCTTCACCGCCATCTTGAATACGGCGTTGCCGGACATGCGCATGTAGCACTCGCCCTCCTTCTTGAGGGAGACGCCGCCGTCCACGAACAACAGATCCTGATAGCGGCCGTCGGCATGGAGATGGGTGTTGATGATGCCGGGCTCTTCCGATGCCCGCAGCACCACGGCACCGGCACCGTCGCCCCAGAGAATGCAGTTGCCGCGATCATTCCAGTCAGTGATACGTGAGAGCGTCTCGGCGCCGACCACCAGGGCAGTCTTCACCTGGCCGGAACGAATGAACTGGTCCGCCACGGACATCGCGTAGATGAAGCCACTGCATACCGCCTGCACATCGAACGCGGGACAACCATTGGTGATACCCAACTTGGATTGCAGGATGCAGGCGGTGCTGGGAAAGACGCGGTCCGGTGTGGTGGTGGCGACAACGATCAACTCGATTTCGGATTCATCGATGCCTGCCGCTTCGATCGCGCGCTCCGCCGCGATCAAAGCCAGATCGCTGGTCAGCTCACCCTCCTCGACGATATGGCGCTCGCGGATGCCGGTGCGTTCGATGATCCACTCGCTGGTGGTTTCCAGCCGCGTTTCCAACTCTTCGTTGGTGAGAACGTAGGCCGGCAGATAGCTGCCGGTCCCGATGATGCGAGCATTGCTCACGCCGGAACTCCTTCGGCTGATTTGCCGTTATGGGCATCGACCTGGTCGGCGATGCGGCGCAACAAGCCGCCGCGTACTTCTTCCAGTGCTTTGAGGATGGCCTGTTCAAAGGCGAAGACATCGGCCGAGCCGTGGCTCTTGATGATGACGCCGTTCAAACCCAACAGGGTGGCACCGTTGTAACGGCGTGGGTCCATCTTGCGCTTGAAGGCGCGTATCACCGGCAATGCGATGATGCCGGCCACGCGGGTAAGCAGATTATTCTTGAATTCCCGGCGCAACACCTCGGCGATGAGCTTGGCCAGGCCTTCAGATGTTTTCAGCGCCACATTGCCGACAAAACCATCGCAAACCACCACGTCCACCGTGCCTTTGTAGATGTCGTCGCCTTCCACATTGCCATAGAAGTTGAGGCCACTGGACTTGAGCATTTCGCTGGCCTGTTTCACCACATCGTTGCCCTTGATTTCTTCTTCGCCGACATTGAGCAGGCCAATGCTGGGCTTTTCCTTGTGCTCGATGGCCGCACACAGGGCCGAACCCATGATGCCGAATTGCAGCAGGTTCTCGGCGGTGCAATTGACGTTGGCGCCAAGGTCGAGCATGTAGGTACAACCAGTATGGGAAGGCAGGGTGGAGGCGATGGCGGGGCGACTGATGCCAGGCAATGTCTTCAGAACAAAACGCGAGACCGCCATGAGGGCGCCGGTGTTGCCGGCGGAGACACCGGCATCCGCTTCACCACGCTTGACCAGATCGGCGGTCACGCGCATCGAAGAGTCTTTCTTGCCGCGCAATGCGACAGACAAGGGGTCGTCCATCTTCACCACTTCCGTGGCATGGTGGACGCGCAGACGCGTGCCCACCTGCGCCCGGTGCAATTTCAATTCCGCATGGATAGCGTCTTGCAGGCCGATCAGGACGATATTGACGTCGTCCTCACGGCGCAGAATATTCAGAGCCGCCTTGACGGTGACATGAGGGCCGTGGTCGCCCCCCATGGCGTCGATGGCTATCGTGATTTCACGCATATGCGGTCAACCCACCCGAAGTAGCGCCGGCATCTCTGCCGGCCCGCCTGCGCAGTCCAAAAACGCCGGCAGGATGCCGGCGCTACAGATGCCTCGCCCATCGAGGAATCCGGGATCGATCAGGACAGGCGCATGGCGGAGAGTCAGCTATTGTCGCCCTTGGTGTTGACCACTTTGCGGCCACGATAGAAGCCATTCGGGCTGATGTGGTGGCGCAGATGCGTTTCGCCGGTGGTGGGCTCCACGGCGGTGCCGGGAACGGTCAGGAAGTCATGGGAACGACGCATACCACGCTTGGACGGGGATTGTTTATTCTGTTGAACGGCCATCAGTGCTCTCCTAGGTAATCATCACGCCTTGGGCAGTCATCTTCCTCATGTAGAGGGACTACCGGCAGGCTCAGTAAAAGTTCGTCTTCAACCAGCGTCCGCACATCTGTACGCTCTTCGGCCACGATCGCATCCAGCAGCGGATCGAGGCGTTCCCAGCGCTCCAGTTCCGCATCATTGCGGGCCAGGAAAATCACCCCCTCGGAATGCAGGGAATGAACATACGGAGTGAGGCATCGCTGGCAGATCAGGGTCGGATTCGCATCGATCAGAAGACGCAAGGCGGGACGACCTCCCACCAATGCACCTGTCAGGCGATACACCACCTTACCTTGATCGCCGGCAAGTTCATCCCGCAAGCGATCCATCTCCGCCAAAGCAATTTCGCCGGCATAACTGGCTGCTTCTCTGGCGAAGCGAATGGGATCCATCACGGTCTGTGCAGACATAAGCCGATAATGATATTGTGCGCGGCTCCCAATGTCAAAAAACGTCTCCAGCGTGATTCGCAAGATACTCATCGCCAATCGGGGTGAAATCGCGGTTCGCATCGTGCGTGCGTGCAAGGAACTGGGCATCAAGTCGGTAGCGATATACACCGATGCCGATCGCAGCGCCCTTCATGTCAAGAAAGCGGACGAGGCTTACAACATCGGTTCCGACCCCGTGGTGGGCTACCTCAATGCCCACAATATCGTGAACCTGGCCGTGGCTTCGGGCTGCGATGCCCTGCATCCCGGCTATGGTTTCCTTTCCGAAAATCCGGTAATCGCCGAAGTCTGCGCGCGCCGCGGCATCAAGTTCATCGGCCCTTCGCCCAAGGTCATTCGCCAGATGGGCGACAAGATCCAGGCGCGACTGGCCATGATCAAGGCCGGCATTCCAGTGATCCCCGGTTCCGACCACAACCTTGCAAGCGTTGAGGAAGCCCGCGATCTGGCGAAAGGCATCGGCTATCCGGTCATGCTCAAGGCCACCAACGGCGGTGGCGGGCGCGGTATCCGCCGTTGCGACTCCGAAGCCGACCTGATGAAGAACTTCGAGCGTGTCGTCTCGGAAGCCAGCAAAGCATTCGGCAAGCCGGAAATATTCATCGAAAAGTGCGTGGTCAATCCCAAGCACATCGAAGTGCAGGTTATCGGCGATTCCCACGGCAACACCGTGCATCTGTATGAACGCGACTGCTCGATCCAGCGGCGCAACCAGAAACTGATTGAAATCGCTCCCTCGCCGCAACTCACCGAAGCGCAGCGCGAATACATCGGCAAGCTGGCGGTGCGCGCGGCCAGGACGGTGGGGTACGAGAACGCCGGCACGGTGGAATTCCTGCTCGATGCCGACAACCAGTTCTATTTCATGGAAATGAACACCCGTCTCCAGGTGGAACACACGATTACGGAAACCATCACCGGCATCGACATCGTCCAGGAACAGATCCGCATCGCCGATGGCCTGCCGCTGCAATACAAGCAGGAAGACATCCACCACCGTGGTTTCGCCATGGAATTCCGGATCAACGCGGAAGACCCGCAGAACGGTTTCCTGCCCAGCTTCGGCCGCATCTCCCGCTACTACGCGCCAGGTGGCCCCGGTGTACGTACCGACGCGGCGATCTATTCCGGCTATGTCATTCCGCCGTATTACGACTCGATGTGCGCCAAGATCACGGTCTGGGCACTGAATTGGGACAGCGTCATCGCGCGCGGCCTGCGTACCCTGGACGACATGGTCGTCTATGGCGTGAAGACCACCATTCCGTACTACAAGGAAATCCTCAAGAACGAGGAATTCCGCTCCGGGCGCTTCAACACCAGCTTTGTGGAAGCCCACCCGGAACTCCTGAACTACGCGGTTCGGCGCCCCCCGGAGCTGACCGCCGCCGCCATCTCTGCGGCCATCGCCGCCCATCTCGGCATGTAACGTGTAACGGACCTACTGAACCATGGCAAAAGTACACATCTCCGAACTCGTCCTGCGTGACGGCCACCAGTCCCTCATCGCCACCCGCATGCGCACCGAGGACATGCTGCCGATCTGCGGCAAACTCGACCGGGTCGGCTTCTGGTCTCTGGAAGCCTGGGGTGGCGCCACCTTCGACGCCTGTGTGCGCTTCCTCAAGGAAGACCCGTGGGAACGCCTGAAGAAACTGCGCCGCGCCCTGCCCAATACCCAGATCAACATGCTGCTGCGCGGCCAGAACCTGCTCGGCTACCGGCACTATGCCGACGATGTGGTGCGTGCCTTCGTGCAGAAATCCGCCGACAACGGCGTCGATATATTTCGCGTGTTCGATGCCATGAACGACACCCGCAACATGCGCGTGTCCATCGAGGCGGTGAAGAAGTCCGGCAAGCACGCCCAGGGCGCGATTTCCTACACCGTCAGCCCGGTGCACAACGTCGCCTACTTCGTGGAAATGGCAAAAACCCTGGCGGAAATGGGTGTGGATTCCATCGCCATCAAGGACATGGCCGGCCTGCTTACCCCTTATGCCGCGTTTGACCTGGTGAAAGCCGTCAAGGCGGCCACCAACCTGCCCATCAACACCCACAGCCACGCCACCGCCGGCCTTTCGACCATGGTGCACATGAAAGCCGTGGAAGCCGGCGCCGACATCATCGACTGCTGCAATTCCGCGTTCTCGGAAGGCGCCAGCCATGCCACCACGGAAAGCATGGTCGCGGCCCTGCAAGGCTCGCAATACGACACCGGCCTCGATCTGCAACTGCTCCAGGAAATCTCCGCCTACTTCCGCGAGGTGCGGAAGAAATACTGGCAGTTCGAGATGGATACCCACCTGGTCGATACCCGCATCCTGGTTTCCCAAGTGCCCGGCGGCATGATCTCCAACCTGTCCAACCAACTGAAGGAACAGGGCGCGCTCAACCGCATGGACGACGTCATGCTGGAAATCCCACGGGTGCGTGAAGACCTCGGCTACCCGCCCCTGGTTACGCCCACCTCGCAGATCGTCGGTACCCAGGCCGTGCTCAATGTGCTCACCGGTGGCCGCTATAAATCGGTCACCAACGAGGTAAAAAACTACCTGCTTGGCCGCTACGGCGCCGCTCCCGGCAAGGTCAACGAAGAAGTGAAGAAGATGGCTGTGGGCAACCAGGAAGCCATCACCTGTCGCCCCGCCGACCAGATCAGCGATGAACTCGACAAACTGCGCGGCGAAGCCGAAGGCCTGACCAAGTCCGACGAGGATGTGCTGACCTACGCCATGTTCCCCGACCTGGCCCGCGCGTTCCTGCAGGAACGCGCCGCCGGTACCCTGACGCCGGAACCGCTGCTGCCACCCGACGCGCGAGAAGCCGCCTCCTGCCCGGCCTTCTTCGCGCCCAGCGAGTTCAATGTCACCCTGCATGGCGAGACCTATCACATTCGCATCAGCGGCACCGGCCACGCCGGCGAGGGGGTGCGTCCCTTCTTCGTCCATGTCGACGGCGTTTCCGAGGAAGTGCGAGTGGAAACACTCGACGAGATCGAAGTCACCCCCGGCGGTGGCGCTCGCACCAGTGCCGGCAAGAAGAACGCGGGCGGCGCTTCCAAGGGACGGCCACGTCCGACCCACGCCGGCCACGTCACCACCGCCATGCCCGGCACCATCGTCGATGTTCTGGTCAAGATCGGCCAGAAGGTCAACGCGGGCGACGGCGTGCTGGTGATCGAAGCGATGAAGATGGAAAACGAAATCCAGTCCGCCGTCACCGGCACGGTGGTCGGCATCCATGTCGCCAAGGGCGATACGGTGACGCCGGATCAGGTGCTGGTGGAAATTCAGCCGGAGTAAGGCGATTTCGGATTTAGGGCGATTTCGGATTTCGGATTTCGGATTGCGGATGTCAGGCGCGGCGCAGCCGCGCGAGAAAAATCCGAAATCCGAAATCCGCAATCGAAAATCCGAAATCGCAAATCACAGCCATACCATCAACCCCATCTCGAACGGATGGGTGAGCAGGCCGTGAACCGGATACACGCGCACCCGGTAAAGCAGGCGGCCACACAGTTCCGGGGTGAGTTCCAGTTTGTAGACGCATTCCTGGCCTTCCCAGCCATCCGGATTCAGCGGCACGGCATCGAGATCCTTGTCCTGGCCATTTTTCGAGGCGCGTCCCATCAGTACTTCGACCCGCACGTCATCCGGGGCGAGGCCGTTGAGGTTCACCACGGCCTTGATTTCCAGGCTTTCGCCAAAGGTAATACGTTTCTTCGGGTCGTCGAGGCGGCGCAGGGCCACGCCCCCCCAGGCGAGACGCACCTTGACCTTCCAGGCAGCCAGCCCCTGGGCTGCGGCGAACCCGCCTTCCGAGTAGCGGCGCCATTGCCGGCTGGCGGGTGCATAGAACTTGTTGGCGTACTGCATGACCATGCGGGTGGCGTTGAAGGCGGGCAGCAAGGTGGCAATGGAGCGCTTGGCCATCGTCACCCATTCCCCCGAGAAGCCCAGTTCCTGGCGCCGGTAATACAGGGGAATGACCTGGTCTTGCAGCAATTCGTAGAGGGTCTGGCTGTCCTCGCGGTTGCGCCGGGCGTCGTCGTAGTACTCGGGCGCCGGTTTGATCGCCCAGCCGTTGCCGGGCTCGTAGCCCTCGTCCCACCAGCCGTCGGTGACCGAGAGGTTGAGCACGCCGTTCATGGCCGCCTTCATGCCGGAGGTGCCTGAGGCTTCCAGCGGGTAGATGGGGTTGTTCAGCCAGACGTCGCAGCCGGCCACCAGGCGGCGCGCGAAGCCGAGGTCATAGCCTTCCACCATCAGGAACTTGCCTTCGAACTCCGGCCAACGGGAAATCTCGTGGATGCGGCGGATCAGTTCCTGTCCGGGCTTGTCGGCCGGGTGCGCCTTGCCGGCGAAAATAAACAGGACCGGGCGGCTCTCGTCGTTGATGATCTGGCGCAGCCAGTCCATGTTCTCGAAGATCAGGGTGGCGCGCTTGTAGGTGGCGAAGCGCCGCCCGAAGCCGATGGTGAGGACGTTGGGGTCGAGCGGGTTGGCGAGCTTGAGCATCCGCTCCAGGTGCGCCTCGGAGCCGTGGTTGCGCAGGTGCTGCTGGGTGATGCGGTAACGCACCGAGTAGAGCATCTGCGCCTTCAGGCCCTGGTGGACCGACCAGAAGTGGTGGTCGGGAATGGCGCCCACTTTCTGCCAGAACGCCGGCTCGCACATGCGCCGGCGCCATTCATAACCCAGCTTGTTGTCGAACAGATCCTGCCATTCCTGCGCCAGAAAAGACGCCACATGCACCCCGTTGGTGATGTAGACCATCGGCGACTCGTCCTCGGAAACCTGCGGCCACATATCCGCCAGGATGCGCGAGGAAACATTGCCGTGAATGCGCGAGACGCCGTTGTGATGACGCGAGCCATTCAGGGCCAGACGAGTCATGTTGAAATCCTCGCCGTGGCCGGCGCCGCCCAGACGCATGAATTCTTCCCGCGAGACCCCCAGGTCGGCGCAGCAATGGCTGAAATAGTCCCAGATCATGTCTTCGGCGAAGTGATCGTGGCCGGCCGGCACCGGGGTGTGGGTGGTGAATACCGTCGAGGCGGCCACGGCTTCCAGCGCGGCATGGTAGGACAGCCCAGCCTTCACCTTGCGGCGAATACGCTCCAGAACCAGGAAGGCGGCATGGCCTTCGTTGATGTGATAGGTGGTGGGTTTGACGTCGAGCGCGGCCAGGGCACGCATGCCGCCGATGCCGAGGACGATTTCCTGCTGGATGCGGGTGTGCTTGTCGCCGCCATAGAGCTGGTGGGTGATGTAGCGGTCTTGCTGGCTGTTGGACGGCAGGTCGGTATCCAGCAAATAAAGGCGGACATGGCCGATCAGCGCTTCCCATACTTTCACTTCCAGGCTGCGGCCGGGCAATTCGATCTGGACATGGATTTCGCTACCGTCCTCACCCAGCGCGGGGCGGATCGGCAGATCGTCGAAATCGGAATCGGTGTAATTGGCGATCTGGTTGCCGTCGTTATCGATGCGCTGATGGAAATAGCCCTGGCGATACAGCAAGCCCACTGCCACGAACGGCAGGCGCAGGTCGGAAGCGGATTTGCAGTGGTCGCCGGCAAGGATGCCCAGGCCCCCCGAGTACACCGGGAAGCTTTCATGGAAGCCGAATTCCGCGCAGAAATAGGCGATCAGGTCGCCCGGTTTCAAATCCAGCGGCAGATCGCGCCGCAGCGGCTCGCTCATATAGGTGTCGAACGAAGACAGCACGCGGTTGTAGTTGCCCAGGAAGATGTGATCCTCCGCCGCCTCGGTCAGGCGCTCCTCGTCCACCCGCTTCAGGAACGCTTTCGGATTGTGGCCGACGGCATCCCAGAGACCGGGATGGAGACGCGCGAACAGTGTGCGCGTGGGGCGATCCCAGGCATACCAGAGGTTCTCCGCCAGTTCGGACAAACGCGCCAGGCGGCGCGGCAAACGCGGGTTGACTTCAATGACGAAGGGCGTACCGGGTTTCATGGGGGGACTCCGTTAGCGTGAAACAAGCCTGGTTCGTAGGAGCGGGCTTGCCCGCGATTGCAACGGCCGTATCGCGGGCAAGCCCGCTCCTACGGGGCCATCCGAATAAAAGTGTCGCGGTAATACTTCAACTCTTCGATGGATTCCTGAATGTCGGCCAGGGCGGTGTGGCTGTTGGCCTTCTTGAAACCGTCCTTGAGTTCCGGACGCCAGCGCGCGGCCAGTTCCTTCAGGGTGGAGACATCCAGGTTGCGGTAGTGGAACCAGGCTTCCAGCTTGGGCATGTGGCGCGCCAGGAAACGACGATCCTGGCAGATGGAATTGCCGCACATGGGCGATTTGCGCTCACCCACATGTTTTTTCATGAATTCGATCATTTTCGCTTCCACGTCCGCGTCGGACAGCGTGGAGGCTTTCACCTTGTCGATCAGCCCGGATTTGCCGTGAGTGCCCTTGTTCCAGTTGTCCATCGCATCCAGTACCGCGTCGCTTTGGTGCACTACCAGCACCGGGCCTTCTTCGACCAGGTTGAGATCCTTGTCGGTGACGATCAGCGCCACTTCCAGGACGCTGTCGCTATCAGGTTCCAGACCGGACATTTCCATGTCGATCCAGACCAGGTGGGTATCGTTCTGTGCCACGTTTATCGATCCTTTACAGCCCTGAAGGGCGGGGCGGGCATTGTGGCATAATCGCCCGTCCCTTGTAGAAAGCACTCCTAATGCCTTCATTTAAAAGCATTTTTCTCGCAGCCCTGATCCTCGCCTTCGGCCTGAAGCTGTGGTTGCTGCTGCGCCAGATGCGCCATGTCCGGCAGCATCGCGCGCTGCCGCCGGCGGTATTCGCCGCCCGCATCCCGGTCGAGGACCACCGCAAGGCAGCCGACTACACCCTGGCCAAAGCTCGCCTGGGCTTGCTGCATCTGGCCGTGGAAGCCGGCCTGCTGCTGGCGTTCACCCTGGGCGGCGGCTTGCAGTGGCTCAACGATCTGCTGGTTTCGCCGCATTTGCCGACACTCACCCCGCTGTTCGCCGGCACCGCCCTGCTGCTGGGCCTGTTTCTGATCGGCGCCCTGGTGGAACTGCCGCTCAATCTCTATCACCAGTTCAGCATCGAGGCGCGCTTCGGCTTCAACCGGCAGACCGCCGCCGGCTTCGCGGCCGACCTCGCCAAGCAGGCCGTGCTCGGCCTGGCCATCGGCGGCCCGCTGATCCTGCTGGTGCTCTGGCTCATGGGCATCATGGGCGAGGCCTGGTGGATCTGGGTCTGGGGGGTATGGATGGGCTTCAATCTGCTGATCCTGATGCTCTACCCCACCGTGATCGCGCCACTGTTCAACAAATTCACGCCGCTCGAAGACGCCACCCTGAAAGCCCGTATCGAAGCGCTGTTGCAGCGCGCCGGCTTTACCGCCAGCGGCGTCTTCGTGATGGACGGCTCACGCCGCTCCAGCCACGGCAACGCCTATTTCACCGGCCTGGGCAAGCACAAACGCATCGTCTTTTTCGACACCCTGCTCAATCAGTTGAACCCGGAGCAGATCGAGGCTGTGCTGGCACATGAACTGGGGCATTTCAAGCACCGCCACATCGTCAAGCGCATCGCCCTGATGTTCGTCCTCTCGCTGGGAATGCTGGCCATGCTGGCCTGGCTGAAACAAGCCCCCTGGTTCTACGCCGGCCTGGGCGTGGCGACGCCTTCCGATGCGGTCGCACTGGCCCTGTTCTTCCTGGCCCTGCCGGTGTTCCTGTTCCCGATGACCCCGTTGATGAGCCTGTATTCGCGCAAACACGAATTCGAGGCCGACGCCTTCGCCGCCAACCACAGTCAACCCGAACACCTGATCGCCGCCCTGGTCCGCCTGTACCGCGACAATGCCGCCACGCTGACGCCGGACCCGATCTACTCGTTGTTCTATGACAGCCACCCGAAGGCGGTCGAACGGATCGCCAAACTTGAGTATCATGCTCAGGTATTAGCCCCGTCCCAACCTGCTTGAGGGATATGTAGCGCCGGCTTCCAGCCGGCGTCTTTTTACGCGAACCACCAGAGAGGAACCCCATGAAGACCCTGATCGCCCTACTCGCCTTGCTCAGCGCCCCCGCCTTCGCCGCCCCCTTCGACAAGGGCGATGCCAAAGCCGGCAAAGCCACCCATGACAAGCAATGCAATGCTTGCCATGCCTCCCGCTTCAATGGCGATGCCGGCAAGATCTACACCCGCGCCGACCACCGCGTGAAATCCGCAGCCAGCCTGGCCCAGATGATTACCACCTGCAACGCCAACCTGGGCAACAACCTGTTCCCGGAAGACGAGCTGAACATCGGCGCGCACCTGAACGGCACGTTCTACAAGTTCAAATAACGAGTAGCGCGCCCGCATTGGTAGGTTGGGCAAAGCGCAGCGTGCCCAACAAATCGCCGCGATGTTGGGCACGCTGCGCTTTGCCCAACCTACGAGTCTCCTCACACCTCACCCCTTACACCCATGACCGATACCTTCTGCGATCTCACCAAAGGCAAGTGCAAGCCCTGCGAGGGCGGCATCGCGCCGCTCAACCCGGATGAAATCAGCGCCCTCATGCCCCAGCTCGCCGGCGACTGGCAAGTGGCGGACGGCAAACTACGGCGCGACTTCGAGTTTGCCGACCACTACCTCACCATGACCTTCGTCAACGCCGTGGCCTGGGTCTCGCACCAGCAGGGACACCACCCCGACCTGGCGGTGGGCTACAACACCTGCCGGGTGGAATACATCACCCACGCCATCGACGGGATATCCGAATCCGACTTCATCTGCGCCGCGAAGATCGACGCGCTGTTCACGCTTTGATGCAAGGCAGAGTCGTCGCCGTCCACGGCCACCATTTCCTGGTGGATGGCGGAGAAGGTGATCACTGCGGCGTCATCGAATGCGTCACCCGTGGCAAAAAAGGCGGCGTGGCTTGCGGAGACAGTGTCACGTTCACCTCCACCAGTGCCGGCAAGGGCGTCATCGAAACCATCGAACCGCGCCGCAACCTGCTTTACCGCTCCGATGAATTCCGCAGCAAACTGCTCGCCGCCAATATCGACCAGGCCGCCATCGTCGTGGCGGCGGTGCCGGCGTTCAACGAGGAGTTGCTGATCCGCTGCCTGGTGGCGTGCGAGGTGGCGGAGATTCCCGCACTGATCGTGCTGAACAAGGCCGATCTGCCGGAAACCGAAGCGCTGGCGCGCGCCCTCGCGCCCTACGCCGAACTCGGTTATCCCCTGTTGCTGGTATCGGCGCGGGAAGACGTGGCCGCGCTGGAACAACGTCTGGCGGACCAAACCACCGTGTTTGTGGGCGCCTCCGGCGTCGGCAAAAGCACCCTGCTCAACCGCCTGGTGCCGGATGCCAATGCCACCACGGGTGAAATTTCACTGGCCCTGGATGCAGGAAAGCACACGACCACGCATGCGCGTCTATTTCGCCTGCCCAGTGGCGGCGGCGCCTTGATCGACTCCCCCGGCATGCAGGAATTCGGCCTCAAACATCTCAACCTGGCCAGCCTCATGGCGGCCTTCCCGGAAATCCACAGCCGCCACGGCGAGTGCCGCTTCTACAACTGCCGCCACCTCAAGGAACCCGGTTGCGCAGTGCTGGAGGCGGCGAAGGACGGCACCATCATGGCCAACCGGATGAAGGTCTATCACTGGTTGCTGGCGGGCATCAAGTAGGAGCGGGCTTGCCCGCGATTGCAACGGTTGCATCGCGGGCAAGCCCGCTCCTACGCGGCGCCCTCGGGCCTGGCTTTCACCAGCGCCGGATCTTCCGCATGATCCAGCAGTATCCGCTGCACCCGCTCCTGCCATAGCCGCGCAAATTCGGCGCGCTCGAAGGCATCGGCCTGGCCGCTCACGACGCGCGGCATCAGTGTCTGCATTCCGGCGGCCGGGGGCACGGCTTCCGGGTGGTATTCCAGCAGCACGGCGGCGCCGCTATCCAGCCGGGTGAAGCGTACTTCGGCCGGCATCTCCACCCCGTAATGCAACAGGTCGCGGCGGCCGAAGCGAGCGCCCAGGCCTTTGAAACCGCCCTCCCCCGCCGCACCGGTGACGAGGCCCAGCACACTGCCGACCACGCCGGTGGTGCCGGCATCCTGAGCGGCGCGTAGTTCCACACGAATCTGGCCACGTTCCGGCAGGGCGTCCGGGTAAAGCGCGGCCAGGCCATGCCGCGCCAGCAACCAAGCGCCCGCCACGGTCGGGCAGGAATGCCCGGCCAGGCGCACCACATCCTCGTAGCGGTATTCGATGACGCCGGCAGCGGCGGCGCCCAGCACTTCGGCCAGGCCGTCGTGCAGGGTCAAGGGGGGAATCTGAGCGAAGAAATCGGGGAAGGACATGTTGGATTCTCGTAGCGTGCGCCGTGCGCACGTCAGTCATTCGTGCGTACGGCGCACGCTACCGTAGCGCCAATTGGTGCAGCTTCATGACCACTCGCCCCAGGCCGACCGGCATGCCGGCGGCAGCGGTTTCCAGTTCCACGGCGTCGAGCATGTTCTTCACCATCAGGCCGAGGTCAGTGTCGCCCTCGATCAGGAGTCGACGATTGAAGAACAAGGTATCCGGGTCTTCCAACCTGAGCGCCAGGCGAGCGAAATCCTGGGCAGTGGAAGTGAAGGTGACATCGCTTGGGCCATCGTGTAGCGCCCGGAAACCATGGGCGTGCACCGTGAAATGCAACTTCACGCCAAGATCGCGCACATGCACGCAGAAACGCCGGCCGGCGACGTGCGACCAGTCCAGTTCACGCAGCGAAGGCCAGGCCGCCAGATTGCCGGCGGCCACGAAGGCGCGCGAAGCCGGCCAGGACGGTAGCGTGGCAACGAGACGGGCGAGGGGTTTGGGGAAGGTGGGCAGATTCATGGTGGTTTCCGGGTAATTCGTAGGTTGGGCAAAGCGCAGCGTGCCCAACATTGCGACGGTTTGTTGGGCACGCTGCGCTTTGCCCAACCTACGTCGGGTGATAGGCCATCCCCGCCTCACCCAGCCAGTAGCCATCGCAAGGTTGGCCGGGCATGAGTTTGTCGAGTTTTTCCGGCGCGGCGGCGGCGGCGATGTCGCCCGCGAGCAGGGCGCGGAACACGTCCACCACCCGCCCCATATGCCGCGACTGCGGCGACAAGCGCAGGAGGTCGATGCCGGCGGCGCGCAGTTCGTCGACCCGGTGCGACAGGCTCATGACCTTGGCCGACTGGGTCTGGATGCCGTTGAGGGTGAGAAAATCCTCGCTTTCGCGAGTACGCATGGTCAGCCCGTCCGGATGGTCGAGACAGCGGAACTGGCAGTCATCCTTTTGCAGGTTGTAGCGGCGGGCGGTAAAACAACGCGCCGAGAAGGCCAGCGGCAGGCGGCCGTAGGTGAACAGCTCGGTTTCCATTCCTTCCGGAACAGCCATCGACGCCAGCATCTCACGCGGCATTTCCACCGGTGGCACCCAGCGCGTTGCCCCCAGTTCGCCGAGCAGGGCCAGGGTATCCGGGTTGTAGGCATTGAGCGTCGAACCGGCCACGAAGGGCGCACCCTTTTCCGCCAGCAGGCGCACCGCGCCCCATTCGTTGGCCTCGACCAGGAAACGGCCATCGGCAATGAGCTTGCGCAGCGCTTTGAGGTCGGATTCCGATTCGATCAGGGTCTGCGTCGAGAGCACCACTTCCTTACCGGCGGCGGTGAGCTTTTCCGCCAGTTCCAGCCAGTCGGACAGGCGCAGCAGGTGGCGGCGCGAACAGACGGTTTCACCAAGGTAAATACTGTCCAACGGCCAACCGGCGGCTTCTTCATAGAACGCCAGGGTGTCTTCGCGCGACCAGTAGTAAAGGAGGGGGCCCAGGGAGAGTTTCATAGGTGCGTCCATCGTTTATCCGTCATTCCCGCGCAGACGGGAATCCAGAGCGTTCATCTGATTGTTTTTCCAATCAGGCCTACAAACTGGATTCCCGCGTTCGCGGGAATGACGGATAGGGTTCATTTCCACGGCCTGTAATACGCCCCGAGGGTGCTCATGCTGCCCTCGGAAACCTTGTTGAGTTGCGCCATCCAGGCCGGGTTGGGTTTGAACGCGGCTTGGTCTTTTTTCACTGCGTCAATGGCGGCGCGCCAGACTTGCGTCACCTGGGCAACATAAGCGGGGCTGCGCTGGCGGCCTTCGATTTTGATCGCGGCGATGCCGAGTCGCGCCATCTCCGGCAGCATTTCCATGCTGTTGAGGCTGGTCGGCTCTTCCAGGGCGTAATAGGTCTCACCCTGCACGTCGAAGCGGCCTTTGCACAGGGTCGGGTAGCCGGCTTTCTCGTCATCGGCATAGCGGTCGATCAGCACGCCGTTGAGGCGGGTTTCCATGCCCTTGGGCGTCTGTTGCCAGCGCACCGCGTGGCCGGGCGAGCAGGCGCCGAAGGTGTTGGGCGAATCGCCGCAGGCATAGGAGGAGAGCAGACAGCGCCCTTCCACCATCACGCAAAGGCCGCCGAAGCCGAACAACTCGATTTCCACGTCGGTGTTGTTGATCACGTTTTCCACCTGCGGCAGCGACAGCACTCGCGGCAACACGGCGCGCTGGATGCCGAAACGTTCCCGGTAGAAATTGACCGCTTCGTAGCTGGTGGCGGAACCCTGCACCGAGAGATGCAGGCGCAGATTCGGGTGATGCTTGCGCGCGTAGGCCATGAGGCCGGGGTCGGCCAGGATGATGGCATCCAGAGGCGCGCCTGTGCCAACCCCGGCGGCGATATCAATAGCCTGGTGCCAGCGTGGCATGGTGGCCGGTTGCGGATAGGTGTTGAGCGCCATGAGCACCTTGACGCCCTTGTTATGGGCATAACGGATGCCCTCGGCCAATGCCTTCGCATCGAAGTTGAGGCCGGCAAAATTGCGCGCGTTGGTGTTGTCCTTGAGGCCCAGATAGACGCCATCGGCACCGTTATCGACGGCGGCCTTGAGCGCGGGCAGGCTACCGGCCGGACAGATGAGTTCAAGCAATGCAGGCATTTTCTTCCGTAACCTTTTGATAAGACGTGAGTTTGCTACCCTGCCGCGTTCCCCGCCGTTGCAACTCGGCGGCCACGGCATTCACCACCGGCCATTTCTGGCTGCACCAGGTGGGTGCCAGCAGCAGGTTGGCCGGCGCGGTGCCGGTGACGCGGTGATAAAGCACTTCCCACGGCGTGCGTTCAATCAGATCGGAGGCAATCTGGATGTACTCCTCCAGCGCTAGCGGCGGGTATTCCCCACGCCGCCACTGGTTGGCCAACTGCGTGCCCTTCACCACATGCAGCGGATGCAACTTGAGCCCGTCGGTGCCGATGTCGAGCACGATGTCCAGGCTCTCGCGCGCATGCCAGCCGTCTTCGCCGGGCATGCCGACGATCAGATGGGTACACACGGGAATTCCCAGGCGACGCGCGGCGACGGTGGTCTGGATGTATTCCTTGAGGCCGTGGCCCCGGTTCACCTTTTCCAGACTTTCGTCGAAGGCGGACTGTAGGCCCAATTCCAGCCAGACTTCCATGCCTCTGTCGCGGTACTCCGCAAGGAGATCGAGCACGGCCGGCGGCACGCAATCCGGCCTGGTGCCTACTGACAGTCCGATCATGCCGTCCACCGCCAGGGCTTGGTCGTACAGGGCGCGCAGGCTCTGCACGTCGGCGTAGGTGTTGGTGTAAGCCTGGAAATAGGCGAGGTATTTTTTGGCGCGGGTGCAGCGGTCAATGCCATTGCGGCCGGAAGCGAGCTGATCGGAGAGCGGTACGGATTCGCGGCCGTTCGGGCTGAACGAGGCGTTGTTGCAGAAGGTGCAGCCGCCGATGCCTTTGCTGCCGTCGCGATTCGGGCAGGTAAAGCCCGCATCGATGGCGATCTTGTGCACGCGCTCGCCGTACTTGGCGAGCAGCCATTGGCCGAAGGTATGCACGTGATCCGGCAACATTTAAGACATCAATCTCTTGAAAGCCACAAACCCAGCACGATGCCGAACCAGACCAGCGCGGTCAAGGCCGGCATGCCGGAACATTGATAACCGAACAGGGGAAGTAGCGCTGCGGACAAGAACAGCAGCGCGCGCGCACCGTTCCAGCGGGTCAGGCGCATCCGTGCCGAGTGATGCCAGGCGACCGGGCGGGTGGGCTCGGTCCAGACCGGCGCCAGTTGGCCGGCGGCGCCGGTGACCAGGGGCATGAGGAAGCCCGGCAGGAACAGCGTCAGGGGCGAACCGATTTCCAGCAGCGTGCCGATCAGGGCAAAGGCGAAGCCCAGGGTGGCCGCCAACAGCACCGGCGCGGCGCCATGCAAGCCCAGAATGTGGCTGCGATGCAGCCGCCACCAGGCCAGGAGCATGCGGCCCAGCACCCAGCCCCAGAGCGCGCCGCCCAGCCAGGCCAGGAGCGGCAGCCAGGCCTGGCCGATGGCCAGAATCAGGCTGCCGGACACGGCCCATTTCAGGTCGCCACGCAGGCGCGAGGCGGCCTGAGGATCAAATTGATTGGCGGCGGTCGGCATCAGCACCTGCAAGGTGCCCACTGCCGTCAGGCCAATGAAGCCATATAAATTGATGTGCAGATGGAAGACACGCAAAGGCGCATGCCATTCGGGCAACAGCGGAATCAGCAGGGCGGCAATCAGGCCCAGCGCCAGACAGGCCATGGCCGCGACGTACCAGTCGAGGCCGGGATGCGGGCGCCCCAGTGTCTTGCGCGCGCGGTCCAGCATCCAGACGATCATCGCCACGGCGCCGAACAAAGCCAGTGCCGCCGCCACCGGCACCCAGTAGAAATCCAACCAGCCGGCGAATATCAGCAGCGCCAGCGCGCCCGATGCCGTCATCAGCCAGGGCAATCGCGCCGTCCAGCGACCGGGGCCGCGTCCGCGCGTGAGCACCGGCACGAAGTGCTGCATCGCGGCGGTGATCAAGGTCATCACCCCCAGCGCCAGCACCCCATGCGCCCAGAACGCGGGCGCCACACTGATCGCCTTGGGCAGCGCCTGCCCGGCGAACAGCGCAATCAGGGTGGCAACCAGGAGCGCGACCAGCACCGAATTACGAGGCTTTGACGATGAAGTCGATCATCACGCCCTGCTGGCCCTGGTCGAGATAATTGATCTCGACGCGATCACCATAGCGTGCCTGCATCTGCTGCAAGAGGGGGATGGGGTTGTGGTCGTTGACGAAACGCATGCGCTCGCCGGGGTTTAGCGCATCCAGCGCGCCGAAGATGGCGGCGTGGCGGAAACGCTTGGCGATACCGCGCGCATCAAAGGGATAGATGGCATCGGCGGTCGTGTGGTCGTGAACAGGAATGTTGATTTCCATGGTGAACCTCAGGGTAAACGGGAGCGCATAGTCAGGCCAAGCGGCTATGCCAGCCTTGACGGATGTCATGGGACATCCCTTGGTGCAAAGGGGTCAAGCGGGCACGGCTTCCACGGTTTGCCGATACACTCGCCAACAGCCCCGCACGCGACCCAGAGAGACAGGCCCGTTCTCGTGAGCACACATCACACGGCACTCATCATCGGTGGCGGCCCCGCCGGTTCCGCCGCCGCCCATACCCTGGCCAGCCACGGCATCGACACCGCCCTGATCGACAAGGCGGTCTTCCCGCGCGACAAACTGTGCGGCGGCCTGCTCACCCTGCGCAGCAAGAAAATTTATTCCCGGATATTCGCGGTGCCATGGGACCCGGTGATCGATTTCACCGCGCATGGGGTGAAATTCTTTCATCGGGAGCGATTGCTCAACGAGGTCAGCAACGCCAGCGAGCTGTTTTTCACGCGGCGTCTGGATTTCGACCATTTCCTGCTGAACCAGGCAATCGCCCAGGGAACCCGGCACTACCAGGGCGAAACCGTCATTTCCCTGGATCTGGCCGGCAAAACCGGTCGCCTGCGCTCCGGCGCGGAATTCACCTTCGACACTCTGATCGGCGCCGACGGCGTGAACAGCCTGGTCGCCAAAACGCTGTTCGGCAAAGCTTTCGACCACGACCGCATCGCCTTCGCCCTGGAAATGGAGGTCGACCGCGCACAGTGCGCCGTCCCGATCGATGACCCGGAAATCATCTTCGGCCTGGCCCGCTGGGGCTACGGCTGGGTATTCCCCAAGAAGGACACGCTCACGGTCGGCATCGGCGGGCTGCACGCGAAGAACCCCGAGTTGAAAAAGGTGTTCCACGAGTTTTTGACGGCGCGCTTCG
This sequence comes from Pseudomonadota bacterium, assembly GCA_030690985.1. Lineage (GTDB taxonomy): Bacteria > Pseudomonadota > Gammaproteobacteria > Burkholderiales > Thiobacillaceae > PFJX01. The sequence goes on from JAUYFG010000223.1 coordinate 36,088, forward strand.
GCGGCATTCCCGAGGGGAAGATCAAGGGCCACCACCTGCCCTTCGGCGACTACCGGAAAACGCCAGGCCGTGGCCATGTTCTGCTCTGCGGCGACGCCGCCGGCCTGGTGGAACCCATCACCGGCGAGGGCATCGCATTCGCCATGCAGAGCGGCCTGTACGCAGCGCAAGCCATCATCGAAGCGGCCGCCGGCGGCGGTGACGCCCTGCCCCGCTATCAGGCGCGCTACCGGGAAATCACCCGCGATTTCGACCATGCCAACCGCCTGCGCACCCTGGTGTTTCCCAGGACCAGTGAACGCCTGTTTCTCAAGGCCCTGCCCAAGAGCAGCACCCTGCCGCGCAAGCATCTGGAACTGATGGCGGACAAGCTCCAATATGGCGACTATTTCCGCTATCTGATGTTCAAGGCGTTGAAAGCCCTTGCGAAGCGCGCCCTGTTCCTCAAATAAACCGTGCTTATCGGGTTAGCTCCCAATGACACTAGATGTAGTGGCCCGTGATTTCGCGGCATGGCGCCGTAGGTTGGGCAAAGCGAAGCGTGCCCAACAACGCGGCGGTTCGTTGGGCACGCTTCGCTTTGCCCAACCTACGTCACTACCGGTAGTGGGCTTGGGAGACAACCGGATAAGC
>JAUYFG010000247.1 GCA_030690985.1 Pseudomonadota bacterium
CTTTCTCACCGGCATGACGGCGGGCGCCAACCTATGGAAGCACACGACGGCGCAAGGCCTGAGCATCAGCGCCGGACCGCTGCTGGCCCTGCGCCGAGGCCGCGATGCGGACGACAACGCCGCGCTCACCGGCCTGGGCGACATCGACCACAGCTTCGATGCCGGCGGTTTTATCCGCTTCCGCAAGGACGGCTGGCAGGCGCGGGCCGATGTCCGCAAGGATGTCACGAACGGCGTTGGCGGCGCGACGGTGAACCTTTCCGTCGGGTATGGCATGCCGGTCACGCAGAACTTGCGTCTGCGCGCCAACCTCGACACGGCCTGGGCCTCGACGGCTTATATGAATACCTTCTACGGCATCGACGCAGCACAGTCGGTGAATTCCGGCATCACCCAGTACGCTGCCGGATCGGGCTTCAAGCAGGTCGGCGCCAGCCTCTCGGCCGATTACGCGATCAGCCGAGAGTGGGGCGGCTTTGCCTCGCTACGCTACACGCGGCTGATCGGCGACGCAGCCGACAGCCCCATCGTGGCGACCGGGGGCAGCAAGGATCAGGTCGCGACGACCGTCGGCATCAAATACCGTTTCTGACCGGCATCGCCACGCACCAAGGCGCTCACATGAACCCGAATTGCCCATTAGCCGAGGCGTGACTGTTCAGCATGACGAACAACGATGAAACTCCGCATCAACTGGCGACGGGCGTAAGATAGTGACCGTTTACTACCTTTAATGGCTTTTCAATGGATACGCACCCCAAACACCTTCCCGCCGACGAGCGCCGCGCCGTGACGGTCGAGGCCGTGGTCGCGCTGGCGGGGTCGGTCAACCCCAGCGAGATCACCACGGCGGCCATCGCCAGGCACATGAACGTCACCCAGGGGGCGCTGTTTCGCCACTTCCCGTCGAAAGACGCGATCTGGCAGGCGGTGATGGAATGGATGGCGGATCGCCTTCTGACCCGGATAGATCGCGCCGCGCGGGGCATCGAATCCCCTCTGGACGCCCTGCGGGCCATGTTCATGAGCCATGTCGAATTCGTCATCGAACACCCGGGTGTGCCACGGATGATGTTCGGCGAATTGCAGCGCGCCGACGCCAGCCCGGCCAAGCGCATGGCGCAGACCCTGATCCAGCGTTACGCGGAACGGATACGCGCGCTGATCGAACAGGGCAAGGCGAGCGCTGAGATTGCTGCGGAAGTGGATACCCAGGCGGCCGCGACCCTGTTCATCGGCACCATCCAGGGCCTGGTCATGCAATCCATGCTGTCCGGCGATATCGAACGCATCCGCAGCGACGCCCCCGGCGTCTTCGCGATCTACCAACGCGGCATAAGTAATCACGCATAACCGTTTTGAATCCGTCATTCCCGAGTGCTTTTATCGGGAATCCAGTTCCGCCATCTTACTGGCCTTTAACCCTTGGTTTGATGCGTGCTTATCGGGTTAACACACACACCCACTACCGGTAGTGACGTAGGTTGGGCAAAGCGAAGCGTGCCCAACATCGCGGCGGTTCGTTGGGCACGCTTCGCTTTGCCCAACCTACAGCCCATGCCACGAAATCACGAGCC